>JAGLID010000067.1 GCA_023143145.1 Minisyncoccota bacterium | reverse complement strand
CAAAAATCAAAACATTAGCATCAACCGCCATCCCAATTGATAATATAAAACCAGCAACACCTGAAAGAGTAAGAGTGATTGGAATAAACTTGAAGATGGACAATACAATCAAAGAATATAAAATCAAGGCAAAAACAGAAACAACTCCTTGCAACCTATAATAAATTATCATAAATAAAATCAACAGAATAAGACCAGTGAGTCCAGCAATTAAACTTTTTTCAATTGAATCTTTTCCTAAACTTGCACCAACTGTCTGTTGAGAGATTAAACTAATTGGAACTGGAAGGGCACCTGCATTAAGTCGTTGAACAAGCATCTTGGCCTCTTCTATGGAAAAATTTCCAGAAATAACAGCCTTTCCATCCGTGATAGGTTCGTTGACTACTGGAATACTAATTGGCATATCGTCTAAGTATATGGCAACTTTTTTTCCAACGCTTCTTTTTGTAATTTCACCAAAAAGATCTTTTCCTTCACTATTGAATTGAAGTTGAACCTCAGCTTCATTAGTGTTTTGATCAAAAATAACGTCTGCCCTTTCGAGCTGTTTTCCGCCAAGTTCTGTATTCTTATAGAAAAACTGTGCCAAAACTGATTCTGAAATTTCAATATCCTTAAATTGTTCTCGCATCGCAGTCTTCTCTTCTTCTGTCATCTCCTCTTTAAACTCTAAAAGTGGAGTCTCTCCAATCATTTTGATAGCTTGATTCACATCACTAATCCCTGCCAATTCAACAATCAAACGATCTTTTTGAGAAGTTTGTACAATTGGCTCTGCGACTCCAAAAGTATTTACTCTTCTTTCAATCACATCTCGAACTCCTTCTAGTGCTGTTTCCTTGTCTTCTTCTTTAATTTGAGAAAGATCGGACTGATAAACAAGATGAGTTCCACCCTGCAAATCAAGGCCCAAATGAAATTTCAAATCATTTTGATAGTTAATCCCGTACTTTTGAATATTAATTCCTTGATTTCCAGGATAAACTACATAACTTGTAACTACCGCAAGAACAATGATTAACAAAATATTCAATAACGTTTTTCTTTTACTAGACATACTGAAATATTAAAAAATTAAATTAAAACAAGATATTTCCCCTCAATTAAGAAAAATTGAGGAAGCTTTAAATATAAATAGTTTTACTGGTTATTAAAAATACAGAGCAAAGAAACATTCGCTAAAACTATACTTAGTAAATTTAAAACAAAAAACCGCAAATGTCAAACAACTACCTTGTTCTTACTTAAAAGGCAAAAATTTTTATTCTTTTATATTAAATGCTTTAAGAAACAATGAGTCATTATTTTTACTGAAATCAATATCTATATCTTCACACATTGTTTTAAAAAGATTTAACAGTGCTTCATTTACCAAATCTTTATTGTCTGATTTAATATTTATTACTGCGTGAAGTTTATTAAGCTTTTCAATTACAATCTTAGAGTCTTGAAATACAATAAAAATTTCATTAAGTGTTTTTGAAAATTTTTCACCTTGTATATGAAACCTATACCCAACTAGATTTTTTAAAGTTTCATTTTTAGATCTCTGTTTCTCAGCTTTTTTATGATAAACAATTGAAATTACTACACCGATAATACCAGATGATAAAGAAGTAATTATTGTAATCAAAATCCAAATAAATTCGATATTATTTATATCCATATTTTTTTATTTAAAATAAAAACTTTCTACAAATAAAGACTACACTTCTTTACCACAACACTTTTTATGCTTTTTTCCACTTCCACAAGAACATGGATCATTGCGACCTATTTTCTTCACAATTTCAGGAGTAGAAACAGAAGGTTCTTCTTCTCCTCCGCCACTTGTTTTGATATTCTGATTTTCCATCGGAGATTTCACTTTTTTGACAACTTGGATTTTGAATATCGAAGAAATTACATTTTCCTCGATTGCACCAATCAAAGACTGGAACATTCGATAACTTTCTTTCTTATATTCCACGAGAGGATCTTTTTGCCCATAACCTTGAAGACCAATACTGTCTCTGAGGCTGTCCATCGAATCAAGATGCTCCATCCAGAGAACATCAATACTTCTAAGTAAAACCATTTTTTCGATTTGCCTAGCAGCCTCAAAGCCAACTTCTTCTTCTCGCTTGTTATAAGCATCAGATAAAATTGAAAAAACTAAATCCGTCAGCAAGCTTCTAGCTTCTTCATCTGGTTTATCAGAAAAAATAATGTCCTTAATTTTTTTCTCAAAATCTCCATTGACCGCAACGGCTTTATGAACCGCTTCCATTATTCCTTTCACATCCCAAGCACTTCGATTGTCAACACTGTGAATTGAAACAACATATTGCGATTGATTTTCGAACATCTCTAAAATCTTTTCCTTTAATTTCAAAAGTTCTGGATAATTATCTTTGTTAATTTCCTTTTCACCCTTTTCAAGATTTTCCATTATACCAAGAATTTCTCTTCGTCTTTTATATATTACTTCTCTTTGTCGATTCATAACATCATCATAATCAAGCACATGCTTTCTGATATCAAAATTATATCCTTCAATCTTGCCTTGTGCATTTTCGATAGACTTGGAAATAAAAGAATTCTCAATAGGCATATCTTCTTCAATCCCCAATTTATCCATCACCATTTTCATTTTATCAGATCCAAAAACACGCATCAGATGATCCTCCATTGACACAAAAAATTGAGTTTTTCCCGGCTCTCCTTGTCTTCCAGATCTTCCTCGAAGCTGATTATCAATTCTTCTTGCTTCGTGCCTTTCTGTTCCCAAAACACAAAGTCCTCCCAGCTCTTCGACTTCTTCACCAAGCTTAATGTCAGTCCCTCTTCCTGCCATATTGGTTGCAATTGTCACGGCTCCTCTTTGCCCAGCGCCTGAAATAATCAATGCTTCCTTTTCGTGAAACTTAGCGTTAAGAACCTGATGCTCTATTCCTTCTTTGACAAGCATTTGACTTAGAGTTTCTGATTTTTCAATTGAAATTGTTCCGACTAAAACAGGCTGTCCTATTTCGTGACATTTTTTTATTTCTCGAATCAAAGCCGTAAATTTTCCATACTCCGTCTTGAAAATAAAATCATTTCTATCAATTCTTGTGAATACTTTATTAGGAGGAACAGATGCAACATCGAGTTCATAGACTCGAGAAAATTCTTCCGCGTTTGTGACCGCAGTTCCAGTCATTCCAGAAAGCTTGTTATATAATCTAAAATAATTTTGAAAAGTTATAGTCGCCAGCGTTCTGCTTTCTTTTTGAACTTTAACATTTTCCTTAGCCTCAATCGCTTGATGAAGTCCCTCACTAAATCTTCTTCCTGGCATCGGTCTTCCTGTAAATTCATCAATAATAACAACTTCTCCTCCCTTAACAACATAATCCTTGTCATTTTTAAACAAAATTTGAGCCTTCAGGGCTTGCTCGAGATGATGAACCATCATAATCCCTCCTTCGTTATAAATATTATCCATACCTAATATTTTTTCAATTTTTTCGATACCCTCGTCCGTTAGACTGACTGCTTTCATTTTCTCATCAACTGTATAATCTTTTTCTCCTTTCAACTGTGGAACGATACGAGAAAAGGTTTGATACATGACATTTGATTCTGTGTCAGGAGCAGAAATGATAAGCGGAGTTCTAGCTTCATCAATCAAGATGCTATCAACCTCATCTACAACCGCAAAATTTAATTCTCTTTGTACAATCTGACTTTTGCTCACTGCCATATTATCCCGCAAATAATCAAATCCAAACTCATTATTTGTTCCATAAGTAATATCACAAGCATAAGCCTCTTTTCGACTAATATCACGCAGATTTTCCATTTCAACAGTTACTTCATTTTCATCAGGTGCAGCTTTTGGGTCAAAAAGAAAAGACTTATCATGTTGCAAAATACCAACACTAAGTCCCAAAAAATGATAAATCGGCCCCATCCAAGTTGCATCTCTTTTTGAAAGATAATCATTCACAGTCACAAGGTGTGAACCCTTTTTGCCAATTGCATTAAGATAAATAGCCAAAGTTGAAACCAAAGTTTTTCCTTCTCCTGTTTTCATTTCAGATATATTTCCTTGATGCAAAACAATTCCACCAATCAACTGCACATCATAATGTCTCTGTTTGAGTATTCTTTTCGAAGCTTCTCTAACAACTGCGAAAGCCTCTGGCAGAATTTGATCAACCATTTCTCCCTTTTCCATTCTCTGCCGAAATATTTCCGTTTGATTTTTCAGCTGCTCATCAGACAGTTCTTGAAACTTACCTTCTAACTTGTTAATTTCATCAACAATCGGATAAATTTTCTTCAAAACCTTTTCGTTCGGATCACCGAATATCTTGTTTATAATTGACATAAAAATTAATAGTAAGTTATTAAGTAAATTTTCAAACTAAAAGCAAACAAAAAAACTTCTTTTGCTTTTTTTATTCTTCTTTTCTTGATCTATACTTTTTGAATTCACCTTTCGCCCAAGCAAGCGGTGAAATATTTTTTAACTTCTTGATAATTCTTGCTCCTTTTCTGATTTTAGTATTCTTTTCATCCTTATAATCCGTGATAGCCACTTTCAATTTATCTTTTACTTCATCAATCGCCTTATAAATACCATCACTTTCAACAACCACACGCAACATTTTTTTTGTCATTTGCAAATTCACTTCAGCCATATAAATCTCACCCTGCTGATGATGTTGTGTAGTTTTAGCAAGTTCAACTCGAGCTACAACAGTGCCTTCATCCGTATTTTCATTTTCAATAAATTTCTTCAAACTACCAATCTTTTCATTAACATAAGCCTTCAAATCCTCATGAAGCTCTAAATTTGTCCCTTTTATGATGATATTCATGTTTTTTTATTTTAATTGATTACAAAATAATCATAGCATAGATATAGAATTTATCAAGGATAAAGGAAAAATATTTTAACATATTAATATTTATAGAGCTTACTCGTTTTTTGTCATTCCCATGAAAATGCAAATCTCAAATATTATTCAAAAAACAAATTCAAAAAGTTTAATTTTAGGACTACTTAATTCCAAACCGAACCCTAAATAGAAAAAATAAAAAAGAGGGTGAAAAAATTTCCCTCTATTCGTCAACCCGGCCACATGCAATTAATCTTACGCGTGACTTTTCATTCAACTCCCCAAAATAAAGTTTCAATGATTGAAATTCGGGCAGTTGTTTTAATGATATATACCCAGGTAAGTCCTCTAAGGTCCGGAACTTATGTAAATCTTTTAATTCATTTTGATGAAACAAAAGAATTTTTCTCACTGACCTTTTAGCTCCATCTAAATTTCCTGTTTTCCAGTTTCCTACTGAAAAAATACAATGAACTTGAAGGAACTGTGCGTCGGTGAGATCCCCTTCTCTAATTATGGGACCTAAGTTTTTATGAACACCTATCCAATATCTTGCAGTTAAGCCTCCAACCATTAACTGCCCAACCATACTTGCTCTTTTCTCCATTATCGTTCGAGCCACTTCTGATAGTGGGCCTGCATCTGTATCTTTAATTACTTTGACCATAGGCATATCCTCCTCTATTTTTTTAGAACAAAATCTTCATATAAAAGATTCTAATTCCAAATCTTAACTAACGACAGTCTTACACGAAATATTAAATATGTCAATAATCAATCAAGTCACAGCTTCTTTCTCTTCTTTTTCTTGATTTTGTTTTCTGCCTCTTCTTGCAAATTTTCAAATTGATCATATTCATCAATAATCTCCGAACCGATGATTTCCTCAAGAACATCTTCAATAGTTACAATCCCAGACATAACTCCGTGTTTATCTGCAACGACAAATAAATGATTTCGAGAAGTCTTAAACGCATTAAGTAAATCATCAAGAGGCTTCTGAGAATCAACAAATATTACATTTTTTCGAGCAATACTGCCAACTTTTTTGCCTTTATAATTTTTTGCAAGAAGGTCCTTGATATATAAAATTCCGACGATATTATCAAGATTTTCCTTGTAAACCGGAACTCGAGAGTGTCCAGTTTCGAATATATTTTTTACAATATTTCCAGTAAGCTTTTGGTCGTAAGCAAGGGAAAATACTTCTGTTCTCGGTGTGAGAATATCATCAACCACTTTATTTGAATATGACAAAGCCCCCTTTATAATTAATTCTTCATCGACATCAATATCACTTTCATTTGAATCTTCATGGTCTTCAATAATCTTGATAAGTTCATGCCTTGAATAAATTGTAGCTATTTCCTCTCCAAGGCCCTTGTCTAAAACCCAAGCGATTGGCCATGAAATTGGATATAATATAAATGTAAAAATTTTTACAAGCCAAGTCAATCTTGCTCCCAAAGTCAAAGCATATCGAGAAAAAACGGCTTGAGGAATTATCTCACCGAAAATCACAATTAGTCCCGTCGCAATAATACCAGCGACAATCCCAGGTGCGATATTTCCCAAAAATATTGCCAAAGCCGAATTCACCGCGACATTCCCAATGAGCAAAGTACAAAGAAGTAAATTGCCTCTTTTCCTCAAACTGTAAACTTTTTGAGCATCTTTATTTCCAAGTTCTGCTTTTCTTTCGAGATCTTCCTTATTTAAACTAAAAAATCCTAGCGTTAAACCAGAAAATATTGCCGAGAGCGACAACAACAAAACAACGAAAATATAACTCATAAAAATTCAATAATTATTAAATACTAAAAGCTATTGTATTATATGTCACATTCCCGTAATTTGCAAAATAAAATTAAGTTTTCACTTTGATAAACCATGAAATCGTTCCCAATATAAAAACTATTATACCTGCGAATAGGAATGTTTTTTCAAAACCAAGACTAGAAATTGCCACACCTCCGATAAGACCACCAAGAGCAGGACCTAGAGTTGCTAGAATCGTATCAATCACCGACGCTTCTTCTTTACACTTTTGGAACCTTCTGGATAGAAAAGCACTCTTCCCACTTCCTGTCGCCAAGGCTCCAAGAGAACCTACAGTCATTACGACAAAAAATCCAAACAAATTCATCACACTTGAAAACGCTCCAAGGATAATTGTGAAAAAACCTTCTGCAATAATTCCACCACTAATTATTTTCCTATTCTTGAGCTTTTCAATTATCTTGATAACAATCACCGAAAGAGGAAGGTAAGCAACTGAAGCAAGAGCAATAAACTTGATAACATCGTTTTGTGAAAAAGATAAATTTTCTAAAAATATAACAAAAAATGCTCGATAGATTCCTCCAAGAATCAATGCTGAAAATACCGATATTAACAAAAAAATCAGCACACCATCTTTTTTTGTTTCATGATAGATTTTTTTGTAATTATTTTTTGGACCTTCCTTCCTGCATTCTTTATTATTGTGTGATATATTTTCATTTCCGCTTAATCTACTATAAGCATAAAATGCATTGGCAAATTGAATAACTAAACTTAAAATAAAAACTCCTGTAAAACCAAACTTGAGAATAACAGCTCCACCAATCAGAGGAGCAACTACTGAAGCATAATGAGGCATTGAATAGAACCAACCAAAGCTTTTACTCTTGCTTTTTGATTTTGACTTCATTAAAATCAATTTAAGAGAAACAAGCCAAGCAGCCGCCGAAAAACCAAGTACGATTTGGGCGAGATAAAAAACATAAATATTGCGACTCAAAAGCATCATCAGTGCGAATACGCCATAACCCGCAATCCCGAAAGCCGCAACCTTTGAGGGATTAAATTTGCGAATATAATGATTTATCGCGAGAGAAGAAATTGCAATTACAGAATATGTCAGCAAGTAGATACTTCCAATATTCATAACTGAAAATCCGATTGAAATTAGATATAAAGGATAATACAAAGAAAAAAGTTTATATCCAAACATCAACAAAAAATGCACCAATGAAACATCAAAGGTGGTTTTTTCCATTTTCGGAAACCACGAATATATATTAAGATGACTTTCAAAAATTCCAAACATATTGTTTTACATTCCCCCCCCTTTTTTTTGAGAGGAGTTGAGGTGTATTAATTTATTTAAAATCCCCCTCCACCCCATCCTAACATTTTTTAGGCAAAAAAAGAAGAGACAATTCATTTACAATTCTTGCAAAATCATTATTGTCTCCTATACCTATTTTTATTGGAAGTTGTTTTTTATTTCCTCCTTAGTATTATTAATTTTATTCTTTACCGATTCTCTGTGACCTTTTTGATCTTCAGGATACTCATCAATAGCTTTCTGCAAAAGCTGAATTGCTTTATGAGCATAATAATGCTTCATATTGATGTATTTTGTTTCATTCATTTGCATTAATAAACAAGTTCCTGCATTTTGCATTAAATGTCCTGCAATAACAGTTTTGCTTTTTACTGTTTCGTGTGTAGATAAAAATATATCCATCGCTTGTCGTGGGTCAGTTTTTCGAACTTCAATTCCGAGAGAATTTCTCAATTCGCCAATCCAACTTTCTTTTTCTCCTTCATTAATTAATTCAGCAAATTTGACTTCTCGAACCCCTATTTTACAAAGAGACTCAATATCTGATCCTGGTAACAGCATCAAAAGCTTGATGGCCGAGTTTCTCATTTCAAAATCCCTAGAATAATCAAGAATGAACTGAGCACCTGTTCTTGCAATGCAGTACATTTTGACTCTTATAGACTCATCATTTTCTTTATACCCTACTTGTCTTGCAGACCAAGACTTTTTTCGTGTAGCCTGAATCGTCATCTCAAGCGCGATTCTCTCAGCATCTGTTGCAAGTTCTAATGCTTCTTTATGATTCCCATCACTATATGCTTTATTTGCCTCTTTCAAGGCCGTTGTAAATTCTTCTGTCATAATTAATAATCACCTCTACTTTTATTCACCAGCTATTCACCGGCTATGAAGACCTACTATTATATTTTAAAGTTCATGCTTTAGTGTGTAATTCTTCAACAAGCTCAGAATGACACGTAAAACAAAGCCTGCTCTCCAAAAGCAATATCAAGCTTTCATAACCAGTGAATTTCTTTTGTTTTGTCAAAGAACACTTTCAACTGTACAGTATACCTGAAATGGAAATAATGTCAATACAAGAAAAAATCACAAAAAGCTCCAGTCGGGAGACATGGAGCCAACATGAGGCATAAATATTAAACTAGCTAAAAACCAACATACTCAATCTCTTCATGCAATTGAACCCCAAAACGATCTCGGACTTTTTGCTTGATTAAACTAATTAAAATAATGACATCCTCAGCCTTTGCATCTCCCGTATTTACAATGAAATTTCCATGCTTTTCAGAAATCATTGCTCCGCCGATTTTTTTCCCTTTCAATCCGAGCATTTCGATAAACCATCCAACTGGAACTATATTGTCTTTTACGATTTTTTCAAGCTCTGGATATTCAATGAATATTTTTTTCAGAACTAGATCTTCTATTTTTGGATTCTTAAAAACACTTCCAGCACTCGGATATTCAAGTGGTTGCTTTTCTCTTCTTATTTTCAGATATTCTGCAACTATTTTTCTGCTTTCAGCTTCATCCCCTTTTTTCAATTTTAATATCGCACTCAGAACAATATACTTTTTTTCTTTTTTAAAAACACTACTTCGATATGAAAAATTACATTCTTGATTGATTAATTTTTTAACCACCCAAATCCCTTTATCATAATTGAATAATTCTATGACTTCCATTTCTTCCACAATATCTTCCATCGATTTTCCATGAGCTCCAGTATTATTACAAATTGCTCCACCAACAGTTCCAGGAATTCCCGCTACCCATTCAAGTCCAGTCAAATTATTTTTCACAGATTCACTAACTACTTTTGCCAAAGATAGTCCAGTACCGACAAATATTTTATCGCTAGTTTGTATCTCACATCTTGTATCTTGTATTTTGATAACCAGTCCATCAAAACCTTTATCTAAAACAAGAATATTACTTCCACCTCCCAAAACAAAAACTGCTAATTTATTTTCTTTTGCATATTCCAAAGCCCCTTGGATTTCATTAATATTTCCGATAACACAAAAAAACTTTGCCTGACCACCAATCTTAAAAGTGGTATGTTTTGAAAGTGGTATGTTTTTTTGAATTTCAATTGACATGATTTATGATTAACCTATACTCAATATAAAAAAATGGGGTGAATTAAATAAAAAAAAGATTTATGACATAATAGAAAGAAAATGGTTAGGTCCAAGCAAAGAAGAAATAGCTGTCGTAATAAAAAGATTATTCAAAATCTTAATTACTAGGCTAAACATCACTAAATAAAGTGATGTTTTTTTATGCAACCAAATCGTCCGCTATTTTATAAATATCCCCCGCACCGATAATTAACAATATATCATCTGATTTCATCTTTCCATCAATTAATTTCCGCGTCTCTCGTAAGTCTTTAGTATAAAAAATATTTTTTGATATCTTCTTTCCTTGTTTCTTGATATCATCTACCAAATTTAAAGAACTCACAATCTGAGCATTTTCTTCTTCTCTACCAGCAACATCAAAAATCTCCACTAGAATCAAAATGTCAGCATCATCAAAACTTTTCAAAAAATCTTGGTAAAGTTCTTTTGTTCGATTATGTTGATGAGGTTGAAAAACTGCAAAAACTCGTTTTCCAGGATAGAAATTCTTTGTTGCTTCAATTATAACTTTGACCGCTGTAGGATGATGAGCATAATCAGAAATCACCAAAGCATTTTTATATTTCCCTTTAATTTCAAACCTTCTCCAAGTTCCTGAATAATTTTCCAGAGATTTTTTTATTTTCTCAATTGGAATTTTTAAAGCTAATCCCAAAGAAATTGCTCCCAAAGCATTATAAACATTAAAAAATCCCGGAACCATCAATGCGAATTCTCCTAAATTTTCATTCTGATAAATGACTTCAAATTTTGTCTGTCCCTCTGTAAATATTACATTTATAGCTCTCACTCCATTATTTTCTTTCAAACCAAAATTTAAAGAACTTGCTATCTGACCCTTTATACTCAATACATTTTCATCATCTCCATTACAAATTAAGAGTCCGTCATCTGGTAAATGAGTTAAAAATTCTACAAATGCACTTTTGAAATCGTCTAGGCCCTTATAGTAATCAGTATGATCAAGTTCAATATTATTCAAGATAATTATTTTCGGATAATAATTCAGGAATGCTCTTTCATATTCACATGCCTCAATCAAAAAATATTTACTTTTTCCAATACGTAAATTACTTTTATATCTTGGCACGATACTGCCCACAACAATTGAAGGATCAAGTCCTGCATCATCTAACATTAACCCTATCATGGCCGTTGTAGAAGATTTTCCATGAGTGCCACAAACACCAATTCCAAACTTGTCATTAAACAAAACTCCCAACGACTCTGGATAAGTGATAGTTTTTATATTAAGTTCTTTTGCTCTGTTCAACTCTGAATTGTCTTTAGGAATTGCCATTGTGTGAATCACTAAATCAATATCTGAACTTATATTTTCTTCATTCTGACCAATAAATATCTTTATTCCATCTTCTTCCAAATTATCAATAACCAAAGAGCGACTCAAGTCTGAACCACTAATTTGCTTTCCTTTCAGTTTCATAAATTTTGCAATCGCGCTTAAACCAATTCCACCAATTCCTATAAAATGTATTTTATTTATTTTCTCAAAATCCATTTTCATAAAAAGTATATTTAAACAATACTACTCTATTTACCAACCGTCAGATAGAGTAATAAATAAGTTTTATTTAGCAATATTAATTACTTGCTCTGCTATCTTTCTGGCAGCTTCTGGTTGAGCTAATTGTCTAGCAGCTCTTTTCATTTCCATAACTTTTAGATTACTTTGAAAAATCTCGTTAACGACATTTAAAATAAGATGTGGTTTCAAATTTTTCTCACTTAACAAAACTGCTGCACCTGATTGAGAATAATGGAAAGCATTCTTTTGTTGTTTGTCACTTACTGCCGAAGCAAGAGGAATGAGAATACTCGGTTTATCAACTGAAAGAATCTCCGAAACTGTATTCGCTCCAGCCCTGCTAATTACAAGATCACAAACAACATAAGCATCTGCTATTTTCTTCTTAAAAAACGGAAATAAATGATAATTATTTAAATTTGGAATATTCATCTTTTCAATAATAGACTTTACATCGTTATAATTTCCAACTCCACATTGATGAATAATTTGATAATTTTCCAATAGTTCTGGTAGAATTTCAATTACAAGATTATTAATTTCCCTTGCTCCCTCACTTCCTCCCATAATCAAAATAATTGGTTTTTCACGATTAAGAATAAATTCTGCCATTGCTTTTTCTCGATCCGCTTTCATAATGAAACTTCTTACAGGATTTCCAGTAAAAAATACTTTTGGGGATTGATATATTTCTTCGCTATCCTTAAAAGATACTGCAACTTTTTTTGCAAATTTAAACATAAACTTGTCTACTGGGCTAGCCACTGAATCAGACTCATGAATTATAATGGGTATACGAAATATCCAGCTAACCATAACAATGGGTAAAGACACTTTTCCTCCTTTTGAAAAAACGACATCGGGCATATAATCAAATATGAATAACAAGGATTGAAAAAATCCGATAATCATATTAAGAAAATTAAGAATTGGTTGTAATGGAGAAGCAACTCCACTCTTTGCTGCCCTTATTGTTTTAAATGGAAGGTCTACTCCCTCTAGCATTTCCTGTAAAAAATGACTTTTAGAGCTAATCAGCATAAATTCCAAAGAATTAAGCTTCAGCTCTTTCTTTTTTTGATTTATTTCTTCAAAAACCGCAACAATTGGTGCCAGATGTCCAGCAGCAGACTCTCCTACAAAAAGAATTCTCATAATATTTATTTTATTTATTATTTACTATTTATCTCATAATAAAATAAATAACAATATTTAACAAGGGAATGATAATAAGCTTTAATTAACTAACTATAAAATCTCAATCTTGAAATTATATACTATAGATCAGAACATAACAAATTAATTAATCATTTTTATTTCATCTTTCATATTTCATAGTGCAAAATGAACATTATGCTTTTAAATGTCTTGAAATATTCAGTAATATGCCAACAGCTGCCAGTGAAACTATCAAATTAGATCCGCCATAACTTATAAAAGGAAGAGGAATTCCAGTCAGGGGAAGTAGTGAAGTAATTGCCGCCATATTCATAATGGCCTGAAAAGTAATCAACGATGTAATTCCAACGGCAACTAATTTACCAAAATCATCGGGGGCATTGCAGGCAATTTTGTATCCTCGCATGGCAAAAATTAAAAACAAGATAACAATGACACTTATTCCAAAAAGGCCAAATTCTTCTCCAATAATTGCAAAGATTGAATCTCCAATCGGTTCTGGTAGATAATTAAATTTCTGTCTACTTTGCCCAAATCCAAGACCAAAAAATCCCCCGGAGCCAAAAGCTAATAAAGCTTGATTAATCTGATATCCAATTCCCAAAGGATCAATCTCCGGATGTAAAAAAACCATAAACCTGTCCATACGATATGGAGCAATTTTTATTAAAAATAACAATCCCGCCAAACCACCAACACCAAGCAAGAGAATATGTTTGATTTTTGCCCCATATGAAAAATACATAATTACAGCAGTCAAAATGATAATACTAAGAGTTCCTATATCAGGTTGTTTTATTAAAGGAATGCCAATAATAACGATCAAGACGATGAATGGAATCAATAAATTAGAGAAGTCTTTTTTATTTTTTTCAAACCAAACTGCAATATACAAAATAAAAGTAAGCTTTATAAATTCCGAGGGCTGAAAGCTAATCCCAGCGATACTTATCCACCTATTAGCTCCTTTCAATCCTAATCCTAATCCTGGAACAAAAACGACAAAAAGAAGAATAATTGTTACAATCAGGAATAACAACATATTTTTCTTGAAAATTCTATAATCAATTTTTTGCAATATTAACAAAGCTATAAAACCCGGTATAAAACCATACACAAATTGATGAAATAGATAATAATAGTTATTACCAAACTTATGATAACTCATAACTACACTGGCACTAGATATTGCGATTAAGCCCAAAAAAGATAGTAAGCAAACCGTTAACATTAAAGTTTTATCAATCTCGTGTGATTTCATAACAAAATACCTTATAAAATTATAACCCTAATTTACCAACAACTAAATCAATCGTCTTAGCGAAATTTCTATCTAATTTGTTTCCTTTCATTATACTACATCCAAACTGCAAATTAGCACATTCAGCATCGGGACTTATAACACTATTCTTTTTTGAACATTGAATCAATAATTTATCTTCTTCCAACTCTTTGGAAAAATAATTTTTATTCCTGAGAACTAATTTATCTTCTTTAGTTTCATAAATACCAGAGATCATTGTTTTTTTAATTTTTATATCATTCTCTTTCGTATTTCTTAAAATCAATTGTGAAAAATTAAAATTATCTTGCTTTCGCCAAAAATCATAAGAAAAATAATTTTTTAATATTTCAAAATCGTAATTAATTTTCAAAAATTCGAACAAATGCAAAAGTAAAAAAGGAATTTCTCCTTTTTGAATTTGAAGTTTTGTAAACACTGGAATTGAACCAATAAATCGCGGGTTAATTTCAATCAAATCAACAGCATTTTTATTAACTATAAAATCAAGGCCAAAAATTCCTTGATACCCCGATTGTGACATATACTCACCGATTTTTTTTGTATAATCAAAAATCTTTTTCTTTTCAAAGGCGCTTAACTTTTCGCCACAAACATAATCATTCCCAGACGTTCCAAGTTTATTTCTGTTATAGTCGGTTAGTCCCGTGATTTGAAATATCGGCTGACTTACAGCTATATCAAATTTTGTCACACAAGCATTGGTTGTATATGTATTGCCTTTCAGAAATTTTGAAACTTTAAATTCTCTGCCTGCATATTTCACGATTATATTTTTTAAATCTTTTTTATTTTCTATTAAAAAAGTTGAATTACCCGAAAAACCTCTTGGAAGTTGAAAAATAAGCTGATTTTTTTCTAACATATTTAAAATCTTTTCATTATTTTTTTGAAGTTTAACAACCTTACTTTTCGCATTCGGAATTTTTAAATGATTGGTTATATTCGCAAACTCAATCTTATTTTCAAATTTTCTATTTAGCTTCCAATCATTTCCTAGATATCGAAAATTATTATCAGTACATATTTTTGAAATTTTGGGACTTGGTTTAAAAGTTATAATATTTATTTGTCTTCCTTTTGCTTCTTTTTTTATATAATTTAGAACTTCTTTGTTCTCCAAGAGCTTACCTGAGTTTTTTATTTTTTCATCCTCTATACATAAAATAGCTATTTTTTCTTCTTTCAAAGATTCCACCAGATCTGTTTTCTGTGAGCAAATTATATGATAATTCTCAATCTCTTTTTCAAGTCCAATCCCACGATTCGGATTTGGAGTCACAAAAAAAACAGGACCAATTTCTTTCTTATTCAGTAATCTTTTAATTTTTGTAATTTCGTTTGTCATAAATTTTCATATTTAGAATCTGTCACTCTAACAATAATTAAATTTCCCAATAATAATATTATCCACATCATTAAAACTTTCTGCTATTTTGATTTTATCTTTTGTAACCTGATTATTCCTATCTCTTGATTTTCCAGAAAGTACACAAACCACTTTATTTAAATTATATTTTTTTCCTTCTCTCAGACTTGCTGCAAAACTTGCACAACCTTCTTGCGATGTAATTATTTTATTTCCTTCCAATATCTGTGTCGCTTCTTGAAGCTCTTGATTATTTATATAAATTCCACTTCCTCCGCTTAACTTTATAAATTCCAAAATCTCTTTTTTTCTTCTCGTATTTTTTACTCCCAATCTTCCGGCTACTGAATCTTTTTGCTTGGTTATTTTTTCGAAATCTCCCGCAATAGATGAAATCTCTCCGCTTTGCACTGCAAATAATTTTGGCATCTTTTTTATCTTATCGCAATCCAATAAATGTTGATATGCCCTACCAATTCCCACAAACGAACTTCCGCTAGTCACAAAAGTGAACAGAGCATCAATCTCTCCTAATTTCTCAAATATTTCAAAAGCGATCGACTTAAAACCCTCAATAGAAGAGTCATTTAAAGAAGGTCTTAAATTTTCAATTTTATACCTAGCAGAAAGATAATTAGCCAACCGAATCGCTTTTTTTGATTCTATTATTATTGGATTATATTTCTGCATTTTCGCAATTTTGGCTTTTTCTGTTTCAGGAGAAATAAAAATATATAATTTTATTTCCGCTTCCTGACAATATGCAGCCGCCGCAATTCCCGCATTTCCAGAAGTTGAAATTACAAGTTCTTTTATCCCATTTTGCTTCGCAAGCGAAACCTGATAGGCAAGGCTCCTGCCTTTTAGCGATCCCGTTTCATTTTCATCCTCTCGCTGAAAATATAAATGCTTTATCTTGCTTATTTTATTCAAATCCTCATTTTCTAATTTTTCCAAATTCCCATCTTCAAGATATAATCTATTTTCTGATTTCACAAAATCATTATAAAAACCAACATACCTCCAAATGCCTATTTCTTGTTTATTGATTTTTTCTTGAAAGATTGACATTAAATTATATATCGACTAAACTTTTGACGGAGATTAAATACTAATGTATTCAGAAATAATTCAAAGAGTGCTCATTTTCTCTCATTTTTTAATTCTAATGTTTATAATTATTGCTCTTGGGTATATAATTATTAAGAGAATTACAGCAAATCACGAGGAAGCAAAACAAAATTGGAAATTTATATCAATAATTGTATCAGAATTGTTAGCAATATTATTTATAAGCAATATGATGATATTTCACAATGAGATATTGTCGTATGCAGGAATGATATTTGTTTCAATTATGCTTGTCACAGGAATTGTTTTCCTAAAGAAACATCCAGAAATAAAAATGAAAACAATTTCAATCAAGCTTAAATATTGATATTAAAGGCAACTGATGCCTTTCTTTTTTTGACTTTTTAATTTATCTTACTATAATTAGTACATAATCATTAAATCAAATATATGACAAATTGCCAAGAGTGCGGTTGCGAGATTCCAGTTGATGAAAAAACAATTAAAATTGGAGATATCATTGCGTGCCCTGCCTGTGGTGCTGAACATGAAATAATCTCAACAGAACCGATTGAACTGGAATTAATTGAGGAGGAAAAATAGATTAACACTGAATAGTAAGTCGTCTTAAATATTAATAGATCTAATCCATTCCTTCAAGTCCTTTCCAGAATTTTCAACAAATCTTGAATAGAAATGTGCCGCTCCGGGAGAAATCAAAACCGTACCGTCTTTTTTAAGATCAGTTTTTTGATAATATTTTTTTAATTCATCAATCGCCTCTTGAAAATTTTTCACTTTCACAAAATCAATCTTCTTCTTATTAACCAAACTTTCAATTTTCTCAGACGCACCTCCTGGAAATAATATCAGAAACTTAACTCGACTGTTAATACTCTGTCCAAGTTCTTCATAATTCATTCTCTTGTCGTCTCCACCAGAAAGCAAAATTATATCATTATCAAAAGAGTTAATTCCAGCAATTGTCGATTCTGGATTTGTAGCTTGCGTATCATCATAATATTTTATTCCATCAATATTATAAAGAAGTTTCAGCCGGTGCTTTGTTCCTGTATATTTTGAAATCATCTTCTTAATTATTTCTAGATTAATTCCATATAAATATGCACAACTAGCTGCCGCTAAAACATTTTCCAAATTATGATTTCCTGGAATTTTTATATCGTCTACTAAAAACAAGACAAATTCTTCCTCGTTTATTCTAATCACTACCTCGCCACCCTTCACAAAACAACCTTGTGTCAATTCCTCTTTAGCGCTAAACAAAAATGCATTATCTGAAAATTCCTTCGCGATTTTTCTAGTCTGCTCATTGTCATAATTCAAAACTGCCCAGTCTCCTTTCTTTTGATATCGAATTAAATTTTTCTTAGCTTCTATGTAATTTTCAATACTCCCGTGATCATCAAGATGGTTCGGAGAAATATTCGTGATTACTCCAATAGATGGGCTTATACAAGAATTCAAAAGAAGCTGAGTGCTGCTAGTCTCTAGAATCAAAATATCTTCTTTTTTCATTTTCTCAAGTTGATCCAAAACTTGCAGATTTTGTCTATCGTTTCCAGCAAAATAAACATTTAAAATATCATCCTTCTTATCCACCTGAAAGGCAATACAAGAAACGTCATTTTCATCTCCTAGTGAAGTATATTCGAGACAAGTTTCTTTCCAATCCTCAAAAATATTGTTTATTAACCTTGAAGTTGTTGTTTTACCATTCGTTCCTGTTACAGAAATAATCTTGCCCGGCATAAGTTCAAAATATAAATTTGTAATTGTCTTAAACGGAACGCCATCATCTTTAATATTTTCTAAAATCGGCATATTTTGAGGATACTTAAACCAGACCTGCGAAACAAAAACTATATCTGCTTCTTTGACATCTTCCAGATAATGATCTCTGAAATTTATTTTGATTGGCAAATTCAAAAGATGATCCAGAGCCTCCTCTCTTTCTTCTGGTTTCAAACTCAAATGAGTATTATTAAAGGCTTTTTTGAAATCCCCCTTCGAAGAAAAATCATGCCCAGTAATCGAAGAAATTCCATTGGCCACCAAAAACTCCGCAATCGCACTCCCCTCCGCCCCGCCAATTCCAACGATGTGAATGTTTTTATTTTTATATTGTTTCAATTGATTTTCTATTGACATTTATTTAGATTATTGTTATTAATTGTTATAGGAGGTCATAAAATGGCAGAGGAAAAATTGACATTATACTTTAAGACTAGTCAAGGAAATGGAAGAACGAATGCAGAAAGAGCTTTTAGAGAAATCTTATGCAACGAAGGAACTGTATATTTTCCACAAAAACAAGCAAAGATTAGTTTAACATTACGCAATAAAAAATGGAAACTAAGAATTGATACTATTGATTATATCAATCCGACATGCGAAATCAATGGAATACAGTTAGAAATTAATGAAGGAATATCGAGATTCATTGAACAAGACGTCTTACTTGAAGATGAATTCATCGAAATAATATTAGAAAGGGAAAAGCAAACAGAAGAATTCCTCGAAAAACAGTTAGGAAAAGCAAATACAATGAAGAGATTAATGGGATTTTCCGATTCAGTCTTAGCATTTAAATCTGCTGGAGGAAATGTCATAATAAGAAGATATGAATGTGAGGTACAAATAGAACTTAGCTCTACCATAGAGAGCTAATAGTAAACAAAAACTATTAGATTCTCTATTTTTTTATTTCAAAGAATAACTCTCTTCGCTTCTACAAAGTCATAATCCTCAAAAACTTTTTTCAAATCCTGTCTGATTACTTTTTTCTGATCCAGCGAGGCGTGAATTAAATTTATATTAGACCTATCTGATAGTTCCATAGTACCTTTTGAGCTGTAATTCCTTTTCGCAATTCCCTCTAATAACACTTCAACAATTCCAACATGTTTATGCTTGTTGTTTTTTTTTATCAAGAAAATCAAATCCCCTGTTTCTATATCTTTTAAATCTACTTTTTTTCCAATCTTTTTTTGATCCCATGAATGCTTTGGCAGAACAATGCCTAAAGAATTTTTGTAGACAATCTGAATTAACGCTGAACAATCAATTCCGTTTTTGGTTTTTCCGCCAAGGAGATATTTTGAGCCAAGATATTTTTCTGCTTCTTTTATAGTCACATCAATTGAAACCTTACTTTTTATCAACTTGTCCTTGATTGCATAATTTCCCTTTTTCCATTCTTTATAAAAACTTTCTTTCTTTACAATAACCTCATTTTTGTTTATCCAACCCAACGTCAAATCGTTTTGCTGAACCAATAATTGATCCTCATTTTTATACAAAACTCGCAAAATTTCTCCCTTAAAGGCTTGCGAGCATCTTATTCTTTTTAAAATGTTTTCATTTATATTTTTTTCTGAAACAAATCTCGATTTTAAATCTGCAATTTTAGCTTTCACCACAACCCAACCAATCTCATATCTCTTACTTACATCACTCAAAACTTTTATTTTCTCATTTGCAATTTCTATGTTTTCTTTTTTCAACAATTCTAAAACTTTATCTTTTTGATTTTCAATCAAAACTTCTCCAAAAATAAATACTCCTTTCTTAGTTACTTCTAAATCAATATCAAAAACAGCAACACCATAATCTTGCTGATCTTGTTTTTTTAATTTGTCTAAAATATTCTTTATTCTTAGCATCTAGTAATTTATTATAATAAATTATAAGATTTCTATAATTTAATTTTACCGTTTCTTCAAAACTTTTCCTGCTAATTCTCCAGTGTGCTCAAAATTATCTATGACAATTTTACCATTTATAATAACATGCTCTATGCCTTTTGAATATTGATAAGGATTGCTATAGGTAGCTTTATCAATTATTGTTTTTTGATCAAAAATTACAACGTCAGCACAATTACCACTTTGCAAAATTCCTCGGTCTTTGATTCCAATTTTCTGAGCAGGCAAAGATGTCATTTTCTTGATTGCTTCTTCCAGACTAAGAATTTTTTCTTCTCTTACGTATTTTCCCAAAACTCTAGAAAATGTTCCAAAACATCTCGGATGAACAAGCTCACCCATTCGAACATACTCGATATTATATGCAGCATCTCCAGAAGCTATAATTGAATATGGACTTCTTAGTGAAATTTTTATATTTTCTTCACTTAAAATTCCCTCATCAAAAACAATAACATGACCATTAGCACTTATTAATAATTCAATTATTGCTTCTTCAATACTGACTTCCTGACTTACTGCAATATCAGTAATTTTTCTTCCTACTGCTTCTTTTAATCTTGGACAAATTGATATCACAATATTATTATAATCATAATTCATACTTTTCATCTCGTTAATAATTTTTTCTCTCAAACTCAAATCTTTTAGTCTCGCTATCATTATTTTCCTTCCTCCATTCGAAACCCAATCTGGTAAAAGTATATAAAGAACAGATCCGGTTGTGTCGTATGGATAGATGTCAAAATTAATATTAACACCATCTTCATTCGCAACATCAATCATATCAATTGCCCTTTGCATATCTGGCCAATATTTTTTTCCGACTGCCTTTAAATGAGAAATTTCAATTGACACTTTCATCTCTCTTCCGATATGTATTGTTTCGTTTATACTCGGCAGTAACTCCTCCGCTTCTCCTCGAATATGACTTGCATAATAAGAGTTAGAAGATTTTAGAATATCAGCTAGAAATTTTAGTTCATTAAGTGTCGTCATTTTGGCATGAGAAAAAACCAATCCAGTCGACAACCCAAAAGCCCCTGCTTGCAAACCATCAGAAAGCATTCTCCCTATTATTTCGACTTCTTCTTCTGTAATTTTTCTAACCTCATCTCCAAGTAAACCCCTTCTTAAAGTTTCATGTCCAATTAATGTTCCAAAATTTAAACCAATTTTTTTCTTATTCAACTCCAAGAAAAAATCTTTTGTACCTTGCCAGTTTATATTAACATTATCAATATCGACCCATTTTCTCATCGCTTCTATTGAACCTTGATTTGACACTGGAGCGAGCGAAGTGCCACAATTCCCACCAATTATTGTAGTAACTCCATCAAAAACTTTACTATCTAGTCTTGGAATGGTAAAAATTGTCCAAAAATTATCAGAATGATCGAGTATATCAATAAAACCAGGACAAACAGTTTTTCCTGTTGCATCTATTGTTTTCACTAAATTGCTAACTCCTATTTTTCCAATCTCTGCTATTTTTCCTTTCTCAATGCCAACGTCAGCAACAATCCCTTTTTTTCCCGTACCGTCAATTACAGTTCCATTTTTAATAATTATATCTAGCATAATTTTTGAATTATAAATTATTTATTTCAGATTCAAAATTATATATTCAATATTAATTAGTTACCCATGCCAAGTAATCCAATTACCAATCCAATTGTAGACATTACCCATGCAATAATCCAAAACCTCATTGTAATTTTACATTCCGGCCAGCCAATAGCTTCGAAATGATGATGGATTGGTGCACTCCGGAAAACTTTTTTTCCTCTAAATTTTTTTGATGTCAATTGAATGATAACCGACATTGATTCAATAACAAGAATAAAACAAACAATTGGCAAAATCAAAAACGAATTTGTCAGCATTGCCACAACCCCCAATGTCACACCCAAAGCCATTGAGCCAGTGTCCCCCATATAAAACCTTGCTGGATGAACATTAAACCACAGAAATGCAAGTAAAGCTCCAATTATAGCAGCACAAAACATGGCAAGTTCTGTATTTCCTTGTGCAAAAGCTATTGTTCCAAAAACTCCAAAAGCAGGTAAAACTGTTCCACCAGCAAGACCATCAAGACCATCAGTTTCATTAAGAGAAAATGAAGTTACTACAATAATGAAAATAAAGAGAGGAACATACCACAAGCCAATTGGAAAATCACCAACACCAGGAATGTGAATCATGTCCCAGCCGAGCTTAAAATAAAACCAATAAGCTCCGATTACGGCTACGAAAGTATAAAGTAAAATTCTTTCTTTGATGCCAAGTCCTCCTCCTTTTGGACCAATACGAAATACTCCCATAATATCATCTACCGCTCCCACCATGCCAGCAAGAACTAAAATTCCCAAAGGCAGATAAGTGTGAGATCGATCAAGAAAATTTATATACTCAAACGGAGATCCTTCGAAAATTATTGACAAAAGCCAAAATAAAATTGCAAGAAGAGGAACAACAATCCAAATCAGAAGACCTCCCATTGTTGGCGTGCCAGATTTTTTCTTATGAAGTGCGGTGAAAATCGGTGTATCACCATCCGCTCGAATCTGTTTTCCAATTTTATATTTATAAAGAAAATGAGTAAGTACTGGCGTTAAAATCATCGCTACTGAAAAAGTAATTGCCAAAATTGCAAATACTCTGATTACTTCTATAACAATCAAAGGGTTTTCCATATAGTTTATCATTTATTTTTTAATACTTATACTATGACTTTATGCTATCATTTTTTCGCTTTTTTGTAAATTAAAAATGCCACGAAAAATATTCCTAGACTATCAACAAACACATCTCTCAAGCTTCCTTCTCTTCCAGAGACAAACAACTGATGATATTCATCAGTGAGGGCATAAGTGAAAGCAAACATTATCGCCAAAGAAATAGATTTTCTTTTAGAAAGATTATTTTTACTACCTGAATAGGCTCGGAAGAATAAAAAAGTCAAAATCCCATATTCGCTCATATGGGCAATTTTTCGCAAAACAAAATCAATTTCACTTGAAAAATCAGATTTCAGACTTGGGATTGAGGATAGGAAATAAATAAAGGCACACCATAAAAAAACTGCTAACCATAATCCAATTACATTTTTGATATTTTTATTATGCATATATTTATTAAATCTTAAAATTTTCAATCAACTGATAAGCAATTCCGATAGAATATATCACAACCATAACAAGTGAAATCACAACTGGAACTTTTATGCTATATGCTGGTTTAATATCTCCCATCTTTTTTGCCCTATAGAATATAATAATGATTAGGATTCCGATAAATCCACCAGCGATACCACCAGCGATATTTACAACTGTTATGAAATCACGAAGACCTAAAACAAAAACAATCAATGGCACGAAACAAGTTAGAGCCCAGGCTTTTTTTTCACTAAGATGATAATCATACCAAAACATTTCTTTTAAATTAATACCTAACATTAGAAATGAAGTTGAGATAGCAAATATTCCAAAAATCAAACCAAGAGTCACGATTCCATTCCCAATACTAACATTAAGACCATAAAGAGCCTCTACTGAGGTCTCAGCTCCCGTTATACCGAGAACCACGACTACAAATAGAATGTAAATAATAATTGGAATAATATTACCAATGATTATAACATCCTTAATTTTCTTTTGTTTTTTCTTCATTATGTGCTCAAGTACTGGAATTGCAGACAAAGCTCCCAAAGAAAAAAGAATTGCTCCAAACGGAAAGAAGAACTGAGAAGAATTATGAGTGACAAGATTGCCAACATCAACGATTGGTATTCCCTTGAGGACAATTCCCAGAATTGTGATAAAAAGAAAAATAACCATCAAAAATTCAATCACGCTAACAACTTTTAGACTTATATAGATACCCACTGAAATCACGGCAAACATTATCAGACTATATGTTAATTCGTTTCCTCCTAAAGAACTAGAAAATACAGCACTACCAAAAATGCCCCCGATGATAATATAAACAAGCAGGCTTGAATATAAAGTAAAAAGAACAACAATCGTTGCAATTATCTTTCCTTTTTTACCAAGATATTTTTCGCAATAACCAACAAGCCTTCCTTTGTTTGTTGTCCTCAAAGTTATTTCTCCATACATTAGACCTAAAATCGTTGTGATAACTCCCAATATAACAATAAGAATTACAAATGGTAAGAATCCCGATTTTGAAGCAACATATGGCAACGAAAAAATTCCAACACCAACCGAAGTACCAACCATTGAAGATACTGCAAATATATAATTCTTGTTTAGCATACTTTATTAAACTGAATTTATAAACGATACAAATAAATATTCCAATTTCCTTTACTGTGTTTGATTACTTTCTCAGGTTCTAGGTTCCTAATTTTAAATGCGTAAGAAATTATTCTAACGTCCTTCTTTAATTTCTGCTCTTGAAAATATTTTCCTAACTTTTGCATTAACCCAGGAGTTAAAAAACAAAAAATAACATCTGCCTCACTGAAATCTGCCTTAAAAAAATTTTGACACCTTACATCAATATTCTTTGATTTTTTTGATAACTTGGCTCGTAATTTTGCCAAAAGAAAATAAGGGAAAACAAGTTCATATCCAACTCCAAAACAATCATATTTTTCGACAGTTCTAACTAAAACGCGACCTTCAGAGCAACCAAGCTCATAGAATTTTTCACCAGACTGAATGTCAGCAAGAGCCACGGCACGATCTATTCCCTTTTTCGATGTCGGAATTGGTCCCACGGCAATCATTGCGGGAAAACCGTGAATAAATATTACCACACCAACTAAAAGAAAACTACTTAAAAATATCAACGCGAAATCTATCATTTTTTTAATTTATTATTTTTTAATATTTAAATCCGTTGCTTCAAAAAGTCATTCTAAAATTATGGATGAATGACAATTTAGCAATAATTTATCAAACAGGAACAAAATAATTCATTTACTTTACAAAATAAACCTTATTCATCACATCTCCCTGTTCAATACTTGTTACAACATCCATGCCTTCAAGTATTTTTCCAAAAACAGTATGTTTTCCATCAAGATGTGGTTGGGCTTTTTCCGTAACAATAAAAAACTGACTTCCATTCGTGTCTGGACCTGAATTTGCCATCGCCAAAGATCCAACTTCAACTTTGTGAGAGTTTATTTCGTCTTCAAAAGAATATCCAGGACCACCAGTTCCGTCATTTGCTGGATTGTCATCCTTGCTCAGTGGATCTCCTGTTTGAATCATAAAATCTGAAATCACCCGATGAAATTTAATTCCATCATAAAAATTTTCGCTTGCCAGTTTTACAAAATTTTCCACAGTTTTTGGTGCATCGTTTGTAAACAATTCTATTTTTATATTGCCTTTATTAGTTTCAATCACCGCAATTTTATTTTCAATAGAACTATTAAGCTGCTCTATGTTCTGATCTTTTTTTACAGCAATACCGATTTGCCAAATGACTAAAACAAATAAAACTAAAAAAACAACACTTATTATTAATTTTTTATTATTTTCCTTCTTCGTTACAAATTCATTTTTTTCTTCAATTCTTCGTTGAAGTTTAAGCTTTTGCTTTCTTCCCATAGTTTTTTTGTTAATTGATAAAATTGCCATTCTGAAATTAATTCAGAATTATTCAAGACATTACAATATATTTTAATAATTTCATTTAGGAAATATAAATTACTTATAATCTTTCATTTCTCAAAACATTATTAACAGTATTCTTTTTTAAAAAAAGTTATTTTTTATAAATCAACACTTTGCTCATAGTTTTAATCAGAAACATTAATACTACTAAAATTTTATTTCTCCATCTCTTCTCTCTTTCTTTTCTCATCTTTAATCTCCTTTAACATCATTTGAATAGCACGAATTGGTAGCCAAATTGGCATAAAAATATTTAAAAATATTTCAAATACTCCCTCACCTTCTTTTTTTAATCTCATATATTTCACTTAACAGGTTTAATTTAATCTATAAGTCTTCTTTTTTAATCTCAAAGACATCTCCCCTTTTTATCTCCCCTTTCAAAAATTTTGTAGCAATCAAATTTTCTACTTTTTCTTGAATTGTTCTTTGCAAAAATCTTGCTCCATATTCAGCACTATATCCAAGCTCCGCTATAATTTTCAATGCTCCACCAGAGATTTTAATCTTAATTCCCTGAGCCTTGTCCATTCTTTTTGCTAAATTCTTAATTTGAAGCTTGGTAATTGCCATCACATCCTTTTGACTCAATGACCTAAAAACAATTCGAGCTGTGAAACGATTTAAAAATTCAGGGGCAAAGCTTTGCAAAAGATATGGTTCAAGCATCTGGAGTATTCTTTCATTACTATTATCTTCATCAACAACAATCTTGCTAATAACTTTTGAACCTGCATTTGAAGTTGCAATGATAATTGTATTTGTGAAATCAACAGTTCTACCGAGATTATCAGTCAATCTTCCATCATCAAAAACTTGCAAAAAGATATTAAACACATTCTTATCTGCTTTTTCTAATTCATCCAAAAGAACCAAAGAAAAAGGTTTTCTTTTCACGGCCTCAGTCAAAACCCCACCCATAGAAGAATCTGACAAGTCACTTGATGATCCAATCAGTTTTTCGACACTGTCAAGTGTTTGATATTCGCTCATGTCAACTCTTATCATTGCATCCTCATCGCCAAAATATGCTTCTGCTAATGCCTTAGCAAGCTCCGTCTTACCGACTCCTGTAGGACCCAAAAATAAAAATGTTCCTATGGGACGATTTTCGTTTTTCATACCAACTCGAACCCTCCGGATTGATGATGCAATTGCCTTTACGGCATCTTTTTGACCAATAACTCTTTGATGCAAATTTTCCTCCAAATCCATGAGTTTTTCCGCTTCATTAGAATTTATATTTGTTAGTGGTATTCCAGTTTTTTCAGTAATAACTTCCATAATATCTTGATCTCGCAGAACAGAACCTGATCCTCTTCTTCGCACTTCTACAGCTGTTTCACTCAGAAGATCGATTGCCTTTCCTGGTAAAATTCTGTTAGTTATATATCTCTTAGAGAGTTCAACTGCTGATTTAATTGCCCCATAAGTCATAACAATTCCTTCCCTAGCTTCAATAATTTTTGCCCGCACTGCCAAAACTTCAATTGCTTGATTTTCGTCCATTTCCTCCACTTTTACAAAATCAAAACTATTTGCAAAATCAGCTCGAGGTTCAATATATCGATGATAATTCCGATAATCAGTTGAACCAATTACCTGAAAAATTCCTTGAGAAAAAATTGGAGACAAAACCTTTGAAGCATCAAAACCTCCCCCACTTCCAGCCGCAGAAATGTCATGTATATTTGGAATGAACAATATTATATTACCACTCTTTCCCATATCGTCAATCATTGCCCTGATTCTCCCTTCAAAATTGCCTCCGACGCCCGCTCCAGAAACCAAAGAGCCCACATCCAAAACAACCAAACGCTTGTCTCGTAATGTTGGCAAAACTTGGTCTTTCACCATTCTATTTGCCAGCTTTTTCACTATAGTTGATCTTCCACTACCTTCTTCCCCAATTAACAGGGCATTGTTTTTACTTGTTCTTTCAAGAATTCTCATCAAGTTGTCAAGTTCTTTTTCTCTATCCACTATATTGCCCATCATACCAGATCTTGCCTGATCTGTAAGATCATACGTAAAACTATCAAGCTCTGGCGTAACTCTTGCTGTCCAAGCCTTATTCATCACTGAATGGCTAATTTTTCGCGGACGGTCAAGCCTCACTCTTGTATTCGCCCAACTATTAACCCAAAGAACAGTTTTTCTAGCATCTTCAACTTCTATATTCAAATCTTTAAAATATTTGCTCAAACTGTCGTCGCCAAAAAATGTCAGAAAAAAACTTTCCGTATGGATTTTCTCCATCCCCATAATTACAGTTTCATAAAAAGCCACAAGAATTACTTTTTCAAGCTGAGGACTCATAACAGTACTATTGAAAATTCCTTCTTGGTTATAATAATCATTTTTTGGTACATCTTTAATTAAAATGTTAATATATCTTGAAAATTCCTTTGAATCAATTTCCAATCTTTTAAACAATACTTCTATTTGTGAATTCTGTGAAACTATTTTTGCTAAATGAAAAATAGATGGAACTTGCTTAAGACTGTGAGCTAAGCAAAGAGCTTCTTTCAAAATTTCCATAGCAGAGGCAGAGATATAGTTACTAATATCAACATTACCTTTTATTTTATCTGCATATTTACTAGTAAACACTTCGAAATCAGAAGATGAAAAATCTATTACTTTTCGAGATGCATCTTTGATTTTTAGATAATAATAGCAATACATTGACCCTAAAACTCCAATCCAGAACACCAATGGTCCAAAACCTCTCTCCTCAAATATGACAAAAAAAGCCTTTACGAAATGTTGAAAAAACAAAGATATTGCAAGAAATAATTGTACTACGTATTCACTGTCAGATCCTGTTATTAATCTTAATCCTTTTTCGAAATTAATAACAAATTTAGGATTACTAACAACAATAAAATAAATACCGTACAAAGAAGTCACAAGAACTAAAAAATAAATGAGCAAACGAATGCCCTTAGAAAACATTTTGAAAATGGAGTGCACAGAAGGAGAAATTCCTAGAACCTTCTTATCCCAATAGTACACCATATCAGTTCCAACTCGCAAAAAAACTCCCCTTCCCTGACAGGACTGACAGTCAACGCCCTTTTCAATAACTTTATTCCCACTGCAAGCAGGACACTGAACAATTTCTGTTCTAAGTTTTTTTTCTTTTTTCTTTTTTTCTTTAGGAGGCATTGAAAAAATTTAAAATATATAAGTCAAGTTTGAATAAATCATCAAAAAAGTAAGTGGTGGTAAAATTATCCATATCAAATATATAACTACCACGACTACAATTGAAATTAGCATCATAAAAAAACCAACCAAAACTCGTCCAAACCGAAAAATAGGTCCAATGACTCTGCCTATATATGAATAGTCTCCGTATATTGGTTGAAATAATAATTTTAAGTTTATAAAAGCACCCATTTCATTTTCAATCCCCTTCGCAAAACCAATCTCCTTATGCCAAAAATCTCGTGAACTTGAAACATACCAAATATAAAGGAAATTTATAATCCCTTTCACAAAATTCAACGGCAAATTCACAAAATATTCTGCTATCATGATGTTGCTTAACTTTGGTTTATTATATCATATTTTAAGACATAAAAAAACTACTAAAAAAAATAATTTTTCAGTAGCTTTTATAATAAAAATTCACAGGTTTTTAAACAAACATTTGCCATTTATTCTAAATTATCTTTTTCCCACCCTCTAACTTTTTCAGTAACGCTCCTACGAAGAAGTTTTGATGTATTAAGCCTTTCAGAACCATCATCTTCTTCTTCTTCTTCTTTTCCCGTGTAAAGCAATTTTTCAAGAGAACAGAATTCACTACTAATATCAGTATCATTAAACCATTTCACATCATCCTCCGTCAAAGCTCCCTTTTCGTCTAATTCCTTTAATTTTGTAAATATTAATTCCATATCCTCATTATTATTCCCAGTCTCTGGTGATATCGACATTTCTTCTGGTTGGTCATAATTTGGCATAATTTTATTCCTTTCTTTTTAATTTATAAATAAACTCCTTATAATATCTTCAAACTTAATTACAGTTTAGCATATTTTACACAAAAAGTCAATCAGATAAATTCCTCAAAATCGACTTATTCCCTCGCTGCAATGACATCAATTTCAATACCAACGTCTTTAGGAAGTCCAAATACTTGAATTGTTGACCGAGCAGGAAAATCTTTTTGAAAATATTTTCCATAAACTTCATTCATATCTTGATAGTCAATTAAATCAGAAAGGTAGATTGTGGTTTTTACGACATTCTCAAAACCTAAACCAACTGATTTCAAAATTTCCCCGACATTTTCAAGTACCTGCTTTGTTTGATCTTTAATATCTCCGTCAACTATGGCTCCTCCTAGTTTCAGTGGAATTTGACCCGATAGAAAAATTAAACCACCAGCTTCAACTGCTTGTGAATATTGACCAACTGGCTTGTGAACATTTTTTGTCAAAATTATCTTTTTCATATATTTAACTTAATGATTATTCTCCTCAAACACTCCTAATACAATTTTATCACAATTAACAACAGTTGCACATCCATCAGAAAGATTGGAAAATATACCAAATTGACTAATACTTATTTTTTATCTAATATAATATTGGAGGAACTATATGCATGTTTTAATACTAGGTTCGCTATGTTATTTAATAATTGGAATCATTATATCTGGGATTTCTTTTAAGAAAGAAAAAGCACTGTTAAACAGATCTGCTAGAATAAATATTATAATATTCCTTGTTATAACAATATTCTATTGTCTACCTATATTATTTGGAATAAAGGAAATCATAAAACACAACTAACTGTAGAAAAAATAATTTTTACAGTTATTTTTTTATGAACGATAAAGCTTGCAAATCAAACATAAATCAATCGACCACAGTCACCCACTCAAAATTATCTTCCTCGTCCCCAAGTTGAATTGCACGAAATCGATTGTACAATTGTGTCGAAATTGGCCCTGGATTTCCATCTTGGCAATATCGATATGTTTTGCCCGTTTTCTCATCGACAATTTTTCCAACAGGCCCAATCACAGCCGCCGTACCACAAGCACCAACTTCATCGAATTCATCTAACTCCCCGAGCTCAATTTTTCTTCTTTCCACTTTCAAACCCATATCTTCGGCAAGTGTCATCAAGCTTTTATTTGTGATTGAAGGCAAGATAGATTTTGATTTCGGAGTAACATAAATCTTTCCTTTAATCGCAAAAAAGTTTGCTGGACCGCATTCATCAATATATTTTTTCTCCCCTGGATCCAAAAACAAAACTGAGTCACAGCCACCCTTATGTGCTTTTTCCATAGATTGTAAACTCGCCGCATAGTTTCCACCAACTTTCACATGACCCACTCCAAGTGGTGCGGCACGATCATGCCCTCTGTCAATCAAAAGACTAATCGGTTTGAAACCATTTTTGAAATATGGTCCAACAGGATTTACAAAGACAATAAATATATATTCATCAGCTGGATTCAGTCCCACTCTCGGACCCGTTCCGATTAACAGAGGACGAATATATAATGAGGCACCCGACTCATAAGGCGGAACAAATTCATGGTTTAACTTCACAGCATTCAAAACCGCTTCTTGAAAAATCTCCTCAGGTATTTCTGGCATAAATATTTCTTTGGCAGAATCATTAATTCTCTTGGCATTTTTCTGCCAACGAAATATTCTGACTTTCTCATCTTTACCCCTAAAAGCTTTCAGCCCTTCAAAACACTCTTGTCCATAATGCAAGCAAGTTGCCGCCATATGCATATCAATATGATCTGAAACTGATTTCTGCATTTCCCCCCAAGCTCCATTTGCAAATTGATATCTAATATTGCAATTAGTTTTGATATACTCAAACGACAAATTTTTCCAATCAAGATCTGGTTCCATAATTTATAGAATCTAATAATTAATATATCTGTTTTATGCTACTATTATTATACAGGACATTATATACTCTTCCAAACTAATGATAATTCAGCTTGATAAAATCACTTTATCACATTATAATTAATAAGCTAAACACATTGAAATACAATGAACATCAACCAATATATTATCAACGAACTAATTAAAAAAGTTTCTGTCAGAAAAAGACAGCTTTCTTCGGAATATCTTTCCAAGCTCAAAAGAAGGGCCTCAAAAGAATTCAAAATGCCATGTCCAACGAATATCGAGCTACTTCAATTTTATCGAAAAATGACAAAAGATGATTCGCTAAAAGAAATTGAAAATGTTTTAATGACCAAAAATATTCGTACCTCATCAGGCGTTGCTGTAATTGCAGTTTTAACCAAACCATATCCATGTCCTGGGAAATGTAAATTTTGTCCAAGTGAAAAAAATATGCCTAAAAGTTATCTTTCCAACGAACCAGCTGTAATGCGCGCTGTGCTTACTGATTTTCATCCCCGCAAACAAGTGGAAGCGAGAATTAAATCTCTGATGGCGACCGGCCATAAAACAGATAAAATTGAATTGATTGTGATGGGAGGAACTTTTTCCTATTTACCGAAAAACTATCAAAACTGGTTTATCAAGGAATGTTTCAAGGTCTGTAATGAGTTTAACAAAAAAAATAAATCAAAAAATTTATCACTTGAAAGTCTACAAAAAGAAAATGAAACCTCAGATCACAGAATTGTTGGGCTCACACTGGAAACTCGTCCTGATTATATTGATGAGAAAGAAATATTACGCATGAGAAAACTGGGAGCCACAAGAGTTGAGATTGGAGTACAAACAATTTACGATGATGTATTCAAACTGAATGCTCGAGGACATAGCAGTAAAGAGGTTATCACGGCAACAAGATTACTGAAAGAAGCGGGTTTCAAAATCAACTATCATATGATGCCAAATCTTCCAGGGTCAAATTATAAACGAGATTTGAAAATGTTTCAGGAACTTTTTTCCAATTTGAACTATCAACCTGATATGCTTAAAATTTATCCGTGTGTTGTTGTCAAAGATGCAAAAATTTTCAAGTGGTGGAAAAGTGGAAAATATAAACCATATTCTGATAAAAAACTGATTCAGCTACTTTGTGAAATCAAAAAAGATATTCCCTATTATGTTCGCATCACTCGCCTAATTCGCGACATCCCTTCAACTAGCATTGTAGCTGGAAACAAAATTTCCAATCTCAGACAAACTCTTGAAAAAAAATCTAAAGAAGAAAATTGGAAATGCAAATGTATCAGATGTCGTGAGATTAGAAATCGAATCTTCCTCCCTGATAAGAAAGATTGGGGGATTGAAAACTCAAGTAATAATAATTTACAACTATTTCGACAAGACTACGAAGCATCGAACGGCAAAGAAATCTTTCTGAGTTTTGAAGATAAAAAAAGACAGCATCTCTGTTCTTTATTAAGGTTAAGGATTAACAGAACTGGAGTTCACTCTTCAGAATGCAAAAATTCAATCATCCCCGCCCTCCAAAATGCCAGTATTATCCGTGAAATTCACACTTATGGAACTTTAGCCCCTATCAAGTCAATCGGCGAAAAACATACCCAACACACTGGCCTCGGTAAAAGATTAATTCAAGAAGCAGAAAAAATAACCCATAAAGAATTTAGCCTAAAAAAAATCGCCGTCATCAGCGGTGTTGGCGTACGTGGCTATTATCGAAAATTAGGATATAAACTTGAGGATGAATATATGACAAAACACTTAAAATTATAAATAGACAAACATTTAAATTTCAAAAAAAAGCTCTTTGATAAAATTTATCAAGAGCATATATTATATAAATTTATTGTGGCTCTATTGGATATTTTCCTCCAAAACATCCTGAGCAAATTCCGCAATTATAAGTTCTTTCTATAACTTGGTTTAGTCCATCCAGACTAAGATATACCAGTTCGTCAGCTCCAATTATTTTTCTTATTCCTTTGATTGTTTTTTCATATGCAATCAACTGCTTTGTATCCTGAAAATCCATACCACTTGGACAAATATTGATTATAGGAGGAGAGGCGATACAAACGGTAACCTTTTTCGCTCCCGCTTCTTTCAATTTTCTAACTAAAATTTTCATCGTTGTGGATCTTACAATTGAATCGTCTAAGATAATAACATCTCTGTCATTAATTTTATCTCCTCTTAGATTCAATTTTAAATTTACTATTTTTTCTCTTTCTTGAAGAGTTGTAGCAGTAAAAGATCTCTGTTGCAGAATTCCATAACTATGTGTTCTTTGAAAAAACTCCCTATATTTAATATCCAATTCTTCAGCAAGACCAATTGCAGCATGTTTTCCTGAGTCAAGAATAGGTATGACATAATCTCCTTGAATATCTAGTCCTTTTTTTCTCATCTCAATAGCAATTTGTATTCCTGTCTCAATTCTAAAATCCTCGTGATAATGTCCTTCGTATCTTGAACGAGGATTGGAAAAATATATTGCCTCAAATATACAAAAATGCTCGTCTGATTTAGAATATTGCTTTCTCTTAATTCCCTTTTTCCCTTTTGAAAATATAACCATTTCTCCAGGCTCGATTTCATACATTAATTCTGCGCCAGGTATGCTATTAAAAACGTGATCTTCTGAGCAGATCAAATAGCCCTTCTTGAATCTTGCAATACTCAAAGGACGAACCCCATATCTGTCTTTGATCGCAAATAATTTATCTTGCGTCATTATAAGCAACGCATAGGTTGTTTCTATTCTTTTCAAAGCATATTCAATTGCTTTTTCCATTGTTGCTTCACCTGAATGCGTAATGAGATGAGCAAATAATTCTGTATCAGTAGTCGATTGGAATATTGCGCCATTATTTATTAGTTCTCCTTCTATTTCTTTTGTATTTACGAATGTTCCATTATGAGTAATTGCGAATGGACCATATTTTGATTTTTCTATTACCAATGGCTGAATATTATCAAGAGACTCATTTCCCTTTGTCGCATATCTATTATGACCTATTGCAATTCTTCCAGGAAGTTTTCTTGCAAAATCATCTTCCCTTAAATCATTAAACTGCGTGCTTACAGAACCAATTTTCTTTACCTGGAAAAATTCATCTCCATTTCTACTCACTATACCAACACCTGCTTCTCCCCTATTTTCCATAGCGAGAAGACATTTATGAACTATAAATGAGGGATTATAAACACCAACTGCTGCTGCAAGAGCACATTCTTCATTCATTATTCCTCTCATGTTAAGACCAAGTTCTTCATTAATCGTGCTTCCTTTTATAAATAACATTATTTATCCTCCTTTTTCTAAAAATAAACTATTCAATTGTCAAATAACATTTTTCTTTAGCTTAACAGTAAATATTGTTCTTGGCAAAAATTTACATCTAGCAATATATAGAAATCAAATTTCTATCCTTAGTTTTTATTTCTCTATCAAATCTCGATATTTTTTTTGCATTTCATCCCAAAATTTATTCGCATCTTCTTCAATAAATTTCATTTTAATAAAACTTAATGATTCCTTTGCGCTTTGAAGAGCCGAAAGAATAGAGGCTTCCTTTCTTGTGATTCTCTTTTCCTCGGCAACCTTTTCATCTTCTATTCTGTTTTCTTCATCGTTCTCCCTCAAAAGCAAAATCTTCTCAAACCCCTCTGGAGTAAGCTGAGTCAGAATATCACATTCATAAACCATCTGCGCAACCCGAGTTTTATAAATCGGATATTTAAACTTCTTCCCAAATTCTTTCTTTGCCATTCTTCCTGGATACCCTTCCTCCCCTCCCATATGTCTCTCAATTGCCAAACTTACGCTATGAGCCAATTCAAAACTAACACCATTCTCTTGCAAAATTTTCTCTGCAATTCTCCCACCATCTTTACCATGATCCAGAAAATCTCCTGAGACTTTTGTGATATCATGGAATATTGCTGCTAAAATTGCGATTTCTCTTTCCTTTACATCAAAGCTTTCCTTATCTTCACCAGAATAATCTCTTACAAAATCTTCTACTTGTTGGTTATGCTTTGCAAGCTGCTCAATCAAATCTGCATCAACATTATTATTTACATAATATTCCTCAACTACTTCTCGAAATTTTTGCAAAGCCTCATTCCTAATCTCAACTGGACCGTTTATCCTGATATCTTCTTCGAAATTATTTACAATTTCTTTCATAATCTTATATTATATTTTTTATTTCTCCATCTCCAAAACCAGCTCTTCTGCATTTTCTTTTCTTTCCCCGCCCCGGTTAGAATAATATATTTTAATATTCCTAAAACCTGCCTTTTCTGCCAGAAAAAAAAGATCTTCTTCTGAAAATTGATAGATGTATCGATCAACAATTTTGCCAGAGGTCGCTTTCCAAGGTACGATTGTCGCGCCACTTTTTTCTCCAGCCAATTGATCTTCAATATGAAAACGATTATTAGGCCACTCACTCAAAAGATTCCAAACTGAAATCTTCACTTTCGCATTTCTTTTACAAATTCTTTTTACTTCTTGAAAATATTTCCCTTGAAGTTCTTTCGACGGAATATGATGAAGGACCGCGAAGCTCATCACAAAATCAAATTCTTCATCTTGAAATGAAAGCTCTGTGACTTGTCCGACAAAAAAACTTACGTTCCCTTGTTCAATCTCTTTTTTATATTTTTCTTTGACAATTTCAATCATTTTCCCTGAGATATCCAAACCAACATAAAAAACGCTTTTTTCTAAAACAGATGAAAGCATCAAAGCATTTCCACAACCAAGATCAAGGACCTTGTCGCCATCTTTAATATCCACCATTAAAGTTTTTTTCAACCCCGAAACTCGATTCCGACTCAAATCCCACTCTTTGGCAATCAAGTCATAATCATCTTTGACTTTCTCGATAATTTTTTGTGAATCATTTTTATTCATATCTATTATTGTAATTTCTCGTAAGTCATTTTTTTCAAATCCTTCCACCAATCAGTGAACTGTGTTTCCCTCATTTCCTTCATTATCTTTTTTGCTGATTTTGTTTCAACTGCTTTTTCAACATTATCTATCCAATCTGTCGCCGCAGTAATTCCCATATCAAAATATTCTTTTGCCTGAAAAGCCATCTCTAGCCAATCAGCATCTTTCGCGATAACTCCTTCTTGAGTGTTCCTGCTTTCATATTCGTCAAAATATATTTTCCATTTATTTTGTATTTTTTCGTCTAATAAACGAATCTGATCTTCGAAAACTTCTCCTTCAGCTTCTTTTTTGGAAATATATCTTGCAGTAATTTTATGCTGATCACCAATTCTTGTCTCCGCATTATCATGAATCATCAACATACAAGCTATTTTTTCGGGGTTCTTGTTTCCTTCCATCACGGCCAGAATATAACCAATTTGAGCTGATCTCAACATGTGTTCAGCTACAGTATCAGGATATTTGATGCCAGCGAATTGAAAACCACTACGAGCTTGTTTTTTAAGATGATTAATTTCAAAAATAAAATTTACGACATTTTTAATTTTCATAAAAATAAATTAATTTATAAAAGAATATTTCATTTTCGATTAAACCCACTAATCCAATAAGCAGCAATTCCGAAAGCAACAGAAACGTTGAGAGATTTTTTTGTGCCAGTCATTGGAATTTCAATCACCACGTCTGACCTGCTTAAAACTGATTTTTTTACTCCTTTGTTTTCGTTGCCAATGACAAAAGCCAGAGGAAATTTCGGTTTGAATTTTGTATACAAAATACTGTTCTCGGTTTGCTCAAGCGAAACAATTTGATATCCTTCCTTTTTCAGTTTTTCAACAACTCTCCAAGACTGCTTTGCATATTCCCAAGGAATATAATTCTGTGCTCCAAGGGCAACTTTTGAAATTTGCCTTTCATGTTTTTGAGTATCCGGCATTCCCGTGATGCCACATAGATAAATTTTGCTCATTCCCACACCATCTGAAGTTCGAAAAACAGAGCCTACATTATGTAAACTCCGAAGGCCATCACATATAACAACAAAGTCTTTCGTTTTATTCATACAAGTTATAAATTATCAGTCTTCAATTATAAGCTAGTCTTACATTCCCATTAATTTTCTGGCCATTGTTTCGTATTCCTTTCTTTGATCTGGAGTCATCTTTCTCATAATACCCATCATCTCTCCTGCACTTGGATTTTCTTTTCCACCTAAAAGTTTTTTCATTTTTTCTGTAATTTGCTCTTGCTCCGCAACGCTCATATCTTGCATTGCTTCCATTGCCTTTCTAGCCATTTCCCTTTGTCCTTCTGGCATTTTTTCAAGTTCCTTTTTCATTGCCTTGTCCATCACCTTTTTACCAATCTTGGTTTTGGCAACTTTCATAGCACCTTTGGCAACAACTTTTCTGAATGAATTTTTAATTCCCATTTTTTTAATTTAGTTTATTAATTATTACTTATTATTACATTTTAACATAAAAAAACAAAGAGCTGAAAGCGTGTCGTGATCTTGAATTTTTCCAAATTTTATCATTTTTTCTATTTCTGAAATTTTTAATTTTCTTCTTTTTATTCCACATTCTTTTTCAAAATAATCTGGAGCCTGTTCTCCAATTTCCAACTCTTCTGCCAAATAAACATATGCTTTTTGATTTGAACATCCATAAAAAGCATAGTACCACCCGAGTTTTTTAAATTTTTTTGCCTTTATCCCTGCCTCTTCTTTTAATTCTTTCTTCGCAGATTGTAAAGGAGTATCATTTTTTTCAATAGCACCTGCAACAACCTGTAGTAATCTTGACCGTGTTGTATATCGGTATTGTTCAATTAAATAAAAATAATTATTTTCTCTTGCTATCACAACAACATAATCATTTGTATCAAGGACATGCCATTTATGTTTTTTCCCACAAGGCACGACAAAATCTTCTTCTATGATTTTAAAATATTTGCAGTCATAGGCAATCTTTGATTTTATCGTTTTCCAATATTTCATAAAAGGTTTTTACCCTGTTAATTTCTTTTTCTCATCATCACCGACAATTTTATTCTCTTCGCTAATCTGATCAATAACTTTGGTCAACTGTCTTGTTCTTGTAGTTGCCAAACTATCATATTGTTTAGACATTGAATTTATCCTGTCACCCAGTCTATCAAATTCATCGCTATATTTTGAAAATTCCTGCTTAAACTTTCCAATGAGATTTACGACGCGATGCAGATCTTCTTGAATTTTGAAATTATTATAAGACTGCTTTATCATTCTGGCAATTGCTGCAAAAGAGAATGGACCAGTAATAATTACTTTTTTTTCAAGAGCTTCGCTTGTAACATCGTTTAACTTGTCACAGATAAAACTAAAAATGCTCTCGTTAGGAACAAACATAATAACAAAATCAAGCGTCCGCTCCTCTGAATTAATATAATCACGACTCGTCACTTGTTTGATTTTCTGCTTAACATCAATTTTGAACCGATCAAGATATTTCTTCTTTTCCAGCTCGTCATCAACTTCTTGAAGTTTTTGCAAAGCTGAATAGGGAAATTTCACATCGATATTAATTTTTGTCTTGTCTGGCAACTTGATTGTAATATCTGGTCGATTGGCATTGGTGTCTTGCCTGAGGTTCACTGTATAATCTAAATCTTTTACAAACCCCAACATTTTCAAAATATTTTCTGCCACTTCTTCTCCATATTTTCCTCTTTGTTGATTATTAGAAAGAATCTTTTTCAAATTATCCGTTGAGTTCCTCAACTCTCCAGTAATAATTTTATGCTCCTCAAGAATCGTCTTCATTTTTGAAAACTCCCCAATTCTTTCTTTTTCAGTATTTTCGATTTTCTTTTGTGATTCTCTCAATTCCAAATCAATCTTGTCTACCATTTCCTTGATAGCATCTTTTTTGCCTTCCATATACTGCTCATTTCGTTTCATTTTCTCATCATTCATTTCACCGATTCTTTCCCTTTCTTCTTTGAGAATTTCTCTGTTTCTCTCTTCAATCATTTTTAAATTCTTTTCACTCAATACCTCTCCCAACTTCGACAAATACTTATTAATCGGCTTTTTTAACAAAAAAAACAAGACAGTTAAAACTGCAACAATCGCAACGATATTTATCAATATTTCATTTATCATACTTTCTATTATACTTGAAAATAACTAAAAATCAAATTTATCGGAAAAAAAAGAGGAGTGAACCTCTTAATATTTTACGTTTTTCATTATTACCTCAACATTTAAATACATAGCAGTAGGAGAAGTACCACTTCTCTTAAGCACATATTTTAAGTTAGCCAAACCTCCAAAGTTGGCTTTAATCTGTGCATATCTTAACCCTTTCTCTATTGCAGCACTAATTAATGCCTTCCTTTCCACTTGGAATTCCTCTGCCTCCAATAGGATTTCCATAACTATCCGATAAGGCATAGGTAAATCTAAACTGTTCATTCCTTTCTTGATTCTGTCTATCTCCCGCAGTCTTTTTCCTTCTGCTAGCTGTTCTTCATCTCTCTCATCAATTGAAAAGCTCACCTCGACAGGAACAACTGGAAGTTCTGCTTCTGCTACTTGCTCATCCGTTAATATGGATTTTTTGCGAATAACTAAACCATCCAGATCGATTTTCATAAAAGTATCTGACTTCCACGATGTCATCACTGTTTTACCTTCAAATGCAACCTCAATCTTGACTATCTTATTAATCACATCCAACAAAACAAAAAGTTTATCCTTACCAGTACTAAACTTACTCGAAATATGCGGTACTTGTATTTCTGAAAAATGTTTAATCCTATTCACTACACTTGTCAGATCTTTTATATTAAATCCTTCAGGTGTATCAACCGGGGCTTTAACTTCGTCCAACGCTTCTTTTAGCGCTGGAATAATTGGTCCTAGCGGAGTTTTTTGTATTTCTGTTGTAGTAGATTCTATTGATTTTCTCTCTAAGACTGGGTCATTGCTTCTCACCTGATTTATTTCAAATTTTGGCAAAATACGATACCCGTCTCTCTGCCCTCCTATAATTGTAACTTCAATTATATCCAATTCAGTCAATATCTTTTTTGGATAAACAAATCCAGCAGATACTAAGCCCAAAATCTTAAGGAATTCACGACTGTGCAAACCCTCAGGATGACTACTAAGAAGACATAATATTCTCTGCACAGACGGTGCAAAATTCAGATGATCCCCAGATTCAAGTTTTTGTAAAATTATGTCTTGAATCACCTTGCTTCCGAGCCACGGATATAACGATAAGACCTTCTCAAAATTTGCTCTTAGGAGTTCATCACTGCCAATATAGATTAGGTTAGAATCTTTCAGCATTTTAACGGATTTCCGAATAACCGTTACTTTAAGATTTAACCCTTCTACTATATCTCTTGACGTGCCATCTTTATCCATTATGAAAGTTAACATCATAACCTCAGAATTAGTCAATCGACTATCTGGATCGGTGAATTCAAACCCCGAAGCCTC
>JAGLID010000066.1 GCA_023143145.1 Minisyncoccota bacterium | reverse complement strand
GATGAATCTTATCTTTATACATATTGCAGAGGAAACAAACAAGAACTGGAAAGTTTTTGCAAGCGTTTATTAAATTCAGATTATTTTTACACAAAGTCAGGGCCAGTAATCACTGCGCAGAAAAGTAAATATTTTTATACTCCTCAGGAATATCATGGGCTGGTGATTTGGATTAAGCAAACTGCATTTGTTGTTTTGGGGCTTAGCAAACACTTGAAACTTTCTATAATTGAAAATTGGCCTGTTAGCACACAGCGGATTCTTAAAGATACAATTTTTAAAATTACCGAAGACACGTTGAGCGCAGTAGAACAAATGGAGTCTATTCCTGAAGTTTATGCTGATATTAATGGAAAACCAATTCCATATCACGAATTAATCGGGAAGAAAGATCGAGGTAGCGAGGTTCAGCTTTGGTCTGCAGTGGGAATTAGACGGATAATAAGAAAATATTATGAATTGCTGACGGATGAAATTTATGAGATATAAAGGCCTTTACTTTTCTGTCGTTCTAGAAAATTTTGCAGTGGAGCTGAGGAATTTGTCTGGAATCCAGTAAGTCTCAATAAATAATATTTTTCGTATAATTTATTAAAATAAGATAAACTGGATTCCAGACATTGTTTTTGGAGTTATGCTGATAAAAATCAGTGCTATTAATCCAGAAAAAATTTTGGGATGGTAGTAATTATAATTTAAATTATCACTATGAAAAATAAAAAGCGAGTCCTAGCCTTTGACATTGGCGGAACAAAAATTGCCAGCGGAATTATTGAATTTGAAAAAAACAGCTATAAAATTTTTGATTATCAAAAAAATGCAACGCCAAAAAGCAGAAAAGCCGTCATTCAAAAATTAATGGAGCTTGTCGTTTATTATAAAAAAGATAATAGTTTTAGTAGGATCGGAATGGGAATTGCGGGGCAGATAGATTATAAAAAAGATATAATAAATTATATTCCCAATATTAAAGGTTTTAAAAATGTAAATTTAAAGAAAATTATCAAAGAAACAATTGGTGAAAATGTTGAAGTTGATAATGATGTGAAATGTTTTGCGTTGGCGGAAAATGTTTTTGGAAAAGTGAAAAAATATCATAACATTGTTTATTTGACGATTGGAACAGGAATTGGAGGGGCGATTGAAGTTAAAGACAAATTATATCGTGGAGAATATAATATTGCTGGAGAATTTGGACATATGGTTATTGTGGAGAATGGTAAAAAATGCGCTTGTGGAAATAAAGGTTGTTGGGAGCAATATGTATCTGGAAGAGCGATTGAAGAATTATATTTTGAATTATATAAGCAAAAAAAGAAATCAAAAGACATTGCAATTGATTCAGCGAAAGGAGCTAAAAAAGATGTGAAAATTATCAAAGAAACAAGTTTTTATCTTGTGACAGGATTAGTGAACATTATTAATATAATAAATCCAGAAGCTATCGTTATTGGAGGAAGCGTTGTTAAGCAAGACGAAATTTTGAAATTGGCAAAAAAAGAGGCATTAAAAAAAGTTTTAATACCAGGGAGAAAAACGAAAATATTGAAATCTAAACTAGGGAATGAGGCGTCTTTGGTCGGTGCGGGGTTGTTGTAGATTTTTAGTTTACTTCATTTTAATAAAAGTATATGCTTTTATTGCACAATCAATAAACAATAATTGAAAAATATGGAAGAATTATTAGAGGTTTATGATCTTCAAGGGAATATAATCAAAACTCAAAAAAGAGATGAGTTTTATGATGAGATTAAAAAAGAATTTAAGGAAACTGGAAAAATTATAAAACAAGTAAAATCTATTAGGATGCTTCTTTTAAATTCAAAGGGTCATATATATATTCAAAAAAGGAGTTATTACAAAAATGAAAATCCAGGTTTATATGATAAAACTATCGGAGGACATGTTGTAGCGGGGCACACTCTGGGGCTTACTGTTGTGAAAGAATGCCATGAGGAACTTGGGTTTCCTGCTGTTGTTTTGACTGATGATGAATTTCGTTTAGCGGTGCAATCAACTGATGTAAGCATTATCGGATTATTCAAAAAAGTAGACAGTATTCAGAATTTCATTTCGGTAAGAAAATCCAAAGATGGTGATTTCAAACAACCTTATATAACAACATTTTATATCGGTTATTATGATGGTTCTATAAGATTCAAGGACGGGGAATCAATTGGCATTGAGGTTTTTACATCAAAGCAATTAAAAGAAAGAATTCAGGAAGAGCCTGAGAAATTTACTGAAGACTTGAAATTTATGATAAAAGAATATAAAAAATATTTAATTCCAATAGAAAAAGAGGTCAAGCCCGTGTTGGGATACGAGGAGTAAATTAAGTTGAAGCGGGTTTATTTTAAATTTTATTTTTAATAAAAACATATGGGACCAGGAAAAGAAGCTGGATGTATTGCACTTGGGACTGCTATTGTTGAAGGCGGTCCTCCTATTATTGATGATCTTTTTGAAGAAATGGGCGGAGAAGCATCTAATATTATGGCAGAATCACCCTTAGGAGAATCTTTCGAAAATGCTGTTGATTTCGCCCAAGACATAACTCCTGCAGTTGCGACTCTTGCCTTTATTTGGTTAGGTTTTAAGGTGATGCTTAAAGGACTTTGGGAAAGTGATTCAAGCAAAAAAGGACATAGCTCTATTTCATAATAAAAAAAACTATGAGCGAAGAAGAAGAAAAACTTTTTGAAAAGTTTGATATAATGCTAAAAAGCAAGCCATCAGATAGTCAAGCAAAGGAATTTTTTTCAAAACTTAGCAAAGATGAACTTGATATGTTAATAAAAACTTTTGAAAGCAACGAAATTGAAGGTATGCCGAGTTTTGTTAAAAATAAGCTAGTCGAAATTTTAAAAAAATTAGTTGAATTAAAAAATTAAATATTAATTTTCATATCTCTTATAAATTTTTTTATTTTATCTTTAAGTGCTTTTTTGGTATCAACATTCATATCTTTTGCTAGAAAGAGGGTCGTGAAAATTACGTCGGCAAATTCTTCGGATAAATTATTTTCGTCGAATTTGTCTTTTTTATGTTTTTCTTGCTGGCTAGCATGAAACAAAATTTCTTGGCAGAGTTTGCCAAATTTTTCTCCAATTTTCACAGTACGCGCAAAAATTTCTTTTTCCTTAAATTTTATCGAGATTTATTAATAATTGATTTGTAATTCTTTTTTAATTTTTTCAATGATATAAAAATAATATTTTCCATGAGGAACGAATTTTTTATATAATTTTGGATTTTTCAAATCTGATTTAAGTTTTTCTATTGGTATAAATTTTACACTTTTTACTTCTTCATCCTGAAATCGAAATGAAGAAATATTATCATCAAACTTGAGAAGATAGATCGTTATGAATTCGTTGTTGTAAAAATTTAGATCAGGCAAGATCAAAGACATTTTTTTTGTCCCGATCTTTTTCAGGTCTTTATTTTTTATTTTCAGACCTATTTCTTCTTCAACTTCTCTTATGGCAGTTTCTTTTGATTTTTTCCCCGATGTAATATGTCCTCCGATTGAGATATCTAATAGGCCTGGAAAGAAGGTTGTTTTAGACCTTTTTTGAAAAAGAATTTCTCCTTTAGAATTATAAATCCAAACATGAGATGACTTGTGCCACGATCCGTCTCGGTGAACTTGGGTTAATGGTTTTGATTTTCCAATCTTTTTTCCATTTTCATCTAAAACATCTAAAAATTCATATTCGATTTCTATTATTTTCGAATTAATTACAATAATTTCTTTCAACTCGACATTTTTTATAGATTTTTTATAATCAGCAAATTCATTATAAAAAATCATTGAATATATATTATTATTAATTGGTAATTTCTCAGTATATAATTTATCTTTTTTGTATTTTGTTTTGCTTCCGTAATATTTCAAGCCTTCATTGGATGGAATTGTGAAATTCAGATTACCAATTTTACCGATTTGAAAATCATTAAAAATTTCTTTTGGAAAACTCGCCTCAAACCATTCTCGCTTTCTTTCGTAATATTTGATTTTATCAAAAAGAATAAACACATCAATTTTGATGTCATGTTTGTAGAAAACATATTTCAAGCCTTGTCTTGTGACTATGAAATTGTTATTAAAAAATATTTCTAAAGCTTTGTTTTGATGCAAATTGTGAAAACATATATCTATGTCGCTATGGTTTCTTGAAATGTATCCTCTTTTTCCATCAACTGCAAAACCACCAATTATCCAATATTTAATATTATTAGTTTCACAAAGTTCAACAATTTCTTTTAAGAGGGTGATTATTTTTGTCATGATTGTTTTGAACTGTTAGAAGTTGTTATTCTGAATCAAGTTCAGAATCTCATACACGATGAGAAATAAAACAAATTATAAAACAATCTTCATAAACCTTCTCTTCCCGACTTGCACAATCATTTCATTTTTAATATCAATGATTTTGTCAAAATCTTTCTGCACGACATCGTCAATTTTCACTCCGCCTTGTCCAACGAGTCGACGGGCATCTGATTTTGAAGAAGATAGTTTTGTTTCAGAGAGTAAATTCAAAAGACTGTACTCTTTTTTTTCAAGTTTGATTTCTGGAATGTTAGTTGGTTTTTTCTTGTCACGGAAAATTTTGTTGAATTCTTCTTCTGCATTTTCAGCCTCAGCTTTGCCGTGGTAGATTGCCACAATTTCACGAGCCAGATTTGCTTTGGTGTCGCGGGGATTATCTGAGCTCATTAAACTCTTAATTTCTTCAAGAGATAAAAATGTATTATTTATAAACAAAATTTCTATCATTTCATCGGGCTGCGCCATAATTTGACCGAACATGTCATTGGTAGAGGTGTTCAGAAAAACTCCAGTTCCCTTGCTTTTTGACATCAATTCACCAGTTTTTGGATTCTCCATTAAGGTGACCGCCACGACAAACTTTTCTTTCCCTTTTAATTTTCTCAATAAAGTTCGTCCCGCTAAAGCATTAAAGGTTTGGTCTGTGCCACATAATTCAACATCAACATCCATTGCCACGGAATCATAACCTTGCATTAGCGGATATAAAAATTCGTGGAGATGAATTGGTTCTTTTTCAAATATCAAATCTTCCTTATTTAAATAAGTATTTTTTTTACAGTTTGGACAATTTGTAATATTTCCAGACATTTGAACAGTCTCAAAACTTTCTTTACTAAATTGTATAGGAGAAATAAATCTATTATCACAATATCTACATACGACCATTGTTACCATTCTCTTTTGGAACATATCTCTCTCTAACATTTGTTGGACAGTAAAATTACTAGCTAAACTAATAATATCTTCTAATGTAAGCTTTGAAAGCCAGTCGTGATTATATCTAATTTGTGGTGGATTTTCTAAGTCTTTGAAATCCATTAGAGGTTGAATCATTTTTTTCCATTTTTCAACATTTGTCAAAACTTCTTCTCGTGAGAGTTGTTTTCTGGCGGAACTTTCACCAGTCGGATCACCGATTCGCGCTGTAAAGTCTCCAAATAAAAGAATGACTTCGTGACCGAGTTTGCGGAATTTTTCTAATAACATAATATTCTTGGCATGGCTGAGGTGTAAGGTTGGTGCGGTGGCATCAAAACCAATATAAAATTTCAGTCTTTCGCCACTTAATAATTTTTCTAGAAATTCTTTCTTGGTCGGCAAAATTTCAACAATTGTCCCGCGGTTCAGAATTTCATCAATTTGTTTTGAGTTTGTATTAATTTTATTCATAGTGTTGACGCATTAGTTTAAATTGGATATAATTTTGTTAGTTAATAAGCATGGAGGTGTTTTATGGCCAAAGAAGGAAAGCGAGCAAGAAAGATACAAGATAATAAAGATACAAAGAAAAGGCAAAAGAAAAGAAAAAGAGGAAATGGAAAAGTAAGATAATTATTTATTCATTTTTTATCAAAAAATTCGAAATAATTGAACAAATGAACGTTAGGATTTTAGAATCCTTTCTTTTTTTGAGCTAAATTTATCTTTTAGAAATAGATGGTTTAGGTCAGAGAAGCTCAATCAACAATATTACGAAATTTTTTACAAGATAGAAGAATAATCTTTTTTGTTATAATAAACCATTTTCTAATTTCAACTTACCATAAATTTAGATATTTTACAAGGATAGTTCTGTTGTTTTATTTGCACAATATATGAAGTAGAATAAGAATATATTGTGAAATTACGAAGAATAACAAACTTTTATATCTTTGATTTACTACTTCATGAAGTTTGTTTTATACAAACCTTTTCTTACTTACTTTTCAAAACTGCAAATTATCGTTATAATGTATTTATTGAGTCATAACATATCTGTGTAACTAAGTTCGTAAACTCTCAGCTAAGACTCGGTGGAAATATAGCTTAATCCTTAATCCTATGCTGTGGCTGTCAGAAGAAAATATCGAATTGAAAAAAAACCAATAACGAGAAAAAGGCCTAGTCAAAAAAAGAGTCTTCTTTTGAAGTTGCCAAAATTATCACACACGAAGAAAGTAGTCAGAAGAGGAGTTGTTCGAAAAGGTGTGATAAGGAAAAAAGTTGTTCCGTCTTTATTTGAAAGAGTTTTCAGGCTTAAAAAGGGTAAACAGAAAAAAAGAAGAATTAAAAGAATTTTTAGGTTCGTTTTTAAATTAGTAATGATATTTTTTGTTGTCGGGATAATGGCGATGATTGGTATTTTTATATATTTTTCAAAAGACATTCCAAATCCAGATAAAATCGCTGACAGGAGTGTTGCTCAATCGACAAAAATATATGATAGAACTGGGGAGTATCTTTTATATGAAATTCACGGTGAGGAAAAAAGAAGTGTCGTGAAGCTGGACCAAATTTCACAACATCTGATTAATGCAACGATTGCGACTGAAGATCAGGATTTTTATAAGCATTATGGTGTTGATTTTAGAGGCATTGCTCGAGCAATATATAAAGATGTTGTGAGTGGAGAAAAACTTCAGGGAGGATCAACCATAACTCAGCAGTTAGTAAAAAATTCAATTTTGACTTCTGAGAGAACTTTTACGAGAAAAATAAAAGAGCTTATTTTGGCAATTGAAACTGAGCAAAAATTTAGCAAGGATGAGATTATGGAAATGTATTTAAACCAAATCCCTTATGGTTCTAATGCTTATGGGATTGAATCGGCGGCACAAACATTTTTCGGAAAGTCGGCCAAGGATCTGAATATTTCAGAATCAGCCCTTTTGGCAGGTCTTCCCAAGGCGACCACATATTATTCTCCGTATGGTGCTCATCCCGAGGCGTTAGAAAATCGTTATCAAGATATCATTTGGCAAATGAGAGGAGAGGGTTTTATAAACGAAGAAGAAGAAGCTATCGCCAAGGAAGAAGATATCTTGAAAAGAATTAAACCATTTGAAGAAAGCATAAAAGCTCCTCATTTTGTGATGTATATAAAGCAACAGTTAGTTGATGAATATGGCGAGGAAAAAGTTGAGAAAGGCGGTTTGCTAGTTTATACGACTCTGGACCATGATATGCAACTCATTGCGGAAGATGCTGTGAAAACAGGTGCGGAGGAAAATAAAACTCAATATAATGCCAAGAATGCCGCTTTGGTTGCAATTGACCCGAAGACTGGACAAATCCTTTCTATGGTTGGTAGCAAAAATTATTTTGATTTAGAAGAAGATGGAAATGTAAATGTGGCAATTTCAAATCGTCAGCCTGGTTCATCGTTTAAGCCTTTTGTCTATGCGACAGCATTCCAGAAAGGTTATACTCCCGATACGATTCTTTTTGATGTGGAAACAAATTTTGGTAAAGACGGAAGTGGTAAAGAATATATTCCTCAAAATTATAATTTTCAATTTTCTGGTCCAGTAACTATCCGGGAAGCGTTAGGAAGGTCATTAAATATACCTGCGGTAAAGACACTGTATTTGGCTGGTATAGGAGATAGTGTTCAAATGGCGCATAATTTAGGAATTACTACGCTGAATAGTCCTGATAAATATGGCTTGTCTTTGGTCCTTGGAACGGGAGAAGTGAAGTTGGTTGATATGGTTTCTTCGTATAGCGTTTTTGCAAATGATGGGAAAAGAAATGATACGGTAGGTATTTTGAAGGTTGAAGATTCATACGGAGAGGTTTTAAAAGAGTTTGCAGAAAATCCAAAAGATGTTTTAGATAAACAAGTAGCTAGGAATATTAACAGTATTCTTTCTGATAATAATGCGAGGATAAAAACATTTGGCTTGAAAAATAAAATGGATTTAGAAGGGAGACCTGTAGCCGCGAAAACTGGGACAACTAGTGACTATAAAGATGGTTGGACGATTGGATATACTCCAAGTTTAGCTGTTGGCGTTTGGGCAGGAAATAATAACGGAGAGAAAATGAAACAAGGAGGAGGTATTACAGTTGCCGCTCCAATTTGGAATGATTTTATGACTAGAGTGCTTGCTCTTGATCCAGTTGAGGATTTTATTTCTCCAGAACCAATTGAAACTGGTAAAAGAATTTTAGATGGAGAATTTAGTAATGAGGTTATGGTTAAAATTGATAAAGCTTGTGAAGACAAACTTGCTACAGAACTTACCCCCGAAGATCAGATTGAAGAGAAAACATATCTCGAAGTTCATAATATTTTATATTATATTGATAGGGATAATCCAAGGGCCGAGATGTCAAAAGACATAGTCCTTGATCCGAATTTTTCGGTTTGGGAAGAGTCGGTTTTGCTGTGGGCAGGGGAAAACGCAACTGAAATAAATACAAACATTCCGACGGAAGTTTGTTCAGTTAGGGCAGAGGACAAGATGCCAATTTTGAATGTGCGTTATCCTCAGGAAAATCAGATAATTCAGGAAGGGAAGCTAGTTGTTAGTGTCGAAGCATTTACTGTCTTTGGTTTAGGGCAAATTGATGTATATTTCGATGATAATCTTATTGGGGTTGGCAAGGTTTCTTCTTATGAAGTTTCATATAAATTATTGGCTGGAACTAATGAAGGATTACATACAATTTCTGTTCGGGCTTATGACAAAGTTGGAAATCTAGCTCGGAAAGAAATAACAGTTATAGTTAGCAATGATTCTTCGTTATATCTCAAGCCAATTTTGGACATTGATTTTCCATTTATTCTTAATGTTGCAGTTTCAAATTCAAACGTTCGAAATGTAGATTTTTATTATCAGCTAGACAGCATATATGATGCTGATATGAATTTAGTTAAAAAGCCGGGAATCAAAAAAAAGATTAGCTCAGCAAATTATCCCGTCCCTGGAGAAGATAATCTCTATCAAATTTTGTGGGAAGAGGATAAGCAGTATTTCATATCTGGAAAATATTTGATTTTCGCAGTTATGAACAACAAAAACGGAAGGTCATATGAAAGCAACAAGAGATTTGTGGAAGTGAAATAAATTTATTAATTACAGTTATTGATTCTTTTAAGTCACTATAACAAAATTATGGATGTAATCATTATTGTTGACGACGAAGACAACATAATAGGAACGAAAGAAAGAGAATCTATAACAGAAAAGGATCTTTATAGAGTTTCTGTTTTGTGGGTTACGAACAGTAAAGATGAGATTCTTCTCGCAAAAAGATCTCTGAATAAAACGAATAGTCCTGGAAAGTGGGGTCCCGCAGTTACTGGAACAGTTGAAGAAAATGAAACTTATGATTTAAATATGATCAAAGAAGCGGAAGAAGAAATCGGTCTTAAAAATATAATACCACAGAAAGGAATAAAAATAAGAATGGCCACTAAGTATAATTATTTTTGCCAGTGGTATTCAATCAAGATTGATAGGAATTTGGATGAATTTAGAATTAAAAAAAGCGAAGTTGAAGAAATCAAATGGTTTTTAAGAGAAGAATTATCGCATAAAATAGATGAAAATCGGGACGAATTTATTTTGTCGGTGAGACATGGCTTGAAGATGTTTTAAATTTAATTAATAAAATTATGGCACGAATTTTAGTTTTTGGGGATAGCATAGTTTTTGGTAATTGGGACGAGCAGGGAGGTTGGGCTAATAGATTAAAAAGTTTTTATATAAAAGAGAGTTTGAATAACTCTGATTATTATTATATGGTTTATAATATTGGAGTTTCTGGGGACACTTCAAAGGATTTGCTTAAAAGGTTTGAGTATGAAGTTCAACATAGAATTTGGGAAAGAGAGGATACGGGGGAAAAAGAGGAAATCATTATTATTATATCAATAGGAAAAAATGATGCCGCGTTTGTTAAAAGCAGAAATAGTTTTAATACATCTTTAAATGATTTTACGGAAAATCTCAAGCAGTTGTTAATCATTGCTAAGAAATATTCCGTAAAAATTGTTTTTGTCGGACCAACTCTTATTGATGAAACCAGAACAACACCTACTGGATGGGATTCTAATATTGAGTATAGGAATAGAGATGTCGAAAAAAATAACAAAGCGATAAAGCTTGTTTGTAAGGAGAAAAATATATATTTTATAAATATGTTTGAAGAATTTAAGAGATTAGATTATAAAAAGTTATTAAAAGACGGTGTTCATCCAAATTCAGCTGGGCATAAAAAGATATTTGAAATTGTTAGGGATTATTTATTAAAGAAAGGTGTTGTAGAAAAAAATAAAAGGTTGCAGAGTGTAAACGATAAAGCTAATTGAAATATTCAAAGAATATTTTGATAAGCTCAGGATGACAGGTTAAATTAAAACAAATAAATTTTAAATAAAATATGAATTTAATGAAAGAAGTAGAAAAGAAGATAGGGTAGCATATTGTTGTTTTTATGGTTAATAATTAAATATCAATATGAAAAGAATCATTCTATTTAGATTTCATAAACATCCTTTAATTTGTAAAAACAGATTAAAAATATTAAAAAAATTGAATCCAAAAATACCAATTTATGGTTTGTACGGTGGAGATAAAAAAGATTTTAAGAAATATGAGCAAATTTTAAATAAATATTTAGTGAATATCTATCAAATTAAAGGTAAGTCAAGCTTTTGGAAATGGAAGAATAGTGATTTTGCTATAGGTAAATGGTATAGAGAAATAGGAAAATCAGTTACTTTCGATATGGTTTATATTATAGAGTGGGACTTACTGCTACTTAGTTCTGTAAATAATATTTATAGGAACATTCCAGTTAATAGTGTCGGTGTTACAGGATTGACTGAGTTGAAAAATATTGAAAAAAAATGGTTATGGACATCAAAAAATCCGTATAAAAAAGAGCGGATTAAGTTGTTGGAATTTGTGAAAATAAATTTTGACTATAACAAATTGTCATACGCCTCGCTTGGTCCCGGAGTATGTCTTCCTAAAAATTTTTTGGAAAAATATAGTTCAATCGATGTGCCAGATTATTGCAATGATGAACTGCGAATTCCTCTTTTTGCTCAAATCTTTGGATTTAAATTATATGATACAGGTTTTTATAAGTCTTGGTTTGATGTTGAAAATGAAAAAACTTTTAATTGTATGAATAAAAACATTAAGACAAGTATTATTGAAAAGGAATTGAAAAATTCTAAAGGAGTAAGAGTATTTCATCCATATAAGAAGATATTTGATAAGAATCTAATATTAATAAAATAAATCAGTTTTTATAAATATGAATTTGATAAGCGAAATTGAAAATAAAATTAAGACTGAGGAGGTTTTTAAGATTGTTTTTTATGGAGCATCAACAACTACTGTTACCTATTCTTTTCCAAACTGGGCTGAGATAATGAGATATACATTAAGAGAAAAGTTGGATGAAATTATTGGAGATTGGAAGGTTCCCGCTTGGTTTATTCAATCGTTTAATGCAGGTCTAGATGGAGCCAGTTCAAGGGATTTACTTAATAATCTTGATGACTTTGTAATCAAAGAAAGTCCTGATTTAATTTTTTTAAGCATTTCTAAAAATGATTTTTACTATAAGTTTAAATTGAAAGAGACTACAAAAAATACAAAAAAAATTATAGATAAGTTGTTGAAAAAAGGAGTCAATATTATTTTTACAACGAGTGTTCCTTCCTCTGATGAAAAAAGAAATGAAAAGATAAATATTTTTTTGGAGAATGACAGAAAAATTGCTATTGAGTATGAAAATAATTCAAATCTTATTTTTGTTGACTTTTTTGAGTTAATTAAGAAAAAATATCGAAGTAAAATGTATACTTTAATTCAAGAGAGCAACGAAAATATTACTGATGCAAAAAAAGGTGATATTGATACTATTCATTTTAATAAATACGGTAATGCAGTAATCGCTTCTGTATTATTGAAAGAATGTTTTGGTATAGAATTTGATGTTGATAAATTTATAAAAGACATTAAAGACGATACTAGAAAAAATCCTAGATTTTAATCTTAAAAATTATAAAAAAAACGGCTTGTGGACCGTTTTTTGTTTTCGTGATTAAGTTTGATTTTGAAAGTAGATATTTTGCGATTCTTCGCTCAAAATTGTATCATTTCGCTCAAGAACGACAAACTAGCAGAACAATATAACAATATAACAATTTAATCTTTATTCATCTCTATCTCTGTAAATAAATCTATCTTTTTCCTTTGCTTGTTTATAGAGTTTGATAATTTTTCTGCGGGCTGTCACTGGATGATGGATTGATTTGAGCTCAAACCTTTTTTCTTCTGCTGCTGTTTGAATTTGGATGTCTCCAAAACCAAACATTGTTGGGACTATTCCTCTGACGTTACTTGTAATGTCTTGTATTTTTTTCAAATCTAATTCTGAAACCGTACGATTGAAAAATCCTTTTTGTTCGATATCAAGCAGTCGTTCGTTTGTTATAATCCAAATGTCTAAGTAATAGTCTACCCATAACACAAAAGTCGCAATCCAGACAAAACCATAAAAAACAACAGAAAGTAGAAAATAAATATTTTGATAAGGATATTCTAAGAATTCTGGGAACGCGATTGGAATAAGAAAGATGTATGCCAAAACAGGCAAAGACATAAAGAATAAAAGTTGTAGGGCATAGCCAAGAAGAGATATGGGATGTTTTCGTAGAACAAGAATTACATTTTCTTTGTCGTGTTGTCCTGGAAAAATATACTTGTCGATTTTATGTAAATTTATTGATTTTTTAGTCATATTATTTGCTGAATATGCTTATATTTGATATTTTTATGAAATCTTTTATATATATTTCATTCCAATTTATCGTCCCGAAAAGATAAATTATCATAAAAGATAAAATAAGAAGAACAATCACAAAAAATATAGCCACATTTTTTGTTGAATCCCCTTTTATTCCATAGCGATTTAAGTGATAGAAAATCAGACAGCCAAAAAGGAAAAAAATACCTAAGGGAATAAAAACAAAAGCTAGGAAATCTGTGAATGGAAATGATGCGTCTAATGACATATTTGTTGAAAATTATTTATAATAGTGTGTTTTGATTGTCTTCTGGATAGTTAATACCTAAATGATTATAGGCAAGCTTTGTCGCTTTTCTTCCGCGAGGAGTTCTTTGGAGAAATCCTAATTGCAAAAGATATGGTTCGTATACATATTCAACAGTGTCTTCTTGTTCACCTAGGCTGGCGGCAATTGTGGAAACTCCGACTGGCCCGCCATCAAATTTTTTGATAATTATTTCCAGAATTTTTCTATCAGCGTGTTCTAATCCGTAATTGTCAATTTCAAGGTGATTAAAAGTTTGATTGACGATGTCTTCGTTTATAATTCCATCCCCTTTAACTTGAGCAAAGTCACGAACTCTTTTCAAGAGACGATTTGCAATTCTTGGGGTTTGTCTTGAACTTTTTGCTATTTTTTCTGCTCCAACGGAATTAATATCAATATCAAGGATCCTTCCAGATCTTTTTATTATTTGTTGAATATCTTCATCATTATAAAAATCAAGTCTTTGAGAAATTCCAAAGCGATTTAGGAGAGGAGACGAAATCAAGTCAATTCTTGTTGTTGCTCCGATGAGAGTAAACTTTGGCAAATCCAATCTGATGGTCCTTGCTGATGGTCCCTTACCGACAATAATATCCAAGGCGTAGTCTTCCATGGCTGGATATAAAACCTCTTCAATCAGTTTATTTAGTCTGTGAATCTCGTCAATGAATAAAATGTCGCCATCTTCCATGTTGGTTAATATTGCTCCTAAATCTCCGACTTTTTCAATTGCTGGACCAGAAGTGATTCTGATATTTTTATTCATTTCATTGGCAATCAAATATGACAGAGTTGTTTTCCCAAGACCGCTTGAACCGTGAAACAAAATATGTTCAATTGTCTCATTTCTTTTTTGAGCCGCTTTGATGAGGATGTCAATATTTTTTTTGATTTTATCTTGTCCAATGAATTCTTTCAAAAACTTTGGACGAAGAGACAGGTCTAAATTTTCATCTTCTGCAAGTTCTATTGAGTCTGTAATTTTCATAATTATAGAAAGTTAATATTCTAAGCGGGGATATTTTTAACGTGATTGTATGGTGTTATTATACCTGATTCTCAGCTCTTGACAAGATTGATTCTTTCTGCTAGAATGACAAGTCAAGTCAGAAATGTGTTTATTTTTGAAAAGTATTTAATAATTTGTAGACAGTTGGGGATATTATCCCAGACCCGGGTAGTTTGGGTTCCTGTATTGGAATTTTCTGGTCTATTCCTCGGAAATTTCTCCACCCTCATTCTTTTATAAGCTGAGGATCTAGCTGTCTGCAAATTATTGTATGCTTTCTTTTTTTGTTTAAATTTGCTATGCTATGAATATTATAAACATAGTATTAATTAAATGATTTCTGTTATAAACATTAGTAAAGAGAGGAGAAAAATAATTCTGATTATTTTTTTTGTTTTTATATTTCTCATTTTTATTTATAAATGGCAAGTTTCAACCTCGAACTCATATTTATTTCTAGGAAATATAAATAATAGTAAAGAAGATTATGATGAAGCTTTAAGAAACTATAAATACACAATGGTGATTAAAGGAAGCAAAGATGCTGTTTATGAAGCTAGAATTCAAAGAGCAAAAATATTTTATGATCATGGTGAATTAGAAAATGCGAGGCAGGAGTTGTTGATGGCAATTGACGAAAAAAAAAGTGATTCTATCGTTTATGAAATTATGGGGGATATTTATTATACTGAGAGAAATATAAATAACGCGATAATTTATTATAATAAATCAGAGCAAATTAATTCTTCGAAAGATGTTAAAATTAAACTCGGGAAAAGCTTTATTGCGATTAATAAAAATGAAAAAGCTTTTGACATGTTTTTTCATTTGTCTTTGGATTCTGATGATTCGGAAATATTATATTATTTAGGTCTTCTTGATTTTTATAATAATTTTGAATACAATTCTTTTTTTCAACAAGTCGAGAAAAAGGGTAGCGATTATGAATTTGAGCTAAAAATGATCAAAGAGTTTTTAGAGAATTATCGTGACATTAAAGATGAGAGGTATAAGAATATTCTAGTTGCCGATTTATATAACAAAATAAATCAGCCTTATCTGGCTATTGGCAAAATTAATGAAATTGGTGGAAATGATCTCAGTTATAGAGATGCTTGGCTGATTATGGGAAAATCTAATTTTATATTAGGTAATTATGAAGCGTCTTTTGATAATTTCCAAAAAGCATCTGATATAGATAGTCATAATTTGGAAATAGCTTTTTGGCTCAAGAGCTCTCTGGGAAAAATAAAGAATAAATAATTTGTGGTGTAACGTGTTATTTCGTAAAAACCATATAAATTTCAATAATGTTCCAAAAAGAAGATGGCATATATTAATGTCGTCTTCTTTTTTATATGTCTAAAACTTAATTTAAAACTTATTAACAAAAATTTCTCCTGTTACTCGTCTTATCTCTTCTAGTGATGTTACTCCTTCAATTGCCTTTAGAATTCCATCTTCTTGCATTGTAATCATTCCATCTTCTATTGCCTTTGCCATTACTTCTGATGCAGATGTACTTTTAAGAATAATCTTTTCAATATTTTGGGTCAAGGTAAACATTTCGTAAAGTCCTATTCTCCCTGTGTAGCCAATGAAATTACATTTTGAACATCCTTTACTTCGGTATATCGTTTTAATGTCTTTTGGAAACACCATTACCTTGTTTTTTGGAATTTTTGATATTACTTCTTTAATTCTATCAATTGTCTCTTGAGCGGGAGCATACTCTTCTTTACAGTGTTCACACAAGGTTCTGACTAACCTTTGTGCAATAATTGCATTTATTGACGGAGAGATTAATGCTGGACTCACTTTAAGATGTAGAAATCTTGGGATGGCGCCTGCCGCATTATTAGTGTGTAACGTTGAAAGTACTGAGTGTCCTGTTAGAGCAGCTTGAATTGATATTTCCGCAGTTTCAGAATCTCTTACTTCTCCTACCATTACCACATCTGGATCTTGTCGCACCACAGCTTTAAGACCTTCGGAAAAAGTTAACCCAGTATCGGGATGAATTTCGGTTTGGGATATTCCTTCAAGTCTGTACTCAACTGGATTTTCAAGGGTAATAATTTTTATATTTGGTTGATTGAGTCTGCGAATAAATGAATATAGTGTTGTTGTCTTTCCACTTCCCGTCGGACCTGTAACTAAAAGCATTCCGGTTGGTTTGAGAAGTTGCTCTTCTACTTTTTCCATATAATATTGGTTGAAGCCCAGTTCGTCCAATTTCAAGCCTGTTGAATCTTCTGATAGGATTCTCATCACAATGCTTTCACCAAAACTGCTTGGAAGAATAGACGCTCTCACATTTATTATTTTATTTTCTAAATTTATACTGAAATGGCCATCTTGTGGCATGTCAGTAACATTCAATTTCATTTTGGAAAGCATTTTTACTCTCGATAATATTGTTCTATTTGCTTTTATAGGAAGATTAACAATGTCTTGCAAAACTCCATCAACTCTATATCGAAGTCTTATGTAATCAAGATTAGGTTCAATATGAATATCACTTGATTTCGTTTTTATGGCTCCTGCCATAATTATATTAAATATTTCGGTTGTGTTAATTTCGGCAATTCTTTTTTTGAGGTCTATGATATTATGTACTCCTTTTTCAAATTCAGTTAAGTCTTCCTGTCTCAGAGTAACTCCTTGGTCTTCAAATTTTTTAGTTACAGTTGAAATATCATAGCTGAGCCAGGCTTTTTTTAAACTATATTCTGAAACTACTATTAAAGTATATTTCATTCCATCCTCAGTTTTGATTTTTTCGAGAGCTTTTTTTGTTTCATAGTTTTCAGGATCTCTGACAGCGATTTGTAACTTTTTTCCGACTTTATAAATTACGGCCAGGCCAGCATTTTTGGCAATTTCTTTTGGAATCAGGCTTACCGTTTCGGAAACTACGGAGATTAAGCTTAAATCTATATAGGGAAGATTATATTTATTTGCCATGGCGCTTGCTTTTTCTTCTTCACCTTTATGGTATAATTGTTGTATTGTTTTATCTTGAGCTTTTTCTTTTAGTTCTTTGACTTTTTTAGCGTTTTTATCCTTATCAGTATGAATTAAATGTTGCATATTATTATATTAATAGATAAAGGTTAAAATAAGCTTAATATATAAAAATTTTAATAACAAACATTAACATGTTCTTGAAAAGAGTTTATATTGTAATCAGAATGTTTTATATTTAATTCATTATATCATAAATTAAGAAGTATCAAAACAAAAATAAATATAATAAAAAATAAGACTGGTCAAGTCTCATTTCGAATGTATATTAAATTGGTTTAAATTTTCAAATTGATATTATCTTCATATTCTTTTATTTTCTTCAAGACCTCTCTTTCGGCAAGGTCAAGTTCGTTTTCATCAGCCTTGAAAAATATTTGATTTTCTTCTATTCGTCCTTTTAATAATTTTTTCAAATCACTATAATCTTTTTTGCCAGTACAATTAATAATACCATACACAGTTCCATTATTTTTATACAAAACAAGTAATAAATTAAATTCGGGAGAGCTATGAGCAAGATCACTTACAACTAAATTTAGATTTTCGGGAATAGTGCTTGTTCTCTCAAAGTCATCTTTATTAAGAGTGGACCAGCCTAATTTATATTGACTATTATATTTCAAATTAGACATAATAGTTCCCATAATTTTTAGAACTGATATTGATTTCGTTTTATATAGATATCTTATGATGTTTTCTTTGTTTGCTCCTTTTGAAATTAAGGCGGCTGCTGTTAGAAATGATTTTGGAGTGGTATTTATATTTTGAAAACTTTCTGTTTTCGAAATTATTCCTGTTAAAAGATTAGTGGCAATGTTTTCATCAAATAATTTTTTATCAAGTTCAGAAATAATACTGTAGACTATTTCAGAAGTTGAAGACATTGTAACATCAACAAGATTAATTTTTCCAAAAAATTCATTTGAAGGATCGTTGTCGATATTCACAACTGGCGTATCATAAAAAAGTTCAGAATTATCATCATAAACAATGCCAAGGTTTTCAAGATCTGAAGTACTAAGAATTATGATTAAATCATATTTAAACTTTGAAGAATCAAGGGATATATTTTTTTCATTTAAATCACCGCTTCTTGCTGTGATAAATATTTTCAATTTATTTTCTTCTACTTCGTATCTAAGTTGCTGTAATTTATCTTTTTTGATGTCGACAGAAAATATATAATCACGAGCTCCCTCCAACTTATGGGTAATTAGTTCTGAAGAAGGCATAAAAGAAAATTTCTCTAAAATTGCGGTTGGGCTCACGACATCTATTTTTTTACCTAATTTTTTCAGTGCATCATAAAAACCCAAAGCTGAGCCTAGTGCGTCTCCACTTGGATTTTTGCTAGTACAAAGCAAAATTGTCTCACTTTTGTTGATTTGGTCAATAATTTGTTCTTTTGGCGAAAGACCCATCTTATTTAAAAATTAGATAAATTAAAATTTCTGAAAATCTTATATTGATTAGTTAATTTATCACACTGAAAAATTATGTCAAGTAGTAGTATTTTATTGTGGTTTATATCTGTCGTATTAGACAAAAAGCTTAATATGTTATTGTGAGAAAATCAGAGATTATGTTAAAATAATCGACACACTTTGATTATTTTTATATTAGGCAGTATAATAAGGGTATAATTTGTTTTTGAATAGCAATATGGATGAAAAAGAAATGTTCACTCAAAATGCGACGGAAACTAAAGAATTTGCAAAAATGCTTTGTCAACAATGGCTGGAAATTAATCAAGTCAAAAATTCAAATTGGTTGGTTTGTCTTTATGGCGACCTTGGAGGAGGAAAAACGACATTTTCACAAGGGATTGGCGAGGAGTTAGGCGTGGAAGAAATTGTGAACAGTCCGACATTTATAATTATGAAAAAATATTTGTCAGGCAAAAAGATGAACAAGAAATATACGCTATATCATTTTGATTGTTATCGTATTTCTGACTCTCAAGAGATTTTAGATTTAGGCTGGGAAGATATTATTGGCGGAGAAAACAATATCATTCTTATTGAGTGGCCAGAGAATGTGAAAGATATTTTGCCAAAGAATAGATTAAATCTTAAATTTGAGTTTGTGGATGAGAATACAAGGAAGATGATTTTTGTTAATAAATAAAAAAATAATGATAACTTGTTAATTTATCATTTATTGTAGCTTGTATTATTTTTCCTTTTTTGCCAGTATTAAAGATTAAATTTAAACTGGCGTTTTGAAATTTTTTTTGCTGGAATTGCATATTGAATTGGGGTTGTGAGCAAATTATCCTCGTCTCTACCTGCTATTATCGCTTTGAAATAATGACATTCTTTCTTGTTGTGGGATTTAAAAGCGACTGAACCAACAATATGAATTTCTTGGTTTGCAGGCAAGAATGTTTTTGGGTGTCCCGTTCCTAATTCATAAACTCCAATTATCCAAACAAAACCGCAAAGAATAAAACTAATTCTCCTGCGAACAAGAATCTAATATCTATATAATCCATCATTATGTAATGGACAAGTAAAGAATACCCAGTAAGTCCAAGTCCTATACTGAATAAAATAAATCCTTCGGCTTCATTTCTTGTTCTTCTATATTTCAAAAGAGAAAATGCAATAAGAATAATTCCCATCATACTTAAAGGACTAATGTGAATATTTTCAAACATTGTTATTTTTCCTCCTAATTTTGATGTTTCAAGCGCTGTTTTTGGTATATTGATTTTTTATAAAGTGTCAATATTAATATGTTAAAATAAATTTATGATTACAAAAACATATCTTGATGGAAAATTAAATCAGTTAGAGGGGAGTCTGAAAAGAAGGATTGAGTCAAAAGAAAATATGCAAAGCGAAGAAATTAATAAAAAGATTTCAGCTCTAAAGGAGTCTATAGATTTGATTAATGAAAAGGTGATAGAGAATAGAGATATTCTGGATAATTATTTGGTTGAGCATAATGGATTGAAGCAAGGACTAGAGAAGCTAGAAGATATGCCTGAAATATCTAATAAAGATAATTATGAGAGGAGTCTTGATAAAAATGAGAATAATGAAGATAACGACGATGGCAATCAAATAATCGATGATTTGCAGTAATTTACCTTGTTCTATAAAGTCTCTACAAAAATAATTTATATGTTAGGATTATTTTATATCTAATATAAAGTTAAAATAGAAACAAAAAATAAAAGGTGATATAAATAATAGAAGATGATAACAGCAAGAGGAGATCACAAATTGCTAAGTGGTTTATGATGAACCTGTATGAACTAGCAGAATTTCTAATAGTAGTTGAAATAGCTATTGTAAAGAAAGCTTTTGCTTGAGTCTTTAATTAGAAGAACTTTCTGAAATAATTGGAATTTAAGAAAATGAAGGATTTATTTCTGTTTTGGGTAAAGTTGTAGCGATTACTGAAAAAGGGAAATTCATTGTGGGATAGCAAAAACTTTTTAGTAATAATTGGAGAACTTATGAGTAAGAATAATTCCTTGTTTTTTTGCCTGAAATCTGAAAAAAGATATAATAAAACAAAGATGCAGTTTATTAAGCAAACTAAAGGTTATGGGAATCTTAAATAATATTTTAAAAGTAAATGCGTATATAAACAGTAGAATTAAATTGTGGCATTGTCTTGTAGGGTTTATTTTTATGTTTACTTTGTGGTTTTTTTCGTCTCCGAATTCCCGACCAACTGTGATATTTTTTAGTGTTCCATTTATAATTCTATTTACAATTGTTTATTCATTATCTAAAAGCATAATCAATTCTATATTGATTAGTACAGTTTTATTTTTTTTCATTCTTTTTCTTTTGATTGTAATAGCATTAAGTGGAGGGCATTAAAAGAGGTTATTTACAATATTTTAATTTAGGTATAAATATATCATATATGACTAATAAAAAAAGACTAATCCTCATCGACGGAAATGCTTTGATGCATCGGGCTTATCATGCAATTCCGCCACTGACCACTCGAAACGGTGAAATGATTAATGCGGTTTATGGCTTTACTTCCGTTCTTTTGGGAGTTATCAAAGAGCTTAAGCCAGATTGTATTATTTGTACATTTGATGTGGAGGGCAGGACTTTTCGTGATGAAATATATGCTGAATATAAAGCTGGCAGGAAAAAGCCTGAGCAAGATTTTTATGACCAAATTCCAAGAATCAAAGAAGTTGTCAAAGTTTTGAATATCCCTATAATGGAAAAAAAAGGTTTTGAGGCTGATGATGTAATTGGCTCTCTGGCAAGACAGCTTGGAAAAAGTGGAAAAATTGAAACTATTATTGTGACAGGCGATTTAGATACTTTGCAACTGGTGGATGAAAATACAAAAGTTTTTACCTTACGTAAGGGGATTAAAGATACGATTATTTATGACGAGAAAGGTGTTTTTGAGAAATATGGTTTTGGTCCAAATCAAGTTGTGGATTATAAAGGTTTGCGAGGAGACCCATCGGATAATATTCCAGGAGTAGCGGGAATAGGAGAAAAAGGAGCGACCAAACTTTTGCAGAATTTTGGCACTATCGAAAAACTTTATAAGGCGATTGAAGATGATCAAACGGAAAACTTGATTAAGCCTCGAATTAAAGAAAAACTTATTGCCGAGAAAGAAAAAGCTTTGATGAGTAAAAAATTAGCCACGATTGATTGCGAGATGAATATTGAGTTTGACTTGAAAGAGTGTCTGTGGGGAGATTATAACAAGACGGAATTAAATAAATTATTTCAAGAATTTGAATTTTATTCTTTGATGGATCGAGTTGAAGACGCAAACAATAATCAGGAAAAAAGAGACATTGTATCAGAAAAAAAGATTGAAAGTGTAATTTTAGATTCAAATGAAAAAATTGATGATTTTTTATTAAAACTTGAAAAACAAAAAAAGTTTTTTTTCCAAACAAGAAGTAGCGACGGAAATCTTGTGGAAAAGGATTTAATAGGCTTTACGATTTTTTGGCCTCAAAGTCCAATTTACATCATCCCTCTTGTTCTTTCTGAAAATATACCTAATTTGTTCAGTGTTAACTCATCGGTTGATAATCTAATCCTGAAAAAAATTCAGCCTTTTCTTGAGAATGAAAAATATCAGAAAATTGGCTTTTTCTTGAAACGGGATATGAAAGCCCTTTTTGATCACGGAATTCAAATCAGAGGGCTTCATTTTGATATGATGTTAGCATCCTATTTACTTGACCCAGGACGGCGAAATTATAGTCCAGAGAAAATTATTTTTGATTGTTTAGGTTATAAAATTCAAGAACAATCTATTGAAACAACAAATGGAAGTTTGGTTTCTTTTGGGTATATGTTTGAAGTTTATGATGAGCTTAAGAAGAGATTGAAAGAAAAGGAGATGGAAAATCTTTTTTATAAAATTGAAATGCCTCTTGTGGAAATTTTGGTGAAGATGGAAATGAATGGGATTGGCTTGGACGTGAAACTTCTTAATATTCTTTCGCAAGAGTTGAAGGAAAAAATTGCCAAGCTGGAAGAAAAAATCTATACACTTGCAGGAGAAAGAAATTTCAATATAAATTCCTCTCAGCAACTATCGATTATTTTGTTTGAGAAAATGAAATTGCCGACTGAGGGTATCAAGAAAACGAAAACAGGCTATTCGATCGCGGCACCAGAAATGGAAAAGCTCAAAGAGCAACATATTATAATAAGTTTCATTTCGGAATATAAAGAATTGGTGAAATTGAAAAATACATATGTTGATGCTTTGCCGAAATTGGTCAGAAAAAAAACAAACAGGCTTCACACAACTTTTAATCAAACAATTGCGGCGACAGGAAGGCTTTCATCTTCAGATCCGAATTTGCAAAATATTCCTGTTCGAACTGAAGTGGGAAGAAAAATTCGTAAAGCGTTTATTTCTGAGCAAGGCCGAAAACTTGTTTCGGCGGATTATTCTCAAATTGAATTGCGTGTCGTGGCGATGGTAGCTGATGACCAGAGAATGAAAGAAATTTTCAACAGTGGTCTTGATATTCACAGCGCGACTGCAGCGGAAGTGAATCAAGTTTCTCTTGATGAAGTAACCACTGAAATGAGAAGATCAGCCAAGGCTTTGAATTTTGGGATAATCTATGGAATGAGCACTTTTGGATTTGCCAAATCGGCTGGAATTGAAAACGACAAGGCGAAAGAGTTTATCGAAAATTATATGGAAAAGTTTTCTGGTGTGGCTAAATATATTGAAAAATCAAAAGAAGATGCTCGCAAAAAAGGTTATGCAGAAACGATTTGGGGTCGCAGAAGATATTTACCTGAATTGAATTCTTCAAATGGATTGATTCGAAGTTCTGCTGAAAGAATGGCAATCAATATGCCTATTCAAGGAGCAGCCGCTGATATTATGAAAATCGCGATGCTTAAGATTGACAATTGGATTAGCGCATATAATTTGAAAAATCCCGATGCCATAAGACCATTACTTCAGGTTCACGACGAGTTGATTTTTTCTATCAAAGAAGAAAGTATTGTCGAAGTAACAAAACATATTTGCGAAATTATGGAAAACAGCCATCTGGAGCTTGATGGCAAAAAAATTGATTTTTCCGTGCCAATTGTTGTTGATGTAAAAGTAGGGGATAATTGGGAAGAGATGGAAAACATATAAACATTTTAGTTACAGATTGACTTGGAAGCAAACTAAGCGATGTTTGCCATGGGGATTATAATTTAATTTCGAATTAGGCTATAATATTTATCAACTTTATACACACTTGCTTTGATTTGACAGTAATCGAAATTAGTATATAATATTGTTATATAGTTTTAAAAAAGATTTTATGCAAGATATTTTCAATCAAAATAACCGTAGAAATAGAAACAGACTTTTGTCTAGGCTGTTTTTCTTTTTACCTATAAATATATAAATTATTTTTCAAATTTGGATAAAGAAATAAGCGGCCTAGAGGGTCGTTTTTTAATTGAAACAGGAGAGAAAAAAATGAAAGAAAATGTTTGGTATGTTAGAGGTACTTCTTCATATGGTCATTTTTCAAAAAATCTGGAAGGAATGATTAAAGTTGAAGCAGGCAAAGGTAATATGTTAGCAAAAAGCGATACTGAAATAAAAGAGTATATCGAAAGTGGAAATTCAATTTTGGCTTTATGTAATGGAAATGTCGTCGGATTTGTCTGTTTGATTAACTATACGGACAGTGTAGAAATTGCAGCATTGATTGTAAACTCTGAATATAGGGGAATGGGTATCGGAATAAAGTTGGCGAAACAATTAATGTATCTGTCAAAAAATATATATCCGAACAAATTAGTAATAATGTTTGCAAACGAGATTTCTTCTCATATAGCAATCAAACTCAAGTTTGTCATTGTTGATAAAGAAATTCTTGATAATGAGTTTTGGGATCTATGTAATGATTGTCCGGAATTCGTTAATTTTCCTGATTGCCATTGCAAACCAATGATGTTGATGTAACAATAAAGATATCTATAAAGACATCTGACAATTCAGAAGGGAGTTATCCAGAAACTTCCTTCTGAAATTATTTTTAAATTAATAAAATTATGAAAAAAGTTGAAGAAGTGTTAAAACAATTAGTTTCGTTTAATACGGTCGGAGATGAAGAAAATAACAAAATGATTAATTGGATTGAAAAATTTTGTTTGGATATGGGTTTCAAAACGAAATTAATGAAAAATGAAAATGATAACAATCTTTGTTTGGTGGCGAGTAGCGGAAATTGTAAAAAAAATGCTTTGATATTTTCGGGACACACTGACACTGTACCAGCAGGAGACGGATGGAAAACGAACCCATTCGAATTAACTCAAATCAATGATGTTTTTTATGGATTAGGTTCTGCTGATATGAAAGGGGGGATAGCATCGATGCTTGTCGCGATCAGTGAAATTGATTTAAGCAATCTGAATAAGGGATTAGAATTGATATTTACTTATGACGAGGAAAAGACTTTTGAGGGTATTAAAAATGTTGTTGAAAACCATTTAGTGTCAGCTGATTGTATTTTAATCGGTGAACCTACAAGTTTAAAACCAGTTATTGCAACAAAAGGTGCTCTTGTCTTTAAGATAAATTTTATCGGTAAAAACGCCCATGGTGGAAATCCAGAGGTTGGAATAAATGCGATTGAGATGGCATCTAATTTTGTTATGGAGTTGAAAAAATATTCTGAAAATCTGAAAAATGATAATGATTATATTTTTGACTCTTCGTCGGCAACTATAAACATTGCAAAAATTAACGGGGGAGATGCGATTAACAAGGTTCCATCTTCTTGTTTGTTGGAATTCGAATTTCGTATAATTAATAATAAACAAAATAATAAGATTCACAAAGATATCATCAGTCTGATTAAACAAAATAATTTCAAAGCTGATATTGAAATGAGTTTTTCTTTGCCAATTGTAAAGTGCCAAGATAAAAATTTTATTACCGTTATAGAAGGAATCACAAAAAACAAAGTCATAGGAGTTAATTATGCGACAGAGGCATCTTTTTTTCCTAATCAAAATAATTTTGTAATTCTTGGTCCTGGTTCAATAAAATCAGCTCATAAAGCAAATGAAAGCATTGCTAAAAGCTCCTTAGATAAAGCAGTAAATTTATACAAAGAGTTGATTAATAAATTTTGTAGTTAGTTTGACGCAAAACTTATGAAATATATTTTAGTGATTTTGACAATTTACAGAATAATAAAAATATACTTGCAGGGTATTTTGATATAGTAAATAAAAGAAATGAAGGATTGTTTCCTTCAAAATGCGAACCAATAATTTTAGTTCGAAGGAGTTATTTTAACAATAATATCTTCTTCGATGTTTTCAAATAGTTCCTCCATTAAAATGGTTAGTATACACATAGAAGAGAATGAGTTTATATTTAATTTCGTTATGGAAGAGTAAAGATTGGAAAAATATAAAATCGTTGAATGCATTTAATTAAAAAGTTTATATTACCATTTGTGACTCTTTATTGGCTCAGATATTCTGAATTGAATTATATGTTTTTATAAAATTGTAAATAGCGGGAAAAAGGAATAAGCGGTTCAGGCTCGCCTGCTGGCAAGTCAGAAACATTGAACCAACAGAGGGCAGTCAATCATCCCGAATCCAATCCATCAACACCTCTCATCCAAAGGGTGTTTAGTCGCTTAAAAGTGGCGATTAAACTTTCTTTACATTGGAGTTATGTATGATTTTAAAGATGCGGCTTGCTTGACATTTTTCAGAAAATCGTGTATGTTTATTTTATGTTACAAGAAGTTTCTTATCAAGAAAACAGGAGGTGTTCTTGATAGTAAATAAAAAAAGAATGTACTCTGTAGAAGAAGGGGGTTTTCAGGAGCAATTGCTAGGGGAAAAAACTAAAATCAGCTGGGTGAATGGACTTTGTTCAGGATGTAATTTAAAATGCACTTGCATAAATCAACGTATGGTGGAATGCCAGAAATGCAAAGAAGAATGTAGATGTATGAAAACGATTATAGAAAAAAAACGAATAAGAGAAAAATGGAGAAAAAAAAATGAATATACTGTAGAAGTTGGGCCTGGAAAAAGATCAGTTTTAAGTTTTTAAAACGTCTTTCAATAATATCAAATCTCAGTTTATAAATTTAGATTGGGGTTTTATTTTTTTTGATAATTTACTTTAATATGACTTTGGAAGTTTTCGTTTTTTAGTTCTATTGTAGATATCTTTTTTCAAAAAATTTTCAATATTTACTTTTCAATGAGCGAATGCTTCAAGTCAACAGTCATCTAAACATATCCTCATTTAAAGGGTTGTTTTTTATATTCCAAAATGAGTTTGTTGTTTTCGAATGATTTGTGATAAAATGAAAATATAAAATATGAAAATAAAAAAAACTAATATAATCTTAATGATATGACAAAACTAATCTCAACAAATCCAGCAAAAAATTATGAATTCATCGGCGATGTTGAAATCTCTTTGGACGAAGAAATTTCAGAAAAGGTGCAGGTGGCAAATTTGGCAAAAGTCGGCTGGAAGGAAATCTGAGCGAAAAAGAGAAGATGAAATTGCTCAGCTGACAACAAAAGAAACTGGCAGAGCAATAACAGAAAGTCGGGCAATGATTAATGGGCAATTGGCAAAGATGAAGTGGTTTATGGATAATGTTGAATTTGCACTGGCAGACAAAATCACCTACGAAGACGAGGAATTGGTGTATAAAATTGTCTACGAACCTATTGGAGTGACGGCGGTGATTACACCTTGGAATTTTCCGTTTGGGATGTTTGTGTGGGGAACATTTCCGAATCTTTTGGTTGGGAATCCTGTTGTTTTCAAAATTTCTGAAGAATGTCCATTGACTGGTAAATTAATTGAAGAAGTGATGCTTGCTTATGAACTTCCGCAGGGAGTATTTTCCGAAGTGTATGGTGCTGGTGATATTGGCTGGAAACTCGTCAATGAAAAAATTGACCTTATTTGGTTTACAGGAAGTACGAAAATAGGACAACAATTATATAAGTTGGCTGGGGAAAAATTTATCAAAGCAATTCTGGAATTAGGAGGTTCAAATCCTGGTGTTGTTTTTGAAGATGTAGATATTCCAAAAATCTTGGGAAAAATTTATAACAAGAGATTCAAGCTTTGTGGACAAACATGTGATGCTTTGAAAAGATTGATTGTTCATTGTTCAATTTTCGATGAATTAGTCGAAGCTTTGAAAAAAGAAATGGAAGCTAAAATTGTCGGCGAGGGTGAAAATCTTGAAACTGAAATGGGAAGTTTGGTGGCTGAAAGACAGCTTCATTTACTGGAGAGCCAAGTCGAAGATGCGATTTGTAAGGGAGCAAAGGTTTTTGTCGGCGGACGCTTTGCTGAGAATGTCAAAGGCGCATATTATCTGCCAACCTTGCTGACAAATGTTTCCAAAGATATGCGGGTATGGAATGAAGAAGTGTTCGGTCCTGTTTTGCCAATTGTTTTTTTTGAGACTGAAGAAGAAGCAATTAATTTGGCAAATGATACAATTTACGGGTTGGGGTCAGTTATATTTTCCAAGGACATTGAAAGAGCAAAGAGAGTCGCTTTCAAAATTGACTTTGGAACGGTGGAAATCAACAGTGCTATTCATTGACTTTCCTGCAATCCTTTTGGCGGATATAAAAAATCAGGAATGGGAAGAGAGCATGGGATGGCTGGATTTCGAGAGCTTTGTCAAATCAAAGTTGTTTCGATGGAAAAATAGGAAGTTGGAGTTATATAATGTTTTCAGAAAATATTTTCTTTAATATATGAAAGATTCTGAACTAAATTCAGAATGACGGATAGTACGGGTGTTAAAGAAATTTTTGTCAGTCATTTTATTTCAAAAAATATATTTATGAGTGAAATTAATATAAACAATCTGGTTGCTGATATAGTTCAGGAATCGTGCGAGTTAAAAAATAAGTATACTGACGAAGTTAATGCTCTAGTAAATTACGCTTGTATTTTTTCTCAAAGTGATGATGAATTTTGCGAATTGAAAAAATATGCTGAGCAAATTGGTAGAGTTGTTGAGAAAACACCGTCTGGTCCACTCTATCAGATTAATCCGATTAATACAGTTTCTGGTCCGCTAAAATTGTTGAAAATCAGGCAACCTGATATTACCAAGCCAGAACGCGGTGATGCCGATTTCACGGTAGGCGATTATCATATTTTTAAGGATAAATATCTTTCACAAAATAATTTTAAGTTGATTGCACGCCCAGATTTTGAAATGATTGAGCTTATGGTTTCTGATTTTAGTGTGCGAACATACTTTTCTCACCTACCATTAGATGAACAGTTTGGTTTAAAATAATATTGGAAAACAGTAAGCAGTCAAAATTTCTAAGTGCGAGAACGGGCTTGAAATTTGTTCCCACGTTAAGCAAATAGTGTAGAGTAGTCACAATTTGATGAAGGAACAAAAATATGAAACAAAGCCTTGAACAACCTATAAATAAAAGTGCAATAGAAGTTGCGAAGGAGGTTGGTCTTGAGGATATGTATGAATATTATAATAACTTAGAGCAGGAAGAGATATTTAGTGAACAAGAAAAAATATTCGTATAATCCAGGCAATTTTAAAAGAGAGAAATATACCGTATGAGCATTATGAATTGCTAAAAATATTTGAAAATGATTCCGAGAGAGTAGCTGATTTGGATTGGGAAAATTTTGATTATGGAGAGAGAGTAAATAAAGGGAGGGAGGAATTTCGAGAAAGCCTTAAAAAATCAGAGTAATAGATATTCGTAGGAAATTTTAAAAAAGACATTTATTATGTCTTTTTTGATTTGATAATTCTATATGCCATATATCGTATGTTTAAAGAGTATTTTTTTGTGATAATTATTAAAACAAATTATTTTTTCTAATAGTTTGTTTTTGTTTGAGTAATATTATATAATGAAGATATAGAATGTCACTCTGAGGAAGGATGATACCGTATTAAGTACGGTACAAGCTTTTAAATTCTGAGTCTAGGCATGTAATTATTTTTACAATGTGAGACTAAATTCGGGACTTTTCATTACTGTTTAGGATGATGACGAGAAGCTCTGTGACTATCGAATATAAAGGATTGAAACATTAAAACAATAAAAATCAAAAAATATGATAACAGTACAATTAGATAAGAAACAAAAAAAAAATATAATTATTGCGATTGGCGCTTTAATTTTAGTAACAATATTTTTTTGCACATTAAACCGATGGACTGGAAGTCGAACGATTACGATTGAGAATGAAAACCAAGAAGGAGTTGTGATAAATGCTGATAATGGTGATAAAGAGGAAAAACTAGACGAAGAGGAAAAGGAAGCAAATTTAATTAGTGGTGTTGAGTGTGAGAATTCAAAAGCAAGACCTTTCGCGGTTATGCAAGCTGGAGATTGGGAGGCATGGCCCTTAAGTGGGATTTCACAGGCAGATTTAGTAATTGAAATGCCAGTTATGACAAATGGAATTACACGTTATATGGCACTTTATGCTTGCAGTGAGCCGGCAGAGATTGGAAGTATTAGAAGTGCAAGACATGATTTTATCCCTCTGGCGATGGGTTTTGATGCAATTTATGCTCATTGGGGTGGTTCGCATTTTGCTCTCAATAAGTTGAACAATAAAATCATGGACAATATCAATGCTCTATATCTTGACGGTAGTGTATTTTTCAGAAAACCAGGAATTTCAGCTCCGCATGATGGATTTACAACAATCGAAAAATTACGAGAATATTCTGAGCGTGTTGGATATAGAATAGAAAGTAATTTTGAAGGATATAGTTTCTATGAAGAGGAAAGCCCAATCGATAAAAATGGAAAAATTAGCGTTGGATATCCATCTTCTTATAAGGTTGATTATAATTATGATTTTGAAAAAAACCTCTACATGCGAGTCAGGGGAAATAAGACTGACGAAGATAAATTAACTTCAGAACAAATCAGTGCGAAAAATGTGGTGATTATATTTGCCGCATCTCGGCAAATTGAAGATCAATATAATGATATGGATATTGAAGGGGAAGGTGAGGCGATTGTCTATCAAAATGGATGGGAGATTAAAGGAAAATGGAGTAAAGATAAAAACGATATGAAATCGAAATTATTCTTTTTCAATGAGGCCGGCGAGGAAATCAAGTTTGTCCCTGGAAGGATTTGGATTCAAGTTGTTCAAATAAATCAGGAAGTGGAATGGGTTGTCGAATAAAAATGTAGATTGAACAGTTGATAAATATTAAATGTTGCATGCTAATGCTAAATATATGACTAATAGTAAAAATGTAAATCTCTACCACGGTGATGATGATTTTTCTATGGCCGAGGAAATGAAAAAAGAAAAGGAGCTTTTCAAAAAACAAGGTGATGAAATGAATATCAATACAATTGATTGGAAAGATCAAAGTCTTTCGCAAGGAGAAAAGATTTCCAAACTTCAAGATGCTTTAATGGGAGCATCGCTATTTAGCAGCGATAAGTTGGTAATCATTAAAAACAGCTTGTTTTCTTCTGCAAAAAAACAAGGAGAGAAATCGAGTGATGATGAAGAAAAATCAAGTGATGGAAAAGATGGATTAATTTTACAATATTTAGACAATGTTCAAGATGGGATAAAGATTTTCTTTCTAGAAGAAAATTTAGATAAAAGAAAAAAGGTTTACAAGGCATTGGTAAAAATGGAAAAATCAGGCGTAGCGACAATGAAAGAATTTACAATGCCTTTAACTTTTCAATTTGATAATTGGATAAAAAATCGCGTTGAAAAACAAAAAGGAAGAATCAATTGCGAGGCTATAAATCTTTTGGCAGTGTCATTGGGGAGAGGGTTTGCTCAAAAGGATAAGAGTGGAAAAATTAATCGGTCTTATAACTTATGGGAAGCAAGTAACGAAATTGAAAAATTGATTAGCTATTGTGCTGAAAATGAAATTGACGTTAACGATGTCGCTCTTTTGGTAAAATCAAAAGTTGACATGAATGTCTTTAATTTGATTGATAGTATTGGAGCAAAAAATCGAGCGAAAGCTGTGATAATTCTGAATAAGCAGATTGAAGAAGGGTTGAATGAAAATTATATTCTAACTATGCTTGCTTATCAGTTTCGAAACTTAATTAAAATCAAAAGTTTGTTGGAGCAAGGTTTTCCAGAACAGGAGATTGTATCTCAAACAAAATTGCATCCTTTCGTGGTACAAAAAAGTGTTCAGCAGTGTCGCAATTTTAATCTAGAAAATCTGAAGCTAATTTACAAAAAACTTTTTGATGCAGATTTGGCAATCAAGACAGGGAAAATAAATCCAAATCTCGCTCTTGACCTATTGGTTGTTTCGATGGTATAGGCTTATAAATAAAAATTATAAAAATATTAGCAAAACAAAACACCCCGTTGAGGGGTGATTTGCTTTGGTCTATTTCTCGGTTTTTTGTTTTCCTGTTCTCGATCTCGTTCTTTTGTTTTAATAAATATATGGGTGTATATTTATTTCTTTTTCTTAGAAGCAGTCTTTTTTTGTAAAGAATTTACTTTCTTTGCTAAACCAGATTTTTTCCTAGAAGCATTATTTTTCTTGATAAGTCCCTTTTTAGCGGTTTTGTCAATGTTCTTATAAGCTTGTTGCAATATTTTTTGAATCTCCTCAATATTGCTATCGGTAATTTTGTCAGCTTGTTTCTCAAGTGATTTTATGAGCTCATTAAAGCTCTTCAAGTCTTTTTTCATCTTATTTTTAGTTCTGATATTGATTTTTCTTCTTCTCTCGTTTTGTCTCAGAGCTTTCTTTGCTGATATCGTATTTGGCATAATTAGTATAAATTAAAATTATTATTCAATATAGGAATATTATTACAATTTGCAAGAATTGTCAAATGATATTACTATATAAGTACCGTAATACATAGGCAACTTCGTATGCGAGCTAGGTATATAAGAATTTGTCAGAATATTAATTTCTTAATAGTGTTCTATGATTGCTTATTTAAAGGGAAAAATCATTTTTAAAAATGAAAAATTTATCATATTGCTATGCAGTGGTATTGGATATAAGGTTTTTATATTATCTTGTGAAGACAAGATTAATGATGAAGTGGAGTTTTTTACTTACCTGAATGTCAAAGAAGATGCTTTGAATTTATATGGTTTTGCAAGCTACAAAGAGCTTGATCTTTTTGAGCATTTAATTTCAATTTCAGGAATTGGTCCCAAGGCTGGTCTTGGAATTTTGTCTTTGGCTGATCCTGAAACTATCAAAGTCGCAATCGCTAAGGGTGATTCAAGTATCCTGACTCGTGTTTCTGGAATTGGCAAAAAAACTGCAGAAAGAGTTGTTTTAGAACTTCGCAATAAGTTTTCCAATCTGGACAGTGATGATATGTTGCAGGAAAAGAGCAAAGAAATAAACGATCATACGGATGTTGTTGAAGCGTTAATTGGTTTGGGATATAGTTCTCAACAAGCCAAGAAAGCGCTAGTTAATATTCCAGCTGAAATTAAAGATGTCAGTGAAAGAATTAAGATGGCTTTAAAGGAGATAGGAAAAAAATAATTGTTGACTAAATTATTTAAAACAATAGGATATTATTGAGGTGAGAATAGTGCTGAAATTTATAAATGGCATATTAATTATTTTGTGTATTTTCATTAAATCTATTTCCATAGCCCTGTCTATTGGATATATAGATGTAGTAGGAGCAATATTATTAATTGCACTTGCATGCATGTCTACAGTCTGGTTTATAAATGATACATGCATAGTATGGAATGATTTTAGATATATATAAAGGTTCATTGTAGTCTTCTTATTTTTTTTGTTTTGAAAAATTATAAGTCAGACAAAATAAATTTCATTATTGCAATGGTTAATAACAAAAAAATAATTGTAGCTAATCGCAATTTACATTTTGTTTTCATGGAACTATTTATTTAATTATTATCAGCTGTCATATTGAATTTGTTTCAGAATCCATCAGTGGTAGAGTTATATTTTGTTTATTTTATAATGCTATCAGTTGCAGACAATAGATTTTGAAACAAATTCAATATGACAAATTTATCTGTTCTACTCTACTCTATTCTATATTCTTTGTTTGTAAATTGCAAAATATCTGTTATTATTAAGATATAAAAAATAGCAAAATAGCTAAATTATGAACAAAAACATTATAAAGTTGTCATTATTTTTATTTTGTGGGTTTTTTTTAATTCATCCTCAATCAGCGCATGCTGTCATTCCGCCAGATTTTATATTTAATATTGGTGTACAAATAGTTCAATTCTTTTCCATCATATTATTAACATTTACTGCAATCCTCGGAGCATTTTCTCAGTTTTTTAAAACAAAATATTATGCAATCAAAAATAGGAAGATTGTGTTAATTGTGACTATTTTTTCAGTTGTCACTTTTTCTTTCGGATTATCATATTATTACTCAATTCAAAAACAAAAGGCAGAATATCAAATATGGCTTGAGGAGAGTGAGCAGTATAATATTATGCAAGATTATTTATTAGATTCTGATAATGATGGATTAACAGACATGGAGGAAATTAATTCTTATGGTACGGATCCTGAAAATCCAGATACTGACGGTGATTCTTTTAAGGACGGTGATGAAGTACAAAATGGTTATAATCCGAATGGTGCTGGAAAAATCGGTGAAGAATTTGGAAATGAAGACGAGAATAATCAATTAAATATTGGAGGAGAGAATAATCAAAATATTGATACCTCACAAAACAAATTTGTTTCAAACGTAGAAATAAAAGATGATTCTGCAAAATTTATAAGTGAGTATTATGAAAATATCGCCAAAGGAAGTCTTGAGAGCGCCTATGAAATGTCGAAAAAATCAGTTGATTATAACACATTTCAAAATTGGTATCTTTCAACAACAAAAATAACTCTTGATAAGCTCATAAGAATAGACGCAAAAATATCATCAATTGAGTTTACTATATATGAAGGAAATTATTTTATAAGGTATGGAGTTTTGATGACATTAGATTTACAAAATGAAATTCCAGTGAAAGTTGAAAAATCTGAAGTTAAAATTTTAGCTCAAGGAGAAGTTGAGGGTGAAAAGGTTTCTATGAATGAAGATAAGATTTTAGAAGAATATGATTTCTTTAACAAGAATAGTAATATAAATATTACTATAACAAGTAAAGAATTTCAAGCGGTGGTAGATAGTGATTTTGGTGATTATATTGTTTTAGATGCTAGAGAGGACATTGAATATGAAAATGGATATTTCCCTGAAAGTTGGCATATTCGTTTTGCTGATTTGAAAGCTGGTAAATGGCTTGAATTACCCGTGGATAAAGTTGTGTATGTAATTTGTTGGTCCGGAATAAGAGGAAAAGAAGTGGCAGAATTTTTGCGTACGAAAAAGATTGTAGCTATATATTTAGAAGAAGGTGCAAATGGTTGGGTTGAATTTGGTGGGAAATGGGTTGGAAATATTAAATTTGCTGAGAAATATAATAATTCTAGATATAAAATTGTTTTTGATACCGACGATGTCAAGAAAAAAGTTCAAGAAGGAGTGATTCTTGTTGACACGAGAGAGCCGTATAAATTTAAGCAATCACATATTGCAGGCAGCTTAAATATTCCGATAATGTATACTGCGATGATTAATCTTGAAAATGTTTTTAAACAAGTTCCAGAAAATAGCAAAGTTATTACTGTTTGCGACGGATATGTAAATTGTTTTGATGCTAAAATAACTGGGGTTGAATTGGAGCGTCGAGGTCATCAATTTCTAGGACGATATAATAAACCATGGGAATATGCAAAATAACATTATTCAGTTTCAGGAAATTGATAAATATCAAAATGTTTTGGGTAATAAAACACATAGTTTAAAGAAATGTGTTGATTTTGGTTTTAATGTTCCGAAATTTATTGCCTTGCCTTCTTCAATTTCAAAAAACATGTTAGCTAATGATGTTACTAGAGAGAAGATTGCTGGTGAGATAGTCAAAATACTTCCTTGCAAAAAATATGCCGTAAGGTCAAGCGCATTAATTGAAGATAAAAAAGATGAATCTTTTGCTGGTCAGTTTTTAACAAAAACAAATGTTGATGGAAAAGATTTAAATGAAAATATTTATGATGTTTTGAAACAAGCAGGAATTTATCTCAATGGTGAACTTGAAAAGTTTTCAATAATTGTACAAGAATATATTTCTCCTGACATCGCGGGAGTTACTTTTACAAGAAATCCAAACGGAAATCGAGAAATGATTATTGAGTATGGATTTTGTGAAGGAGAAAAAATAGTTAGCGGAGAAATTAAACCTCAAAAAATTTCATTATATTGGCACAATCTACTTCCAAAAAAATTACCACAAGCATTTTTTAAAAATCAAATTGTCGAGAAATTTAAAGATTTAGAAGATAAGAATATTTTTCCGCAAGACATTGAATGGTGTATTCAGAATAATAAATTTTATATATTACAAACCAGACCAATTACAACTATTTCTGATAAACAATATAAAGAAATTATTTTTTTGGAAAAGTTTTTGTCGGAGAAAGAGAACTATTTTTTTGAGAAGACGGAAATTTCAGAGATTACTCCAAGGCCAGTGACTATTACTTTTGACATATTGCAGTGCCTTTATGAAAAAAATGGTCCAATCGACAAGGTTTATAAAAAATATGGCGTTGATTATGAATATACTAATTTTTTAAAAATTATCGGTAATGAATTATATGTTGATAAAGAAAAAGAAATCAAAGGGTTATTACCAGCATATAGTTATTATAGTAAAACCTTTTCTCCTCGATTCTCTAGGTTATCAAAAATCTCTCGCACCATTAAAAACTTTGTTTTTCTTAATAAAATAAAAACTTCTAAATACGAAAAATTATTTAGTGAATTAAAAACAAAAATCGAAGAGAAGCAAAATAAAACAGACTTGGAATCTGCTATTGGAAAATTTTTAAAGGATTATGAATTGATTTTTGAGATTAATTTATTGTCTGGTTTATCAATCAAAAAGATAAATTTAATTTTGAAAAATGAGTCGATAAATTTTTCAGAAATTATTGACGGACAATCTTTATTTGTTGATTTGAATAAATATAGCGTAGAACGTCTAAGCGGTTTACTTGGTAATTCACTTGATATTTCAGATGAATCCGTTTTTAATACAGGTCAAACCAATAGCAGTAAAGAAAGTGAGACATTAAAAAGTTGGTGGCAGAAAAATTCTGAACTAAAGAGAAAAATGTTTCAAGGAAAAATAACAGAAGCAATTATTTATAATCGCTTAAGAGAGTTAGGAAGATGGTTAACGGTAAAAAATATTAATGTAATTAGAAAATTGCTATTAGAACTTGCAGAAGAAAGCAGATTTAATAATAATAAAAATATATATTATGATAATTTTGAGAATATATTAAATAATAAAATTAGTGAAAGTAACTGCATCAAGAATAAGATTGACTATGAGTCATATAATTATTATAATTTTACTAGTAGTATTGTATCGTCTGTATTGGATAAAAAATGCGAAACATTGGGAGTTTCGTCTGGGTTAGCAGAAGGTATTCTTAAAACTCAAGAAATGATTCAGAATTGGTCAGTAGGAGACAAGAAAGCTGTATTGTATACAGAAACATTATCACCTGACTTAACAATATACTTTGATAGAATTTTTGGAATAGTTTCAAATAATGGAGGCTTATTATCGCATCTTGCAATTATGGCTCGTGAAAAGAAAATCCCAATGGTGGTTGGTTTTGTAATAGCTAATAGCAAGATAAAGATTGGTGACAATGTTCAAATTGATGGTAGTATAGGAGAGATAAAAAAATTTGATAGTGCTTGACTTGACTAATTTTGTTATAAAATATAATAATTAATATATTATCATAAACTATGCAAACAGAATTTGAAGCTAAAATATTAGACATTGATGTTGAGGAAATTATTTCAAAACTAGGTGTGTGTGGCGCCAAAAAAATTGGCGAAAAATTACAAAAAAGATTTGTTTATGATTTTAATCCCCAAAAAGAAAATTCCTGGATTAGACTAAGAACTAATGGAACAAATACTACTTTAGCCATAAAAGAAATTCGCAATAATAATATTGATGGAACGAAAGAACTTGAAATTAATGTTGATGATTTTGAAAAAACAAATCAATTTTTGGGAAAATTAGGATATACTGCGAACGGATACCAAGAAAATCGACGTATAAGTTATATATTAGATGATGTTGAAATTGAAATTGATTTTTGGCCTCAAATCCCTCCCTATCTGGAAATTGAAGCAAAGTCAGTTGCAAAGGTTGAGGCAATGATTGAAAAACTTGGTTATAATAAGTCTCAATCTACTTCTATTAACACAATAGAGGTTTATAAAAATTACGGAATTGATCTGAAGTCTATTAAAGAATTGAAGTTTAAATAGTAAGTTTTTAAAATTAATAAAGTAATAAATTAAAAATATCGTTATGAAAAAAACACTTCTCACAATTTTATTAATCATTGTAGTTTTGGTTGTCGGAGAGTATTTGCTTAATTTTAATAATGATGGAAAAAATCAATTATTTCAAAACAGTGAGACGCAAAATGAAACAGGAAAAGTAGCGATAGAAGACGAAACAAGCGAAGAAGAAATAAATAATGAAAAAATGAGCGAGGAAGAATTTAATGAAAGCGGACGAGCAAAAGCCATAGAAGGCGAAACGGATCTTTGGCAATTGTATGAAAATTTTGAAGTTGGAGTTTCTTTGAAATATCCATCAGATATAGTTCTGTTGGAGGAAAATGAATATAATGAAAATCCGAAGCAAGTTTATATAAAAGTGGAGACAAAAGATATGGGCGAAAAAGTAACTCCATTGGATTTTAGCAAAGAAGATGAAATGAAAAATGTTGAAGCATTAACAAACGGAGAATTCGGTTTGGAATCTAATTTTGTTTTTGTTCCGTCCAAAAATGTTAAATCCGTTGGTTTTCTTTACGCTCAAGATTTTATGGTGTTGTCGCGTTTTGAAGTTTGCGATGTAACATTGGAGAGAAAACTGCTTTTTTATTTTAATAACCAGCAAATTATTATCACTTTATACGCGTCTATAAATGAATTAAAAGAAACAATGCCAGATTATTTTGTGATTAATGAAGAAAATTGTGGCGAGGAAAAAATATGGAATTTTGAAAAACAAGATGAATTTTATGCTAAGCTAGAAAGTGGAAATTGCTCAGCAGAAATTCAGAAATGGTTTGATGATTTTGATCAAATTTCCGAAACAGTTATATTCGCGCATAGATAGATGATGTGGAATAAATCGAGATAAGAGGCTTAGTCCAGAGACACTGAATTAATGAAGAATTAAAAATATCACATGAAAAAAGTCAAAGTTATTTTGTTCGATATAGACGGAGTTCTGATACGACTTTCGAATTATTTTAGTGGGGAGTTAGAAAGGAAAGGATATGAAAATGCACAAGAAATTCTAACTTCTTTTTTCGAGGGGAGTGACAATTGGGAATGTCTTGAAGGAAAAGCGAATTCAAAAGAGAAGATTGTGCCATATTTGGAAAGGATTGATTGGAAAGGAACGGGAAAGGATTATTTCAAAAAACAATTTCAATTTGAGAAAAAGTATTTGGATCAAAATTTAATTTCACAAATTAAGAAATTTCGTGATCAGGGAATAAAATGTTATTTATGCACGGATCAAATAAAAATTAGGGCTGAATTTCTTTTAAACGAAATGAATTTTAAGAATAGTTTTGATGGTTATTTCATTTCGTGTTATATAGGATACAGAAAGCGTCATGATGAATTTTGGAATTATGTGATGGATAAAATGGAAAAAGAAATTAAAGATGTTAAACCTGAAGAAATTGTCTTTTTTGATGATAGACAAAATAATATTGATGTTGCAATCAAATTTGGAATTAATGCTATATTGTTTACAGATGTAGTTCAATTTGAAAAAGATGTGAAATTATTAGAAATTACTAACCGTTAAGTCTTTAATTATGGAAAATAAAAAGTTAAAAAAAATTAAACTAAATTATTTGGATATCAGAATTATTGAGTGTCGCGAGCCTTTGGTTAATTTGAGTGATTATGATTTTGTTTTAGAACCAGTGTATTTTATAGAAAATGGCTGGGGTGAAGAAAAGATGTATTTAAGAGAAGGTGTCGCAAAAAAATTGGAAGAAACTCAGAAATTTTTACCAGTTGGATGTAAATTCAAAATATTTGATGCGTTTCGTTCGATTCAAACTCAGAAAAAAATTTATGATGATTATAAAAATAAGTTGAAAATAAAACATCCAGAATTAAGAGGTGAGGAACTAGAAAAGGCAGTACAAGAGTTTGTTGTTTTGCCAAAACTTACGAAAGAAGCTCCGCCACGACATAATACGGGAGGGGCAGTTGATTTAACTATTGTGGATGAAAAAGGGAAAGAATTAGACATGGGAACTTCTTTTGATCATTTCGGGGAAGAAGCGTCGCTGGAATATTTTTTTCAGTTTGATAATTATCAAGGGATGGCTACAGAGAATTTAGAAAAAATAAAAGAGAACAGGAAATCGCTGAATTTATTAATGAGCAGAGCTGGTTTTTCGGTTTATCAAAATGAATGGTGGCATTGGGAAATGGGAACACAGTTTCGTGCATTTTCTTGTGATTTGAAATATGCAAAATATGGTAGTGCTGATTTGTTGGATTAATTCAAAAATTGTAAATATGAAAAAACAAATCAAGAGGTCAAAGTTAAGACTATGGTTAGGTAAAAAATATTACATTGTAAAAAAATATTATTATTGGTATTTTTCGAGAACTGACTTTGCAAAAAAAATTAAGAATATATGTTCTCCTTTTGAAATTTTTGCTTACAAATCAATACTTCTCAGAAAATTGAAAGACGTTGATATGTGGATACAATATAATAAGATTACTAATCTTGAAATTGCTATTCGTAAAATAAACGGACTTATTATTGAGCCAGGTCAAACATTTTCTTATTGGCGTCAAATTGGAAGGCCAACAGCAAAGAAAGGGTATCTTAGTGGGATGATATTGAATAATGGAAAAGTTATTAATGGAATTGGAGGTGGTTTATGTCAGTTATCAAATTTACTTTACTGGATTACACTTAATACTCCCTTAACTGTAATAGAGCGTTGGCGACATGGCTATGATGTTTTCCCTGACGTCAAAAGAGATTTGCCATTTGGAAGCGGGGCAACTTGTGCATATCCAAATATCGATTTACAAATTAAAAATAATACAGACCAAAAATTTCAATTAAAACTCAAAGTAACTGATACTTATTTAATTGGAAAATGGTTTTCAAATAAATCAGTTGAATTTAGATATGAAATATATGAAAAAGATCACAAAATTGAGAGTGATTATAGAGATGGATACATAAGGAATAATAAAATTTTTCGTAAAATAATCAATATAAAAAATAACGAAGAAAGAGAAGAGCTTGTCACTGAAAATCATGCGATAATGATGTATAATCCTCTTTTAGAAAATATGAGTGAAAACAAATTTAATGGAATGTTTAAATCATAAAAAATATATATGGTAAAAAAAGAACAAATCATAAAAATGACGTGGGATGAATATTTTGTGATAGAATTGAATATTTTGGGGGATAAGGTTGAAAAGTATTTGAATGAAAATAATGTCAAAGTTGATGTAGTGGTGCCACTTTTAAGAGGTGGAAATATTCCTGGGACTTATTTGGCATATAGGTTAAATATATTGAAAATTGTGCCGGTGCAGTATAAATATTTTTTTGAGAATGGCCTAGCTGAATTACGACAAATGCAAAAAGTTAATGAAGATCTTTTTGAAAAAGATGCTAAAATGACGTTTTTATTAGTAGAGGGGAATCATTGCTTTGGAATCTCGGCTTCATATGCTGCTAAAGGTTTGAAAAAGCAATTTCCAGATTGTGAAATTATTTATGCGGCTTCAAATATGGATTATCATTATCAAGATGTTGTCAAAGATGCCAAGGCTTCTTTTTATGGCAGATTACAAAATTCTTGCGAAGAATGTAGTGAAGAGGAATGTAAAAAACTTGGTTTTGATTATAAAAAATATGAAATATTTCCGTGGGAGAATATTGAGGAAGAATTGACTACAATGAAAATGGATCAGTTTCAATTTTCTGATATGAAAGAATCAAAAAATAAGTCTGAATTTTGCGAGAGTTTTGATTTATCCGATATTTACAGTTAATTTAACTGGAGATTTTATAAATATCTTGATAAATTAGATAACTTAACAAGTCTTATAATTTCTATTAAACTGTATATACATTGAAATAAAAATAAAAGTTGAAAAAGTAGGGGAGTTCGAGTGTTTTAAAAAATGATACAAAGGCTTGGTAAACCAGAAAAGACAAAAAAGCTAACGCTTGAATTGCTAAAATATGATAGGCTTACTGCAAAAAAATAGCTCATGCATTAAATACTTATAAAATTACTATCAAGAACATATTAAATATTTTAATAGCGGATGGAATTGTCGGTTTTGCAGAGAATGTTTTTTGACAAATATTGGAAAGAAAACTTTTGTAGGAAACTTCCCACTGTTATTGTAATAGTAGGTATAAAAATAACCGCTATATAAAAAAGCGGATTTTTTTTGATGCTTAAAGGTGTTATGCGAAATTCAATGAACCAATCAGAAGTATAAAGATCGACAAAGGCAAATATTTTGTTTGCAAGTTCTGAGATGTCATTTATAGCGCTATCTTTTCTGACGATTATGACCGCACCATAGGTTGAGTTTCCGTTAATTTGTTCTTTTATAACTGGAATGGCGACATCCTCTTTGATTAGTTTATATCCAATAGCACTTCCCATAAAACCAATTTTTGCATAAACAGATTTAAGATAATTAATAAATGAACCATAATCCTTGATTGGAATTAAATGTCAATTATTATTTGTATTGTTATTCAAATATTCTGTGAACATTTTATATTTTTTAGTGTCTTTGCTGTATTGTTCAGCTAAAACTTCAATCTCAATATTTCCATGAATTTCTATTGAACTGTGTTCAGTAGCGTCTTTGTTCATTACTAAAAAAGTAATTAGCAAAGTGATGACAACAAAGGAAGTTATTGTGAAAAAAAGAATATTTTTTAATCATAAGTTTTATTTATATTTAATAACATTATAATATATATTGACTAATTTTTATAATTGTTGTCTTAGATTATTATACTAGCCTTGACAATCTATAAAAAATATGTAATAATGCAAAGTTATAAATACTAAATTATATCTATGAAAAGCTGGAGAAATAACATAGTTTTTGTTTTGATGATTTTGATATCTACATTTTTTGCTACGCAAGCAATTGCTGACAGTGAGATACATTTTAAAAGTATTGAAGTTTTGAATATTGAAGATGGAAAGGCGACTATCAGATGGGTTACTGATAGCAAGACCAAAGGCGTTGTGTATTTCAGCGACAGTATTGAGGATTTAAACAGACAAACTGGTTATAGTATATATGGTCTTACTCATGAAGTTGTTTTAACAGGTTTAGCAAAAAAGAAAACCTATTATTTTAAAATTGTTGCGATTGATCAAGCTCAAATTCAGAAAGAAGCTTTTGTACAAAGTTTTTCGACAAAAAATATGGAACGAACAGAATTAGTAAAACCTATATTTTTAGAGCAAAAAGTTGTGCAAACAACGAGTAACGCCACGGTTTTCTTTTGGAAAACAAACGAAATGACAAATGCAGTTATTTCGTATTGGACTGAAGCTCAGGGGGCGAGTAAAGCTAAAAAAATAATTGTCAGAAATTTTTATGTGAATCACGAAGCATCTGTTCGAAGACTTAAGGCTAGCGAAAGATATTATTTTCGAATTGATGCTAAGGATAAGTCGGGAAATATGTCTTCAAAATATTTTACGATTAATACTCACAATTATAATGATAAAGATCTTAGTCTTAAAATTCAAAATATTAAACCATTAAGCTTTGATAATGATAATCTTTTCACGAGAAGAGCGATAATCGAGTTTAAAACTAATTTAGCTACAAAGGTTTATATTCAATATGATGTTGTCCCGGGAAAGTATAAAAAGAAATCAGTTGTTTCAACATTTAATTCCATAAATCATCAGATAATATTAAGCGACTTGGAACCGAATACGACTTATTATTATAGAATAATTACATCTAGCAACTTACATAGAAAGAAGTTAAATTCACGAGGAATGAGTTTTACCACAGCTCCGCTATCAAGTAAATTGAAATCAGGAACCTTAGTGAAGGGGTCTGATTATAAAGTTTATGTTATAAGTGGTAATGAAAAACTGTGGATTAAAACTGCCGAAATTTTTTCTGGGTTTGGTTATAAATGGGATTGGATTATGCAAGTTGACGATGCAATACTTCGGGAATATAAAGAGGGCAAGAGCATCACGACAACCAAAAAATATCTTGACGGCACTTTGGTAAAATATTCTAATTCTGGTGCAGTTTATTTAATTGAAGCCGGAAAAATTAGACCATTTTCTTCCGCAGAAGCATTTTTAAGAGAAGGATATAATTGGAATAAAGTCATTACAATTTCAACAAGAATAAGATATAAAATCGGATCATACCTATAAGCAACTTTCTATATAATAAAAAAACAGGTTATGCCTGTTTTTTTGTTTGTAGCCTCAAGGGGAATCGAACCCCTATTGCCAGGATGAAAACCTGGCGTCCTAACCGTTAGACGATGAGGCCATGACTGTCTGACTATTTGCATGTGTCAAAATGATTACTGTGATATAGTAGCAGAAAGTTTGAAATTTGTAAAGAGTTGAAGAGTAGCAAGGTCTGCATGGATTAAAGCAGAAATATTTATGCGATTATTGTGATATATGCTAGAATATTAGTAAATTAATATGTTTAAAATAGTTTTATGATTATTTTGTCGATTGAAACTTCCTGTGATGAAACAGCGGTTGCTATCGTTGAATTCAAAAAGGGAAGCGCTAAGGTTTTGGCAAATATAGTTTCCTCACAAGTAAAAATGCACAGTAACTTCGGTGGAGTTGTTCCATCCTTGGCTTCGAGAATGCATTTGAAAAATATCACTCCAATTTTGAAAAAGGCTTTTCAAAATGCAAAAATAAACAAGAAAAAAATTGATTTCGTTGCTGTGACGAATGGTCCTGGATTGATTCCGGCGTTGATGGTTGGCGTTGGAGCGGCTAAAGCTCTTGCTTATGGTCTTGAAAAACCGTTAATTGGGATTCATCACATTGAAGGTCATATATATGCAAATTGGCTTAAAAAGTTAAATGCAGAAAATAATAAGTTGTGGGAAGCAGAATTTCCGATTATTTGTTTGACTGTTTCGGGTGGGCATACACAAATTATTCTTATGAAAAAAGATTTGAATTATAAAGTTCTTGGAGAAACTTTGGACGATGCAGTAGGGGAAGCTTTCGACAAAGTTGCCAAACTTTTAGAGCTTGGTTATCCAGGTGGTCCTGTGATTGAGAAGATGGCAAAAGAAGGAGATGAAGAAAAAATCAAATTTCCTCGACCAATGATGAATAGTATGGATTATAATTTTTCTTTTTCTGGATTGAAAACAGCAGTTTTATATGAAGTAAAAGCACGAAAAGAAATCGACAATCAGTACAAACAAGATGTAGCAGCTTCTTTTCAAAGAGCGGCTTTTGATGTGTTGGTTTCAAAAACTATCAAAGCGGCAGAAAAACATAAAGTAAAGAATATAGTTTTAGGAGGAGGAGTTTCGGCAAATAAAAAATTGCAAAAGTTATTAGCCGGAGCAATTAAATCAAATTTATCAGCTTGCGGTTTTTCCTTTCCAGTGTCAAGGTTAACGTCTGATAATGCCTTGATGATTGCCATTGCTGCCTATCATCATGTTGAAAAAAACAAAGGAATCAAAGATTGGAAAAGTGTGCAAGCAGATGCGAATTTGAAATTAAAATAATATATGAAAATAATTGAAATTGAAGAAAATCAAAAAGAAAATTGGAATCAATTCGTAGTTTTGAATAGTTCAGAGAGTTTTTTGCAATCTTGGCAATGGGGTGATTTTCAGCAAAAGACAGGTAAAAAGATATTTAGAATTGGAGTTGTGGATAAAGACGAATTAATGGTTGTGGCATTTTTAATAAAACATAATTTGCCACTCGGTAGAAGCTATTTATATTGTCCGCGTGGTCCAGTTTTAAAATTAGAATTGCAAAACCAGGAATCAGAAATTTCTGATTTATTATTTTCTGAAATTCGAAAACTTGCTGAGAAAGAAAAAAGTTTATTTTTGAGAATTGATCCGCCAGTTGAATCAAATCATAAATATTTTAATAACTTTAAAAAATCTTTTGTTGAAATCCAACCGAAAGATACATTAATCTTAAGTCTTGAAAAAGCGGATAAAGAATTGCTGAAAGAAATGAAATCAAAGACTCGTTATAATATTCGATTGGCCGAAAAGAAAGGAGTGTTGATTAGGAGTTGTAAATTAGGGATTACGAATCCCGAAGAGTTTCAGAAAAAATTTGATTTTTTTTGGGATTTAACAGAGGAGACTTCAGAGAGGAATAAAATTGTTTCTCATAATAAAGATTATTATCAGAAGATGTTGGATAGCCTGAATTCCTGTAATAAATTTGATGACAAAAAAGATCTTTATGCTAGATTATATCTTGCAGAATTTGAAGGAAAAACTATTGCAGCTAATATTGTTTTATGTTTTGGAGATTTGGTAATTTATCTTCACGGAGCATCATCGAATAAATATAGAAATCTAATGGCGCCGTATCTTTTGCAATGGCAACAAATTCAAGATGCGAAAAATGTTGGGTACAAAAAATATGATTTTTGGGGAATTACAATTGACGGAGAAAAAGAAACATGGCAGGGGATTACAAAGTTCAAGAAAGGCTTTGGAGGAAACGAAAAAAGATATGTAGGTGCGTATGATTTAGTGTTTGATAAATTAGGTTATAGTGTGTATCAGGTTTTGAAGAAAATTAGAAATTTAAGGAAATAAAAAAACAAGCTTTTTGAAGAACCTGTTTTTTGCAAATTATAGATTTGTAAAATTATTTAAAAGAATTGAACCAATAAAAGTGTTAAGAAGAAACCAAAAATTCCACCACCCAACACTTCTAGGGGTTTATGACCAACTCTTTCTCGAAGAATCGGATAGTTTTCCTTGTTTATTCCAGGGACTTCTTTGATAAGTTTGTTGACGATTTTTCCATTTTCTCCAATATTCATTCTAATTCTTATAGCATCGTGAATTACGATAAAAGCGAAGACAAAACTTATCGCAAAGGTTGTGGAATATATGGAATCAGAAAGAGCGACTAGAGTTGCAAGGGAAACGACAAAAGAAGTATGCGATGATGGCATATGACCAGAAGTGAATAAATATTTCATTTCCACTTTCCGATGATTCACGATGGACAATAGAAACTTCATTACTTGAGTAAATAAGCCAACAATTATCGGAATCAGTACTATTGGATAAATCATTTTATGTTTCATAAGTAATTATGAATATATAGTAACATTTTTTTTATCTTTTTAAAAGTAAACTTGACTTAGGATTGTTGAAGATGTGAATTTGTTGTATAATAAAATTGTAACAACGAATTATTCAGCGTGCGAAACAATCAACTAAAAATTTTAAATTAAATTTAAAATATAAATTATTAATATTATCATGGAACAAAAATATATCTCACTTTCTGAAGCAGCAAAGCTGACAGATTATTCTCAGGATTATATTAGTTTGCTTTGTCGTCAAGAAAAATTGAAAGGAATAAAAATAGGTAGAAATTGGGTGACGACAAAAAAGTGGCTTGAGGAATATACAGAGAAGGCAAAAGAAAAAAATATTATTGGTATTAAAACAAAAAAATCTAAAAATATTAAAGTTATAAAAAACAAGATTATTAGTAAAAGAAAGTCATATTTACTGACAAAACATGATTCTCTTAGTGCTTATGAATCGCAGAGCAAGTTTTCCTACTTTGTGAAATTTGTAGCAGTTATGTCTCTTGCGATTGTCTTTGGTATAAATTTTCTATTTTTTCAAAGTTGGTTTTCATCATCAGATAAAGGATTTGCTAGTCTGAAAACAAATCAGAACGGTGTAGTTAATACCACAACAGAGAAAACCATTTTGATTGAAAGAGATTATCAAGGAAGAGTGGCTGGAGCAAAAGATGACGATGAGTTTTATCAGACCGAAAATAAAATTCAAATTGAGACAGAAATTAAAACTGAAAATGAAACTTCAAGTCTAGATCAAACTGAAATGGAGGAATATGAAAGCAGTCTATATGTCATACAATAAGCTTGATTATGAAAAAATATAAATTGAAAATCTTAATTATAGGAAACTTAGTTAGTTTGTTTTTATTTGATAGAAAAGGGAATGAAATCTCTAAAAACACTTGGACTGATAAGAGAGATTTATCTGAAAAAATTCTCGTTAAAATCGATTTGATGCTTGCGAAGAATAATCTTGCAATTAGTAATATCGTAGATTTTGATTTTGATTGTGATTCTCCTTATTTTAATAAATCAAAAAAAATTGAGCTTAATGAAAATTTGTCTTCAGAAAATAAATGCGGGTTTATGGCATGGCAAGTAGGGGAAATTAGTGCAAAAATTTTGAGTTTTTGTAGTTGACGAAAGTGAAAATTTAGTGTATACTGGAAGTACAATAATTGAATTTAAATAAGAAGGGTGGCTTATCGCTGCTTTTTTATTTAAATCAGATTTTAAAAACAAAAAGGGTGACCTAATAATAAAGGTCAAAGATGAATTTAAAAACAAAAAAACAAAAAAACAAAAAAGTAGCTTTTATAGCACTTATATTTGCTTTATCGCAATTAAGTAGTGTTCAATTAGCATTTGCTGTTTCTATCTCTAGCACAGAAATGATTGCTTTAACAAATAATTCAAGATTAGAAGCGGGACTTCCGGCACTCTCTGTAAGTGACAAACTTTCCGTGGCGGCTGAGAAAAAGGCACAAGATATGTTTATTAATCAATATTTTGATCATGATAGCCCACAGGGATTAACTCCTTGGGATTTTATAAAATCGTCAGGATATGAATATCTATTTGCAGGAGAAAATTTGGCGATGAATTTTATTACGGCGGGTGGCGCACACAAGGCTTTGATGGAAAGTTCGTCTCATCGAGTGAATATTCTCAGTGTAAATTATTCTGAAGTCGGCATTGCTGTCGTAGAAGATATTTTTGAAGGGAATAAAAGTATTATTATCGTGGAGGAATTTGGGGCACCTTTTGTAAATGAGGAGATTATGCAAATTAAATCTTTGCAGACAACAAAAGGAATGATTGAAGAGAAAGTGAATGAAATTAATGAAAAAGCAATAGAAAAAGATCTGGAAAGTTTACAAATTTATAATCAGAGAGCTATTGATGATAGTTTTTCAGATGAAGTAAAAAAAGGAGAGATATTAAACAGCATTGATAACAATGAAAAAATTAAAAGTAATCTAACAGATATCGTCAATCAAAGTTCTTCTCAGAAGAAGGAATATGAGATTTTAATTCAAACTAACTTATTTCAAGAAAGTAATCTTCTTTTTTTGGAACAAAATAACGATGCTAATTTTCTGGCCTTTACAAATGGAAATATTTTCAATGAAATGACTTTTGAAAGAAATATAAAAGAAAGTACAATGTGCAATATGTTGTCAGATGAAGATTTTAGAAATCAATCTTTCATTGATTCTGATAATGTAAAAGCAGAACTGTCCGAAGATCATAGCTCTCAAATAGTTCAGTTGTTTCAAAATTATGCGAACAAAAGTGCAATCATGCTTTTGACATTATTTTATGCAGTGGTTAATATACTTTTAATATATAAATTAGTGTTTGTAGTGATAATGTAAATTTTTCAAAAATATTATTAATTTTGTAATGTATTAAATTGTCGTTCTAACGATTTAATTAAATCACAATAATAAATCCAGCTAGTCATTATTAAATAAAACAGTATTTTTTTATTGTTTTATTTTATTTTTTGCAGTATAATATAGTTAATAAATAATTAGAGTAATTGTCTAACATCTAAACAAAAACAAAAATGAAAAATAATATAAAATCTAAAGCGGACATGGTTTTTGAAGTTTCGTGGGAAGTTTGTAACAAAGTTGGAGGAATTTTTACGGTTCTCAGTTCCAAGGCAAGACATATGGAAAAACAATATAAAAATTCTTATTATTTGATTGGTCCATATTTTGCAGATAAGGTTCGAGCCGTGTTTAAAGAGGAACCAATTCCAGAGCATTACAAGGAGATGTATGATAATTTGAAGGCTGAAGGAATTATATGTCATTTCGGATCTTGGCTAATCGAAGGAGAACCTGAAGTTATCTTAATCGATTTTAATGCACTTTGGCCTAAAGTTGACAATATTAAAAAACAATTGTGGGAAAATTTTCAGCTTGATTCATTGGATGGCCCGCAAGATTTTAATGAACCAGTCTTATGGAGTTGGGCTGTTGGGATTTTAACTGATAAATTGAGCAAAATTCATAACGATAAAAAAATAGTTGTTCAGGCTCATGAATGGCTTTCTGGTGCTACGGTTTTATATCTAAAGAAAATAAATTCAAATGTTGCTACTGTCTTTACCACTCATGCTACTACACTTGGTAGAACTTTGGCGGCGCATGGTGTTGATTTTTATACTCATTTGGATGAAATTGATTATAGGAAAGAAGCTTATAAATACGGCGTTCAAGCGAAACATAATATGGAAAGATTGGCCGCTACTCATGCTGATGCTTTTACGACTGTAAGTCGGGTCACCGCCGCGGAAGCGGAATATATTTTAGGCAGAAAAGTGGATGTTATCCTTCCAAACGGTCTTGACATGTCTGAGTTTCCATGCTTTGAGGAAGCTGCTTTGAAGCACAAAAAATATAGAAATAAATTACGAGAATTTGTTTTGTATTATTTTTTTCCTTATTATTCTATTGATCTTGATAACGCTCTCTTTTATTTTACCGCTAGCAGATATGAATTTCACAACAAGGGCATGGATATCTATATAGATTCTTTGGGAAAATTAAACGAAAAAATGAAAAAAGCCAAAAGTAATAAGACTGTCGTAAGCTTTTTCTGGGTTCCGACACAGACCAGTGGTATAAGTCCTGACATCATTGAGGCTAGAGAAGCTTTTCAGGATATTAAAGACTTATTAGAAGAAGAGGAAGACGATATTAAAGAAAATTTGCTTTATGCTTTAACCTCGGAAGAGAAAGTTAGTGAAAAAACAATTTTTGACGAAGGTTTTATTCTAAAGATAAAAAGAAAGATTTTATCTCTAAAATCAAAAAGTGGCAATGCTCCGCTTTCAACTCATGATATTATTAATCCCGAAAACGATCCAATTCTTCGAGCTTTTAAAAAAGCTGGACTTAAAAATAAGGAAGAGGATAGGGTGAAGGTAATTTTTTATCCAATCTATCTCAGCGGTGCTGATGGACTTGGTGACCTTGACTATTATCAAAGTATTCAAGCATCTCATTTCGGAATTTTTCCTTCCCATTATGAACCTTGGGGATATACTCCCTTGGAAACAGCTGCCTTGGGCGTCGCCTCACTTACAAGTAATCTCTCTGGATTTGGAAAATATTGTTTTGATAATTTGCCAAAAAAGATAGACCCAGGTGTATATATTTTAGATATAGAGAATACAAAAAAAGAAGAAATGATTAATGATTTTGTTGATATTCTCTATAAATATACGCAGTTTACAAAAAAGAAAAGAATTGATAATAAAATCCAAGCTCGAAAGGTTGCTTTTACGGCAGACTGGGAAAATTTTGTTGTTAATTATATCGAAGCGCATAATATGGCAATTGAAAAAACAAAATAAGAAATAGATCTTGTATATCAAATCATTATCATTTTCATAAAATATGATTTGCGATACAACTCTTGATTTTGTTTTGCTGCACTCGAATTTATCAACCATCCTAATTTGGTTCTGTTAATAACAAGTTATACTTCTTTTCAATCTCAGAAGGGGATTGACGAAAAAAACAAATAATTTTTATGATTTATTTGAACTAGCGCAAACTCTTTTTAGATAAATCATCCAACAAGCAAGAACTTTCCATCTTAATCAGTTTATAGCAAAATTATGAAGCGAGTAAAATTTACAATTTTTTCTCTTTCAAGAAATATTACTCCTCCTCTTTTTGGAATAGTTATATAATGTTTTTTCTTGACAATATATGATGTCAGAAAAGGGGTTTAGGAGTTTGAATTCATCTATATTTCACAGCTATTGACAATATTTTTTGATTATGTATAATGAAAATGTGATTGATTTCAAACTATATCAATTATCTATGATTTATATCAAAGTTGAGTAATGTATAAGGTTTTTATGTCTGCAGTTTTTTCTGTTTGGGCTTGTTTTGTGTCTTTTGAAACTTTTTTGGCGGATTCCTTTCTTTAATTGAAATTATACGATTTAAATTATTGTAATAAATTACAATAAATATAGCCTTTTGGTTATTGCTGTGGTCATATTTCAATATTTATTAAAGGATTTAATATGGATTACGAGAAGCTTTGTTAATCGAGTGATTTTTCTGGTAATTGTATTGACTGGAGTTATTTTAAAAAATTCTTCCTTACTTAATGTCTAGACAGCTTGCTGCGAGGTAGTTCATTCTAGCAAGTTAAACTTTTAAAATATTTTTTAAGTCGAAGTTAGAATTCCCGTTGGAATTTATGCTGAACTTGATTCAGTGCGAGAATGATAAAAACTGTATCTTTTGGCAGTTCTAGGGGAGGGTTGGGCTGTATCGAAAGTTTATATATTTGTCTTATTTGACCATGTTTCATAATGTTTTATGTATTTTTCCTGTTATAAGATAAAAATGTTAATGTATATTTCATTGAGTCGTTGAGGAAACGTTTTCTTATTTAAATCTGCTTTCTAGTGGAGATAGATTAATAAGCCAAACAATTCTCACTTGGTTCTTTGTTCCTCTGGCTAGCATTTTTCACTAGCAAATAAGTTTCTTAGTCTAGTGTAGCTATAAAAAATAATTTTCATAATAATAAAATATGTCTATGCTCAAAAAAAAGGAAACGATAAATTTGAAGTCAAATAGGAAATATTTTAATGAAACAAAAGAGGTAATGGACTATCCTTACTTAATAGAGTCCCAGCTTGTTTCTTATAATTGGTTTATCGAGGAAGGGTTGAAGGAACTTTTGAAAGAAGTTTCTCCTATTGTTAGTTTTAATAAGGAGATGGAAGTGGATTTTGTTGATTATTATCTAGATAAACCTAAATATGATAAAGAGACGGCTAAGAAAAAGAATTTATCTTTTGAGGCGCCACTTAGATGTCGAGTTAGATTAACTCACAAAAAAACTAATACCAACAAAGAACAAGAAATATATTTTGGAGAATTCCCGCTGATGACGAAGCAAGGAACTTTTATAATTAATGGAGTTGAAAGAGTTGTTGTAAGTCAGCTCATTAAATCTCCAGGAGCGTTCTTTTCAGTTTCTTTGGAAAAAGAAGACAAGATATATTTTGGTTCAAAAATGATTCCAACTCGAGGAGCATGGCTCGAAGTTGAAACAGAGGCAAGCGGAGCTATTTATGTAAAAATAGATAAAAAAAGAAAGGTAGCTGTGACGGCTCTTTTACGTGCTTTTGGCGTTGATTCTGACGAAAAACTTTTGGAGCTTTTTTCTGATGTGGATAAAGGAGAAGTGAAATTTATTGAAGAAACTATTAAGAAAGATATTTCTAAGTCTAGGGCAGAAGGATTTATCGAAGTTTATAAAAGAATTAGACCTGGAGATCTTGCTACGGCTGATAATGCTCGGCAGTTGATTGAAGGAATGTTTTTCAAATTTGATCGATATGACTTAGGAAAAGTCGGAAGACATAAGATAAATCAAAGACTCAATATTGACTTAGAAGATACTGTGGAAAATAGAGTCTTTCAATCTAATGATTTAATTTTAGTTGTCAAAGAACTAATAAAACTTAATAATACTCCAAATGCCGTTGGTGATGATATAGATCACCTTGGAAATCGAAGAGTTCGGACCGTTGGGGAATTAATTCAAGAAAGATTTCGACTTGGATTTATGAGAGTTGAAAGGAATATCAAAGACAGAATGAGTACTGTTGATGTAAATACAGTTGTTCCTTCTCAACTTATTAATACTCGACCTCTTATTGCAGTTATAAGAGAATTTTTTATGTCTTCTCAGCTATGTCAATTTATGGATCAGGTTAATCCTTTGGCAGAGCTTGAACATAAAAGAAGATTGTCTGCGATGGGTCCCGGAGGATTAACAAGAGAAAGAGCGGGCTTTGAAGTTCGAGATGTCCATCGTTCTCATTATGGTAGAGTGTGTCCAATTCAAACTCCTGAAGGACCGAATATTGGTTTAGTGGGTCACCTTGCTTTATTTGGAACTGTCAATGAATATGGATTTTTAGAAACTCCTTATCGAAAGGTTAAGGATGGAAAAGTTTCTAATGATATTGTCTATTTAGATGCTACCGAAGAAGAAGCAGCAATTATTTCTCATGCTAGTGTTCCTTTTGACAATGATACAAAAATGTTTACTCAAAAAGAAGTTCAAGCAAGAATCAAAGGGAGGCCTGGAATCATTGAAGCTGAAAAGGTAAATTTTATGGATGTATCTCCAAATCAAGCTATTAGTGTTTCAACTTCGCTTATTCCTTTTCTTGAGCATGATGATGCACATAGAGCATTGATGGGTTCGAACATGCAGAGACAGGCTGTTACTTGCATTATTCCTGATTCAGCTGTTGTGGGAACTGGTCTTGAAAAAAAGGCAGCAGTTGATTCTGGTCATGTTTTGATTGCTGAAGATGACGGAGAGATTGTTGAAATTGATGGAGCTCATATTAAAATAAAACTTGCAGATTCATCTACCAATGTTTATAATCTTTCAAATTTTGTGAGATCGAATTCAGCTACTTGTATGACACAATATGCACGAGTATATCGAGGTCAGAAAGTTAAGAGAGGAGATGTTTTGGCTGATGGTTCTGGAACTCAAGATGGGGAGTTAGCGCTAGGTCAAAATTTGTTTGTGGCTTTTATGCCATGGGGAGGATGTAATTTTGAAGATGCGATTATTCTTTCACAACGAGTTGTTGAAAATGACAGATTCAGCTCAATTCATATCGAAGATTTTTCAATAGATGTTAGAGATACAAAACTAGGCCCGGAAGTTGTTACGAGGGATATTCCAAATGTAGGAGAAGATAAATTGAAAGATTTGGATGAAGATGGAATTATTCGAATCGGAGCCGAGGTTAGGTCTGGGGATATTTTGGTTGGGAAAATTACTCCGAAAGGTGAAAGTGATTTGACTGCTGAAGAAAGATTGTTGAGATCAATTTTTGGAGAAAAGGCTAGAGACGTTAAAGATACTTCTTTATATTTACAACACGGTGAACAAGGAAAAGTAGTTGATGTGAAGATTTTTTCTAGAGACCAAGGAGATAAGCTTTCGGCTGGAGTGATTAAGAAAATTCAAGTAAGCGTTGCTCAGCTTCGAAAAATTCAAGTAGGTGACAAATTGGCAGGTCGTCATGGAAACAAAGGTGTTATTTCAACAATCCTGCCAATTGAAGATATGCCATATCTTGAAGATGGAACTCCTGTAGATATTATTTTAAATCCTCTCGGAGTTGCTTCTCGTATGAACATCGGACAAATTTTGGAAACTCATCTGGGATGGGCAGCAAGTAAATTAGGATATAAAGTTGCTTGCCAATCTTTGAATGGAGTGACCGAAGAACAAATCAAAGGAGAATTAAGAAAGGCTGGGCTTCCAGAAGATGGAAAGGTTCAACTTTTTGACGGAAAGACAGGAAATTCATTTGAGAATAAAACAACCGTTGGAATCACATATATTATGAAGTTAAATCATCTTGTTGAGGATAAGATTCATATGCGTTCTATTGGACCATATTCTTTGATAACTCAACAACCGCTTGGTGGTAAGGCTCAATTTGGTGGTCAGAGATTTGGAGAAATGGAAGTTTGGGCTTTGGAAGGGCATGGAGCTGCTCATACCTTGCAAGAAGTTTTGACTATCAAGTCTGATGATGTACTTGGAAGATCAAAGTCTTATGAATCTATTATTAAGGGAGAGTCTATTAAAAATCCTCATATTCCCGCATCGTTTCATGTTTTAGTAAACGAATTAAAGGCTTTAGGTTTGAGTGTTAATCTTATGGGAGTAAAACAAGAAGAAGTTGAAGGTGAGGTTATTGAGGGTGATGACAGAGAAGAAGTTAAGGAATAATTATAAATTTCTGGAGTTCACTTTTAAAGGTGTAAGAATTTACATTTTAAAGAGTGATCTCTAGAATGTGTGTTTAGCTTTGAATTTGAATTTTTGATTTTATTTTAAATAAAAGAATTTTAAATCAAATAAAACGATTAGTCTATATTTTATAAATTATTTTAAATTTATGACAATCGAAAAAGCATTCGAATCAAAATTTCAAATTCAAAATTAAATTAATATAATTATTAAATCATATAAATAATCTTAAACCATATGTCAAATATAAGCACAAAAGTTGAAGATTTTGAGTCAGTCAGGCTTAAAATTGCTAGCCCCGAAGAAATTTTGAATTGGTCTACGGGAGAAGTTACCAAGCCTGAAACTATAAATTACAGAACCCAAAGGCCAGAGAAGGATGGCTTGTTTTGCGAAAAAATATTTGGACCAACAAAGGACTGGGAATGCTATTGTGGAAAATATAAAAGAATCAGATATAAAGGGGTTGTTTGCGATAAATGTGGTGTTGAAGTTACAAAATCTGTTGTTAGAAGAGAAAGAATGGGACATATTAAATTGGCAGTTCCAATTTCGCATGTTTGGTTTCTCAGAGGAGTTCCTTCAAGTGTTGGTTTGACACTGAATATGTCTATTCAAGATTTGGAAAAAGTTATTTATTTCGCTAGTTATTTGATTATTGATGTTAATGAAGACGAAAGAAAATCAATTGCAGATCAGATTGAAGGTGAATATAAATCAAAAGTAAAAAGCGGAAAAGATACCTTAACAATACCTGAGATTAATGAAATCAAAGAAGCTCGAGATAAAGCTAAAGAAGACCTTCGAAGTATAAAAAAATTCAAGGTTATTTCTGAACTTGAATATAGAGATCTTTCATTGAAATATGCTTCTGTCTTTAAAGCTGACATTGGGACCGAGGCCATTAAGAAAGCATTGGAAAAAATTGATTTGAAGAAAATTTCTAAGAAATTAGAAAAAGAAGTCAAGGAATTGCCGCAAACTTCAATGCAAAGAAAAAAAATAATGAAAAGATTGCGCTTAATGCATGGATTCATAAAAGCTGACATAAAGCCAGAATGGATGTGTCTTACTGTGGTGCCTGTCATACCACCAGATTTGAGGCCTATGGTGCAATTGGACGGAGGAAGGTTCGCGACATCTGATTTAAATGATTTATATAGAAGAGTAATTAACAGAAACAATCGTTTGAAAAAGTTGATTGAACTTGGTGCTCCAGAAGTTATCTCTCGAAATGAAAAAAGAATGCTTCAAGAGGCTGTTGATGCTTTGATTGATAATAGCGCCAGAAGAGGTCAAGCAACAATGGCTGCGACTGGGAAAAGAAGACAACTCCGATCTTTGGCAGACATGCTTAAGGGAAAGCAAGGAAGATTTCGACAAAATCTTTTGGGAAAGAGAGTTGATTATTCTGCTCGTAGTGTTATTGTAGTTGGTCCGACTTTGAGATTAGATCAATGTGGGCTTCCTAAAAAAATGGCCCTAGAACTGTTTAAGCCTTTTGTTATGAAAGTGCTGATTGAAAGAGATTTCGCTTATAATGTTAGAAGTGCCAATAAATTAATTGAACAAGGAATTACAGAAGTGTGGGGTATTTTGGAAGAGGTTATTAAAGATAAATGCGT
>JAGLID010000065.1 GCA_023143145.1 Minisyncoccota bacterium | reverse complement strand
TTATTAAATCGTGCTCCTACTTTGCATAGACTTGGAATCCAAGCTTTCCATCCAATTTTAATTGAAGGTAAGGCAATCCAAATTCATCCTATGGTTTGCAAGGCTTTCAATGCTGATTTTGATGGAGATCAAATGGCTGTTCATCTTCCTTTAACAGAAGAAGCGCAGAGAGAGTCCAACGAGATGATGCTTTCCTCAAAAAATCTTCTCAAGCCAGCGACTGGAGAACCGATTGTTACTCCGTCTCAAGATATCGTTCTCGGTTGCTATTATATGAGTAAATTTATTGATGGGGCGAAGGGAGAAGGAAAGTCTTTTGTTTCTTTCGACGATGCTGTCATCGCATATGAACTTGGAATGATTGATCTTCGTGCAAAGATTAAACTTCTCAATAATTCATGGCTAGCATCTGATGCAAAGAAAGTAAAAAATGAAGAACCGTTTATAGAAACTTCTGTTGGTCGTATAGTTTTCAATCAATCGTTACCAGAAGAACTTTTGTATATAAATAAAGTTATGGATTCTAGTGCCCTAAAGGCTTTGGTTGCTGATTCACTTGATAGGCTTGGAGAAGAAAAGACTGTGTTCTTAGTTGATAGAGTTAAATCTCTTGGCTTTAAATATGCAACTAAATCTGGACTAAGTTGGGGTATGGACGACATCAAGATTCCTCCTTCAAAGGGCAAGCTTTTCAAAGAGGGAGATAAGAGTATTGATGAACTTCGAGAACAATATGAAGAGGGGTTATTGACAGAAAATGAAAGAAGAGTTAAATCAATTGAAATTTGGAATGACATTAAAGATAAAATAGGGCAAGAGATTCCAAGTACTATCGGAGAAGAAAGTCCGGTTGCATATATGATTAATTCTGGTGCAAGAAGTAATTGGGCAGTTATCACTCAGATGGGTGGTATGAAAGGTTTGGTTGTGAATCCATCTGGAGAAACAATTGAACTTCCAATTAAGAGTAGTTTCAAAGAAGGGTTCAATGTGTTGGAATATTTTATCTCAACACATGGAACTAGAAAAGGAATGGCAGATACTGCACTTCGAACATCTACAGCGGGATATCTAACCAGAAGACTTGTCGATGTTGCTCAAGATGTAATCATTCACGAGATTGATTGTCATGATAAGGAAGGAACAAAAGTTGTGGCGAATGAACATCTTGATATTGGACGAACAATTTCTATGAGACTTAGAGGAAGAACTGCTCTTAGAGATATTAAAGACCCAGCTACAAAAGAAACTATTGTGAAAGCTGGAACACAAATTCACAAGAAAGATGCGGATGCCATTGAAAAGGCAGGAATTGAAAGAGTTTGGTTGAGAAGTATCATCAAATGCAAGGCTAAAAGAGGAGTTTGTCAAACATGTTATGGCTATGATCTTGGTAAAAATCGATTAGTAGAAGTTGGGCAAGCCGTTGGAATTGTGACTGCGCAAGCAATTGGAGAGCCTGGAACACAGTTGACAATGAGAACATTCCATAGCGGAGGAGTTGCCGGAAAAGATATTACTCAAGGTCTTCCTCGAGTTGAAGAAATTTTTGAAGCTCGAGTTCCAAAAGGTAAGGCTATAATTTCTGAAGTTGATGGAAAAGTTCAAGAAATTGAAGAAACAGAAGATTCGAGAATTATTCATATTAAGTTTAAACCCAAAGTAGAAGAGATTGTTGATAAAGAAAAAGTTGAAGATGTTAAAAGTTATATAGTTGATAAGGACACTTCGATCCTGATTAAGAAGGGGGAGCTTGTCTTGACTGGTCAACAGCTTGTTGAGGGACATGTTGATATCCATGAATTATTCGAATTGCAAGGAATTGAGGCTATTCAAAGATATATCACAAAAGAGATACAGCAAGTTTATACTTCTCAAGGTGAAGGAATTGATGATAAGCATATTGAAATTATTATCAGACAGATGCTTTCTCGAGTAAAAGTTAAAGATCCAGGAGATACCAATTTGTTGATTGGGGATATAATCGAAAAAGCTCAATTTCTAGAAAATAATGAAGTAATAGAAAATGAAAATAAAGAAAATAAATCTATAACAGATAAGATTAAGCAAGCTGCCACGGTTGAACAGCTACTTTTGGGAATTACCAAGGCATCGTTGACTACAGAAAGTTTCTTGTCTTCTGCCTCTTTTCAAGAAACAGCGCGAGTTTTGATTGGTGCTGCCACAACTGGGAAAGAAGATAGACTGCGAGGTCTAAAAGAAAATGTCATCATCGGAAGATTAATTCCATCGGGAACTGGATATTTCAGAAACATTGATAGGAAAAAGGAAAGTACAAATTAGCTTGATTGTTTTGAAATAGTAAAAATTTGAAACTCCAGTTGTTTAACTGGAGTTTTTCATATGAAGAATCGTTGGTTCAGTATTTCTAATTTGAATTGTGTATATATATTTTTTACTTAAAATCTAAGAGAGACGTGAATTAAAAAAACAATTATTATAATGAAAAATATTTTGACAAATGTTTCTAATAACAATGTAATAAATTTAACTAAAGAAATATTCAAAATATGAATAAGCTATTTTTGAAAATGGTAAAAAATGGATATTTTTTATTAGAAATAAAATTAAAATAATGGCTGGAGGGTCACAAAAAGAAAAACACAAATTAACTTTAAAAATTTGGAAGACAAGCGTTGGGTTCTTCGCCGTAGTTTTTTCAATGGTAATAAATTTTTTTTCAACAACTTTAAATAATAGTTTTAAGGTTTAATAGTCAAAAAGTGTTGCTAAAATAGTCTATTCTGTTGTAAGATTAGTTTAAACTTAACTAATTTTGTAAACCAATTTACAATTATGACTATTTTATTAAAAAAAACAATGTCCAAAGTGCAATAAGAATAACACTAAGAAGTTTGGAAAGAAAGATAATAAACAAAGATATTATTGTAAAAAATGTAATAAAACATTCACTATTGTCCATAAAAGAAAATCGATTGCCAGACAAATTATCTGGTTTGAAAAATGGATTATAGGGAAAAGAACATTAAAAGAATTGTCATATGAAAGTGGAAAGTCAATAAGCACTTTAAGAATATTATTCAAAAATTATCTAAACGATCCACCAAGATTTAAACCTAAAGTAAACAGTAATTGTCATCTCTTAGTTGATGGAACATATTTTAAAACTAACTTTTGCGCATTACATTATTTTGATAATGATTTGAATCATTTACAATATTTCAGAATAGTAGAAAGAGAGAACTATTATAATTATCTAACTGACATAGAATTTTTAAAACAACTTGGATTGACTGTTGTCAGTATCACTTCAGACGGTCAAAAAGGGCTTGTTAAAGCAGTAAAGGCTGTTTATCTTAATGTTATCCATCAGAGATGTATTATCCATATTCAAAGATTGAGCTTAGCTTATCTGACAAGATTCCCGAAGACAGATGCTGGAATAGAATTAAGATACTTAGTTAAAGAACTTCACAGAATAGAAACTTATTACGATAAAGATATATGGATCGAATATTTTAATAACTGGCATACAAAGTATAATGACTTTTTGAAAGAAATGAGTGAAAGTGATTCAGGAAGAAGATGGTATACTCATAAGTCTATAAGAAGAACAAGGTCGTTAATTAAGAATGCTTTGCCAAGTATGTTTTTCTATCTTGATGATTACAGAATCCCAAAATCAACAAACGGACTAGAAACAAAATTCTCTTACTTGAAAAACAGTTTAAGAATTCACAGAGGATTATCAAACGAAAATAGAAAAAACTTTGTTGTTTGGTATAACTATTTTAAGTATAATTCTTAGAAAAATAGCAACACTTTTTAATCATTAAACCATATAATCCGAAACAACAAGAGAAAGCACATCAAGACAGCCGAAGAATTTAACAATGCTGGATACAAATGGGAAGATATTCAGGATGTTGATAGTTCCCAAGTTGATGCCTATGAGGAAGAAGGTGGTACGGTTCTTTCAGCAAGTACAGTTGCTAGCATAACCATTGCAACTGAATGGCTGAGAGTTAGGGAAAAATATTCTACCGAGAGTGATATATTGGGAAATGTTTATGAAGGTGAGGTTTACGAAATTCTTGATAAGAAGAACAGTTGGTATCAAATTGAATCAAAAGTAGGAATAGGCTGGGTTTCAGGAGTTTATGTTCAGGAGCAGTAATAGATTTTCTAATAGCAGAAAACAACCTTATTGAAGAGATAAGGTTGTTTTTTTGTTTTAATAAATCTATAAACAGGTTTCATTTGTTGAAGTCTTTTGAAATTATTGTCGTAGCCTGTTTCAGTAAATTAAATGTCTAGCTAATTTGGAATTTTATAGCTTCATTATGGCACAAAAATTTTCGAAACGAGAATATTATAGGTTGATAGAGTGTCTTTAGTGGATCAAACGACATGGCTTAATTAAGTCGAATATTGTTTTGCCTTAACCGTAATATTAGGCTATAATTATATCGTAAATAAAATAAAGTTATTATATATGAGCAAGAGAAGAAGGAAGAAAAGAAAGGACAAAAATA
>JAGLID010000064.1 GCA_023143145.1 Minisyncoccota bacterium | reverse complement strand
CAGAAACTGGAACAGAGCTTCCCTTTACTACTCAAATGATTATGTTTATTAGTGAAACTCTTCAGCATCAAGGACTGCTGTTGCTCGCTGTATTTATTGTTTCCGTGATATTATTTTTTAAAGCTCTCAAAACTGCAAAGGGGAAAAAAGCGTTTGATTATTTTATTTTACATGTTCCAACAATTGGAAAAATTGCTGCGAAAGTAAATATGGCTCGATTCTCTCGTACTCTTGGTTCAATGATTGGTAGCGGAACTTCAATTGTAGAGGCTCTTGATATCATTTCTAATACTCTTGGTAATACGTATTACAAGGAATCTGTGAAGGTAGCCTTTGAAGAAGTTCAGAAGGGCGTTCCTTTGAGTGAAATTATTCGTAGATATGATAATCTTTATCTTCCTTTGATGATGCATATGATTGAAGTGGGTGAAGAAACTGGTACTTTGCAAAAAACACTAGAGCAAGTAGCTGAATTCTATGAAGAAGAGGTTGAACAAGTTACTGCTAACATGTCTTCAATTATTGAGCCAGTTTTGATGCTTATGATTGGTGCCGCCGTTGGATTTTTTGCAGTATCAATGATTCAGCCAATGTATTCGGTTATGGATAATATATAGAAAATTAATAAATATCATATCAAGATATATGTATAAAGAATTGGGTCAAAAATTGAGCAGTAAAAATATATTTTCTAACGCAGGTTTTTCAATTATAGAAATAATTTTTGTTCTTGCAATTATTGCGATTATGACTAGTTTGGTTATTCCGCGGAAAGATGGTTTCAGCGGGAAAATTGATTTAGAGAACGCGGCGATAAGTATAGACTCAAAAATTAAGCTGGCAAAATCTCGTTCAATTAGCGCTCTTGACGGCAATAAACATGGAATTCATTTTGAACCCAACAGAGTGGTTATTTTCCAAGATGATATCTATGTTGAGGGAGCGGCCGAAAATGAAGTTTTCATTTTTTCGGATAAAATTGAAATTAATCTGATTAGTCTTGCAGGTGGAGGAGATGATCTTATTTTTAAACGTCTGACAGGGGAAACTGAAAATTTTGGAACTATTGGAATTCGAGTTATCAATGAGCCTAGTTCTTCTCGACAAATTATAATTAATACTGATGGACAAAGTAGTTTCAACACATTTAGTATAAGCTCTGGTTCTCTTATTCAAAATGCACGTCATGTTCATTTTGATTTAGGATGGTTAATTAACTCATCAGAAACTTTACATTTAAGGTGGGTTGATGGTTCTGAGAGTGAAATTATATCGAATGATATTGAAATTGCTTCATATTTTGATGCTGGTAACAATATTTTTGATTGGGAAGGAACTACTACGGTTAATTCGGTTGAGCAGAGTATAAGAATTTATGGTTGGGAGGAGTCTGGCAGTACGATATTGTGTATCATGAGAGAAAATACAGAAGAAGAAAAACTTTATGTCTATTCTGACGACGGAACATTTAATTTTGATATTGCTGTTTATGAAAATAATGGTGTTCAGGTTGATGTTGATGGTGGAGTAATGACTATTAAATAAATATAAGAAAATTTATTTATGAAAAATTTAAAAGAAAAAGGATTTGGAATAATAGAGGTTCTATTAGTGTCGGCCATTATGGCTACTGTTTTTCTTGGTATTATGAATTATCTTAATAGTTATTCTAAATTAACTGCGATTAATAAAATGGAGACAGAAGCACTGTATCATGCAAGGTCTTCTTTAGAGCAAGCGAGAGCTGTGCGAGATGAAAATAGCGGTACTGATTATATTTATGGTTGGAATATTTTAGATGGTTTAGATTTTGCACCAACAAGTCATTATAATTTTCAGCTTAGTGGTTCAAGCTGGATTCCAGTTGTCGGTGATAAGATAATTGATAGATATACTATTTGGATTACCTTGGATCCTGTTTATCGTGACGTAAATGATGATATTGATTTAGTCGGAGGTGTTTTAGATAATAATTCGATGAAGGTTATTTCTCATGTTTCATTTTTTTCTAGGGGCGAGACAAAGGAAATTATATTATTTGAATATTTGACTAATTTTAAGTAATTACTATGAATTCAAAATTAAAAAAAGATGCTCAAAATACGGGAGATAAAGGTTTTACGATTATTGAAATGGTATCATATATTGCTCTAATTGGTATTATATTAACTGTGCTTTTTAATATGATTTTATTGTCATTTAAAACTAATAGTACGATTTTATCTTGGTCAAAAGTCAATTCTGATACGCATAGTTCATTAGAAAGAATGACGTATGAAATAATTAATGCTCAGTATGTATATCTTCCCACAAGTAACTTTTCGACATCACCTGGCGGACAGTTGTCTTTGGTAACAAAAAATGAACTTGCAGTCAATGAGCAAAAGGCGTACTTAGATTTTTATATGGAAAATGATACCTTATTTTTAAAAAAAGATGGTCTAGAACCAGTAGCTTTAACGTCGGCAGATGTTGTAGTTTCGGATTTGGAATTTTCTTATCATCAAAATGGCGAGCGAGAATCGATAACAATTGATTTAACAATTAAATCGGCAAGAGTCGGTGCGTCAGAAGTAGAGATTCACATTTTAAATACAATTGCTTTGCGTTAAATTTTATTAAATCTGAACATGAGAAATATAAATAATGAAGGCTTTGTTGCAATGATTACTCTATTGTTTTTTATGAGTATGACTTTGATTATTATTTTTTCACTTAGTACGGTAGTTTTGACAACAAATAAAATCACAAAAAATTCAATTGATTCAGTGCAATCATATTATTCTGGTGAATCAGGAGTAGAAGATGGACTTTTACGTGTGATGAAGGATTATGACTACACTGCTATTAATAGTTTTAGCCTAGGTGATAATGTTCAGGTTAGTCAGAATATATCCCAGTCTGGAAATACAACGACAATTAGTTCAATGGCGATTTATAAAAATAATAAAAGAGAGATTGAGGCTGAGTTGATAATTACAACAGATGATGTTTCATTCCATTATGGAGTACAAGTTGGAGAAGGAGGGTTGACAATGGGTCCTAATTCTTCTATTGATGGAAATTTATATTCTGATGGGCCAGTGTCTGGTGAGGGAACAATCACAGGAGACCTTATTGTTGCGACGGGGATGAACTTGGATGGTAATGGAGTATGGGACACATATAATGATGATATGATATTTGGGAAGGATGGAGAAGTAACTGATATTGCCATGAGTTTTGTTCCCGTTTCTACAGGAATGTTATCTCAAGTTTCTTTTTATGTTAAAAATAGTAATCCTGTTCATGGCGATGGAACAATCAGAATAGTAGAGGACAATGCGGGTTCTCCTTCAACCACAGTGTTGGCAACAGCAACTTTTTTATCTTCAAAAATTGGTTCGTTTTATGGATGGGTTAACTTTGGCTTTTCTGTTCCGCCTGATTTAACTGGAGGCAGTATCTATTGGATAATTGTTGATGTTAATTCAAGTAGTAATAAATATTTTTCTATCGGAAGAGCTCCGGAGAATACTAATATCTCCAAACATAATCCAGATTGGAGCGGTGGATCTTGGACAACTGATGTGGCAGGGGGTTATGAGTATAAAGCTTATATTGGCGGGTTAGCAACTTCGGTTGATGGAATGATAATAGAAGGAGATGTGCATGCTTACGAGATAATTGATTGCACAATAGATGGAGATGCATATTATCAAGTAATATCAGGATCTACTATTGGCGGAACTTCTTTTCCCGGAAGCCCTGATGAACCTATTGCGTCATTACCTATTTCTGATGGTAATATTTCCGACTGGAAAGCGGAGGCAGAAGCTTATGGGGATTTACCTTCTTCTTTGTGCAATATAACAACTGATACAATAATCGAAGGTGGAAAATTAGAATGTCCCTCTGGTTTTAATCCCGACATTAGTGTGATTGTGACGCTGAAAGGTACTTTATGGGTTAAAGGAAATTTCACGTTATCAAATAATGTTAAATTTATATTAGACAGCGGTTATGGAAGTAATAGTGGAATAATTATTGTAGATGATTCAGGAAATGAAGCTATTGGTGGGAAAATTATTATTGAAAACAATAATGTTATTTGCGGTTCACAAGGACTTAATGTCGGTGAAGATGGTTGTAGACCTTCAAACGAAACATATATTTTAATGTTATCAACTCATTCTGGAACAGCTACAAATGCTATTGAAGTGAGTAATAATGCTGATGGAGCTATATTTTATGCTCATAATGGCACGGCTCATATTAAAAATAACGCTAATCTCAAAGAAGTAACAGCATATAAGTTGAGTTTGGAAAATAACGCTACTGTTACATATGAAAGCGGATTGGCGAGTACAAGTTTTTCTAGCGGTCCAGGAGGAGGATATGAAATTGAAAATTGGAATGAAATTCAATAATAGAGTATAATGCAGTTATTATATATAGAAGAAATAATTTAAGTAAGACTTAAATAATATATGTCGATTATTAATGCAAAGCTAGAAACTTTTGGACTTGATTTGAGTGATCGTTCAATTAAAGTTGCTCAATTCAAAAAAAATCACGATAGATTGAAACTTTATGCATATGGAAGATGTGATGTTCCTGAAGGGTTGATAATAAACGGAGAAATAAAAGATGAATTGGAAGTAGCAGAATTGATTAAAAAAACATTAGCGAAGACAAATTTGCATCCGATTAAATCAAAATTTGTTGTTTATTCAATTCCTGAGCCAAAAGGATTTATCCGTGTTATAACAATTCCGTTTGCAGAAGGAGATGATATTGAAAAAGGGATTATGTATGAAGCAGAGCAATTATTTCCGATAAATATCGAGGAATCTTATGTAGATTGGCAAATATTATCTTCAAGCGAAAAAGAAATGAAAGTTATTGTTGCTGTCGTTCCAATATTTTTAGTAGATTCATATTCCAATGTTATGAGAGCTTCTGGTTTAAGACCAGTTGCAGCTGAGATAGAATCGATTGCTATAACAAGAAGCTTAATTAATAATAACCAATCTTCAAAACCTATCCTAATTATAGACCTTGGAAAGGACAGAACGAGTTTTATTATTTTTAAGCAACCTGCTGTTCAATTTACGGCCAGCATACCTGTTTGTGGAAATGAGTTTATAATTGCAATTTCAAAAAGATTAAATATAGATGAATTGAAGGCAGAGCAAATAAAAGTAAAATGTGGTTTTAGTTTTCAGGGGCAGTGCAAAGAAGTATTCAAGGCAATGCAACCTTCTTTATATGAAATGATAAGGTATATAAATAAATTGACAGCCTATTACAAAGAGCATTTTGATTCAAGTGGAGATATTTCGAAAGTGATAATTTGTGGAGGAGAGTCGAAGATGATTGGTTTAAGCTCTTTTCTTTCCTTGCAAATTAAAAAGGAAATTGAAAAAGGGAATCCATGGATTAATATAGTTTTTGACGAAGACAAGGAAATACCTCCAATTTCCAGAGAAGACTCTCTTGTTTTTGTTACGGTTTTGGGTTTGGCGATAAGAGGATTAAAGGGTTTCTAATGTTTTAAACGCTAAATATGATAAAAATTAATTTGTTATCTCCAGATGATAAAGATAATATTAAGTGGGAGAAAATAAACGGTTTTGTTAGAGCTAATCTTTTTTTAATTGCCTTTATGCAATTAATTGTTATTGGCTTCTTCGTTGGTGCCGTTGTCTATGTTGATATTGAGAATAGAGACATGGAGAAAAAATTGGAGGAAATAAAATTAAGACCAGAAATTGCAGAACTAGAATTAATAGAGATTGATATAAAAAAATACAACAAACAATCTAGAGCTATTTTAGCTATGCAAGAGGATCAGGTTTATTGGACACGAGTTTTAAATCATCTTAGTCAAATAACAGCTGCTGAAATAAAAATTGATAGCATAAACATTGAGCCTAGCATTGCTAAAGATGATTCTGGGTCTGTTAATCGAAAAATTGTGATGATAGATCTTAATGTTTTTGATGTAGTAATTAATGGATCATATGTTGATGGAAACAGTTTTAAATATATTTTTGAGAATAATTTAAATAAATCTGAGATTTTTAAAGGTTTTGAGTCGAAACCAGAAAACTATGATACTGATATTTTTAAGCATAAGTTATTCATTAAAAGAGAATCTATATTAAGAATTAATTGATTGTAAATATGAATAAGATTGAAAAAAAGTCTTATATTAGAATAGGTATGTTGGTGCTTATTTTGTTTGCATTATTTTATGCGTGGTTTTTGTATTTACCATCGAAAATTAAAGCTACAAGCTTGGAAATTATTAAAAAAAAACAAGAGTTTAGAAGCATAGAAATGCAAATTAGCAAATTAGATGATATAAAATATGTGCGTAATGAAATTAATGACAAAAAAAAGAAAATTGATCAATCTATAATTAATTATTCTGATATATATGATTTTAATTATAGCTTGAAAGAAGTCGCAGGCAAGAGCAATTTAATTCCGGATAGCAAAGTTACTGGTGATGATATTCAATTTGCACCTGAATTGATATATTTAGATTATAAGATTGTTGTCAATGGAAGTTTTGAAGAATTAATGAAATTTTTACAAGATTTAGAATCTTTTAAATATTATAATAATATTGAGGAAATTATTGTTTCAGATAAAACAAATTCTAAAAACGATGAACTTAGTGATGTGTCTCTTAGCTTTGTTTTAAGATTGTACATACGGGATGATCGAAAAGATAGTTTATTGCAGTATTTTGAATAATCTTTTTTGATGGATTTAATAGAAATTTAATCTAAAAAATGAAAATAAAAATTGATTTTAAAAAAATAAAAAAGGTATCATCTTTTTTTGCAAAATATAGGTATCTATTGTTTACAGTATTTTTTTGTTCATCTTTAGTTTATTCGTTTCAGGTTATTTATGATCATACTTATTCAAATTTAAATTATATAAATTATACGGATGATGTTGATTTAATTATGGAAGGGAAAGGAATTAATAGAAGAATGGAGACTATCATAGACAATATAGAAAATAGAAATGATGAATTTAATATTCAATCTGATTTCAAATATGTGGATCCATTTCGATATAACATAAAAAAGGTAGAAGTTAAAGATACGGTTTACGAAAATAATAACAATTCTGTTGAAGTTGAAAATATTGAAATTAACGAAGACTTGTAGATAATAATGCAATTAATAAATTAGCATAGCTTTTACTATTGACTGAAGCTATATTTTTTGTTAGCATAGTCAAGTAGAGCGATTTTAAATATTGTTCTGTCCCCGTAGTTCAACGGATAGAACGGGAGCCTTCTAAGCTCTTGATGTGGGTTCGATTCCTGCCGGGGACACAAAATTATAAACGAATATGATAAAAAAGACTCTCCCATATTGGAGATTCTTTATTATTATTGTTAATTGGTTGTAGTTTTTGGATTAATATAGCAATATTTAGAGTTGGGTGAACTAGTGGAGGACATTAGAAGTAAATTTGTGGAATTGGTTTTGAACAGAATTGTTTGTATTCTTAATTTTGAGTAATGGAATATATTTTTAAAAAAAATTGGGAAAGCAAAATTGCGATCCCATTCAATATGAGGATATTTTTCCTCTGTTTTTTATTATCTGTACCACGTGTTCGCTTAAAAATATAAGCAAATCTACCATGAAATGTATCACGATCGCATACAGAAGGCCGAAAGTAAATGCAATGTAAATCATGTAAAATCCAAATACATGACTATGCAAAACTCCTCCGATGCCCTGATATTTGTGTCCTGCTCTGAATTTAACATTGCTCCACATTACCGCTCCTATATATAAAAGAACGAGCCATTTATCTGCTCCTAAAGGAATTATCGGTAAGTCGCTTAATGCACTAACTCCTTTCGGTAAAACATATACAGTTAACATTACAAACGACATTAATCTTAATGTAATATTAATCGGGCGGTTTTCCTTGAGTTCACGTTTAATTAGCAATAGTGCGAGTGCCATTAGAAAGAAAGATATTATATATAGTATCAAGCTTTCCAGTACTACCCATTGATAGGCTTGTAGGATCAAGCCATTTATTACGTGAAGGGGATTTATTAATATTGGTTTTAGTAATATCCAAAACTTAATAAATACATAAAGCAAGATACCGCAACTTACCAGTTTTATGTTTCTGTTTTTTATTTCAAGATCGATCTTCTCTACTATCGAAATATATGCAATGATCAATAGAACTATAATGATCAAGCTGAAAACTCTATTAGTAATGGATATTATTATTAATCCAATCCATATAAAAATTCCTCTATGACCAAGTTCTTCAAATAATCCTGCAAACAGAGAAATTATTCCTTTGAAGATTATATTCTCAGAAATAATTGTTCCATCTTGAGCTTTCTCGTTGCTAAACCAATCGAGTTGGCCCAGGAATATTGCATATATTAGAATTGGATATGATATTGGAATGATTGATTCCCAAAAATTTCCATTAATATTCCAATAAGAGAAAGGGTTAAATTCCGGAAAAATCCAGTTGTTTGTCAAATACCACAGTATAAAACTTGCTATTACGAGCAGACACATAATGAACGAGTTTTCTAAGTATTTATTCCTCACGTTGCTATCATTTTTACGTGATGCTGTAAGCAGATATTCTATTATCTTTATATTAATCCCTCCATTTAAGATATTTCAATGAACATAATTATATGTTTTATGATTTTCGTATTTTTGTTAGAATTATTTTAAAATCATAACTGCAAATTGTATCATAATAATGTTATTCTGTCAATGTCGCGTTTATTAGTAGTTTTGTCAAAAAGTAAAGTAGCTTTAACTCGCAAGACATTAAAAAATAATCACTTAGATAAGAGATCATTTTAGATTGAGGTGTCCTAGTGGAGGACATTAGAAGTAAATTTGTAGAATTGGCTGTGAATAGCAGTGTTTATGTATCGGATCTGAAATAGTAGGTTTTGTTTTATTATATTGCTTATTATACTCATTTAAATTCCAAATGTTTTTACAAAAACTGATTTACAATGTCAAAAAACTATGATATCGTTTAGGTGTTGTGGTTTTTTGTTAAATGAATTAATCCTAAAATTATGTTTGAGAAAGAAGGGCAAATTATCAATAATCAAAAAAAAAGTTCTGAGGATGTGATATACGATCCAGGTGGAGATGGTTTAAAAGAACAGCCTAAATCAAGGCAAGAAACTGATGAGAAAACTGATGTCAATGAAAAAGCAGTAAAAAGTGATAGTGAAAAAGAAAATCAAAGCAAAGAATCCGTTGAGAATGGTGAAAAAATGCAATCTAACGAAGTATTTGCTATAATTAAATCTTTAAAAAGCGGTGTGCTTCCGGAATTAAATGAGGATGAA
>JAGLID010000063.1 GCA_023143145.1 Minisyncoccota bacterium | reverse complement strand
TCCTGAATGATTACCTCTCTTTTTTTCAAAGAACTCGGTGTTAATCCTATCATCTTGGAGCTCAAGTTTTAACTTGTAAGAAAATAAAAGCTATCTTTTCTACGCTTTTACAGATTAAAATCTGAACTCCAGCTATAAATAGCAGAATTAAACACACTGATTATGCTATGTTGAGCATAACAAAACATTATATCATAATCTTAAACTTATGTCAACCACTACAAACAAAATAAACCTCCAAATTATAACTCCTGAAAAAGTTGCTTATCAAGGCGAAGCTGATGGAGTTTCAATTCCCACAAAAAGTGGTGAAATTACTGTTTTGGCAAATCACATTCCCATCATCAGTACGATGAAACATGGCGAACTTGTGATTAGAAATGGAAAGGAAGAAATATTTATGGCAGTTTGTAATGGCTTTATTGAAGTGAAAAAAAATTGTGTCATTGTGATGACTGACATTGCAGAAAGAATTGATGAAATCGATGAAGAGAAAGCAAAAGAGGCAAAGGAGAAGGCAAAGAAATTACTTTCCGAAAAAGACCGACTCTCCGATGTTGCTTTCGCCGACACTACCGCGATGCTTGAAAAATCCTTGGCGAGAATAAAAGTTGCCAGAAGAAAAAGGAGATAAATAATATTTGTCATTCTGAGCTTGATTCAGAATGACATTTCATTTATATATCAAGATTATTAGTAGAAGTTGTGAAACTAATAAAATCTACATGAATATCAAAAAAGCATTACAAGGCTCAATAAAACAATTCGAATCACATAATATTCCTTCCGCCAATCTTGATGCGGAAGTTTTATTATTAGAAGTATTGAATATATCTAGATTATATACGAATAATATTAGTGAGGATAAACATGATATCCTATCGACATTCCAGAATGACAATTTCAAACTCGAAAGAAGCTGGATTTATGCACATAATGATTATGAATTAACTGGCAAGGAAAATATTATATTTAATAATTACATAACTCGAAGACTTAAACAGGAGCCAGTGGCATATATATTAAATAGAAAAGAATTTTTTGGTTATGAATTTTTTGTAAATGAAAATGTCCTAATCCCCCGCCCTGAAACAGAATTAATAGTTAAAGAAGTTTTAGAAATTATAAAAAATAAAAAATATTTTATAAAACAATATAATCTGATTGATATTGGCACTGGCTCTGGTTGTATATTAATTAGTATTTTAAATGAATTACAAAAAAATAATTATTTAAAACTTATTAATCAATCTATTGCAATTGATATTTCAAAAACTGCAATTGAAATTGCAAAGGCAAACGCAAAAAAATATAATTTCGAAAATAATATAAAATTTATCAATGGTGATTTAACCAAAGAAATTAATCAAAAGTTATTTTCAGATTCAAATGATTATATTATCACTGCCAATCTTCCATATATTTCAAACGATGATTATGAGCAACTTGAAAATAATGTGAAAGACTTTGAGCCAAAACTTGCTCTTGCTTCGGGGATAGATGGACTTGATGATATATCAGCTTTATTATGCTCTCTTTCAAAAGTAATGTTTAAAAACAATCAAAATATATATATTCTTTTAGAGGCGGATCCGAATCAAATCGATTATATAATAAAAGAATTTGATATATATTTCAAAAAGAAAGAAAGCACCATAATTGAGGATTTTAGCGAAAAAAACAGGATTATAGTTACAAAAATAGGCTTCTAGCACAAATTAAAACACAGTCTTGAGAACCGTGTTTTAATTTGTAAGCAAAGCTTATTTTTTCTTTGTAGTTTTTTTCTTTGCAGCTGGTTTTCTCT
>JAGLID010000062.1 GCA_023143145.1 Minisyncoccota bacterium | reverse complement strand
TTTTCTCTTTGTAGTTTTTTTCTTTTTTGCTACGACCATTTAAAACACCTCCTTTCGTTTTTAGATATTTATAAATTTTGCCTTAAAAAATAATGCGTTTTATTTTTTGTAAAATGTGTTTATATTTTCTAGGCTATTATTTTATTTATTTATAATTTAATTATATAGTAAAAAAAATATATTTACAATAGCTTGTCAACTGTTTCTACATAAACATAAAACTATAAATATATATTATTTTGTGAATATGTTTAAAATTATAATTCTTATTTATATTTAGACGCGACTGAATAATTAAAACAAATACACAGAAGTGAATCTATATAACTTTCAAAAAGTAAATAACATTTTAGCAAATGTATATTATCTGAAATTGAATTTCCAGGTGATAAATAATTAATTCTGAAAATTATAAGAAAAATATAATGTTTTTTTATAAATTGTTGTTTTTTGCCTACAACTTGCCAATATATTATAAATATGTTAAAATTTAAGCATTAAGATCATTAACAATTTAATCAAAAGAAAGGGGGTGGAACAAATACATGGAGACTGAAATCGAAATAACTGAAAGTAATACAAAAGGATGGTTTGAAAAAATAAAAGATTGGAGTTATGAAAATTGGCAAACAATTTTAGTTGTGCTGATTGTACTTATTGTTGGAATGAGTGCTTATAATTATAACCAAGAAACTGATGATTCTTCAGGTGGTACTATGGTGGCAGAAAATGAATCTACAGAAAATGCAATTGTAGAATCTAATGGTAGTCAAGAAGCTATCGCAGAAACTCAAGACCAAGAAATTGCTAATCAGGAAGATGCTATTATTGAAAACATTGAAAAAGAAGTTGAGGTAGTTCAAGAAATTACAGAAGAGGAAATAACAATTTCAAGTAGCGATGATTCTGGTAAAACATATACGACAACTGCTATTGAAGGAGAAGGAATTACTCATCTAGCAAGACATGCTCTAGCTAAATATATACAAGAAACTGGGGATGGAGAAGACTTGGCTCAAGAACATAAAATTTACGCTGAAGACTATTTGCAAAATAGGACTGGGGATGGAGAGATTGAAAAAGGACATCAAGAGTCATTTTCAGAAGTATTAATTCAAGAAGCGATTACAAACGCACGAAATTTATCACCGCAATCAATAGAAAATCTATCAAAATACATCAAAAACTAAAATCAGTTATATTTTAAAATAAAATTAGTAAAGGATTAAACACATTTATATCCATACAAAATTGTTAAACGCATTTATTTGTTTTTCAAATAAAAAAAGTGATTGAATTTTATTCAATCACTTTTTTGATATAAATTCATTTTTTTATGAATCATCTTTATAAGTAACACTTTTAAAAATAATTATATTTCAACTAAAAATTTTTACCAGCACTATCACCAGCCACATATCCAGTACTCCAACAAACTTGTAAATTATATCCCCCAGTTGGTCCATCAAGGTCAAGAATTTCCCCTGCTAGATATAAATTATCAATTAACTTTGATTTCATGGTCTTTGGGTCAATTTCATTTAACTTAACTCCTCCTGATGTAATAATCGCCTTATTGTAATCAGATAACTCTTTCAATTCTAATGTGAATTCTTTTATAAAATTCAACAATTTCATTCTTTCTTTGTGTGTAATTAAGTTCACTTTCTTATCAGCGTCAATTTCTGACAACTTGATAATAACTGGGATAAGCTTTTGTGGTAATAATTTATCAAGACTGTTTTTGAACATTTTATTATTTCCTTCCATAAAATCTCTTTGAATTCGTTTATCAAGTTTTTGTTGGTCTAACGCTGGTTTAAAGTCAATCTTAATCTTTATCTCTTTTGGCGAGAGTTTTGCTAATTTTCTGCTTAAATCAAGAATAATAGGTCCACTCATTCCATCAGATGTAAATATCGCTTCTCCAAATTTTGAATCAATGACTTTATTCCCTTTGTAAGCAGTTATCTTGACGTTCTTGAGACTAAGACCTTCAAGCTCTTTTACAACTTTATCTTTTACGATAATTGGTGTTAGCGATGGAAACAATTCAATCACAGTATGTCCTAATTTCGAGAGCCAATCATATCCATCTCCAGACGAGCCAGTTGTGGGACAAGATTTACCACCCGTACATAATATATAATTATTTCCTTCAATTTTTTCTCCGCTCTTTAGTATTATTCTCTGAATATTATTATCTTTGATTATAAAATCTTTTACTTGCGAATTCTTTCTAATTTCAACTTCATAATTTTTCATATTACCAATAAGCGCATTAAGAACGTCTATCGACTTATCACTTTTCGGAAAAACTCTATTTCCTCTTTCGACTTTTGTATTTACACCATGATTATTAAAAAAATTAATAGTATCGTCAATTCCAAATTTATAAAGTGCAGAAAAAATAAATTTTCCATTTTTCCCAAATTCGGAAACAAATTCTCGATTATTCTCCACTTTATTCGTTATATTACATCTCCCCTTTCCTGTTATTAAAAGTTTCGTTCCTAGCTTTCGATGTTTTTCAATCAAAACAACTCGAGCTCCAAGCTCTGCTGATCTACATGCCGCCATCATCCCCGCAGCACCTCCTCCAATTACAACTGTATTATATTTCATATTTTTGATATTATCTAAAAATAAAAACCCTAGAATAGGGTTTCTATTTTTCTAAATCAGAATGATTTATGCTTGAGCTACAAGTGAAACTTGAGTAGCATTCAAACCTTTTGGAGATTCTGTTACTTCAAAAGTAACTTCATCACCTTCTCTAAGTTCATCATAAGTTACACCAACAAGTTCATTAGAGTGAAAAAATAAATCTTTTCCACCATCTTCTTGTGTGATGAAACCAAATCCCTTATCTGTCAATTTTTTGATTTTACCGTTCATGTTTGATAATAAAATGCGAATTAAAATGCAAGACATAATGCTTTGCAGAATTCGACTCGTGTTCTACTTTATACGCACAGCTTACTTGTATAGAATAGCATGCATATAATATTCTGTCAATACCCATAAAATCTTATAAACAATTCACAAATATACTGTAATTTAAGCACAAAGATTATTATCTCTTTATCTTCTTAACTTCAGAAGAAATTTCACCATTTGTCAGTTTCACATCAATTAAATCCCCCCTTTTGATTTGTTGAACACTCCTTACAATTTTCCCCTTATGGGATACAATACTATAACCTAATTTTAATTGTCTTTTGGGGTTATGAATCTTGAGAGAATTTTCAAAATTATATATATTTTTTCTTATTAGAGAAATGCATTCTTCATATTTAGTAATTATTGTATTCTTTAAAAAAATAACATCAGCATTTTTATTTTTTATTAAAAATTCAATTTTTTCAAAATTAACGAAAATCTTATTTTTTATTTCATAAAATCTGTAAAATATTTTTTCTAATCTATTTTTCAAAGAGTGGGAAAACTCCTGTAAGTCATATTTTTTTATTTGCAATTGTTTTTCAAATAAATTTATAACCGTCAGCTGATTACTATTTAATCTATCCAATGCTTTGTCCCAAGATTCTCTTATAATTCTTGCTGCAGCTGTTGGAGTTGAAACAGCGATATCAGAAATCATTGCAACCAAGGAAACATCCTTTTCATGACCGACTCCGCAAACAAGCGGAATTCTCAATTTTATTATCTCCCTTATCAACGATTCATTATTAAAAGCCTGTAAACTTTCAAGACTTCCTCCGCCTCTGATAATTACAAGAGCATCAATATTTTTCATTCTTCCAAATTGTTTCACGGCGGATATCAAATCAAAAACTGCTTGTTTACCCTCAACATTTGAATTAATAAAATTAATTTTAAAACCATAATTTCCTAAATTACTACGAAAATCTCCAATGGCCGCCCCCTGAGAAGATGTTATAAGCCCAATTGTTGCTGGAAAATCTGGAAGATTTTTTTTTCTTTCAATTGCGAACAAACTCTCTTTTTCAAGTTTTATTTTCAATTCATCATACGCCTTTTTTAAAACCCCTTCTCCCGCAACTTCAATTAAACTTGTTTTCAAACTTAATCTACCCATTGGCTTATAAATTTCTGGATATCCCGTTACAATAATTTCATCTCCAATTTCAAATGCTACCGCTGAAATATCATATTGATATCTAAAAATTAAACAGTTAATAATACTTTCGTCATCTTTATCTTTTAGGCTAAAATATATAACTTTTTCTCTTTGATCAAGACTTGTTACTTCGCCCTTAACTCTTAGTTCTGAAATCATTAAGCGTTCATTTAGAATATCTAAAAATTCACTTATGGAATATATTTTATTTTCTTGCTCTGAAATATGTATCCCTGCTACTGGCTTTGAAATACTGTGACCCATCTGACTATCGTGATTATTAATATTTAGTCCCCTTTCCTGCCATGTTAATGATTTTTGCGAAATATTCTCTGATGAACCATTATTATTTTTCATCATGCTTTCACTATTTATAATATCAATAATTTCCTTTCCGTATTTATAAAATTTTTTATCTTTTATACCCTTGATATTTGTCATCTCATTCTTAGTTCTTGGTTCGGCCCTAGCAACATCTTCAATTGTCTTATTTGAAAGCACGCGAAAAAGATCCACGCTCTCCTTTCGAGCAGTTTGATCACGCCATGACTTTAATTTTCGAAGAATTTCTATATTCATTATTTAGTTGTTATAATTGTTTTAAATAGATTTAATGTCAGTTGATAATATACGGACAAAATCTTTTCAATAATAATTTGACGAAAATATTCAATAAAGATATGATATCCTTAAGGTTAAACTACATAATATTTCAAAATTCTAGAGGTGGATTATGGAGTGGATAGAAAGAAAAATATTACTTTTATGCATTTATTTAATCGTTGTGATAACAATTATAATGACTTACATTACAACATTATTTAATGGAAATAAAATCGATAAAGTAAAAAAACAAAATCCAAAACTAAAAAATCAATAATGCCTTCAATGAAGGTTATTTTTTTATTATTTAATTATACCGATTTTTCACTTTCAAAATCTTTCGGTTTGTTAAAAATCAAAATATTGTCAGCATAAAAACTGATTGAAACTTTTTGTCTAATCTTTGCTTTGTGTGGTGTTCTTTTGAGAGCACTTATTTCTGTTCCATCAGATAGTCTGATAATGTATTGCCATTTTTCTCCGAGAAAATTTATAAACTCTATTGTTCCCTGAATGTTTTCCCTTTTCAATATATTATTTATGTGTATTTTCTCACCTCGAACACCGAGTACTACTTTCTTTCTTGTGTAATTTTTTGGTAATTTAATTATCGTGCCCTGAAAATTAGCTGTATTCTTATCAATCATTTCACATTGGAAGAAATTACATCTTCCTAGAAAATAAGCTGAAAAAATTGAATTAGGATTTTTATAAATTTCTTTTGGTGATCCTGATTGAATCACTTTTCCTCTCTTCATCATAATTATATTATCCGAGATTGTCATCGCTTCTTCTTGATTATGCGTCACGTGAATTGCCGTCAGTTTATACTTTTTTACCAATTTCATCAAGTCATATCGTAAAGCAGTTCCAATTCTCACGTCAAGAGCTCCTAAAGGCTCGTCAAGAAGCATTAAGGGCGATTTTGTGGCAATCGCACGGGCCACAGCCACTCGTTGTTTCATTCCACCAGAAAGCTCATTTGGATAGGCTTTAGCCCTTTCATCAAGCTTGACCATTTTCAAAATACTGTGAATATATTTTTCAGTTTCTTTTGTGAATTTATTTCGCACTATTGGTCCGTAGCTAACATTATGCCAAATATCCATATGTGGAAAAAGGGAGTAATTTTGAAAAACAAATCCAATATCACGCTCTTGAGTCGGCATATTTGTCACATCTTTTTTATCGAAAAAAACTTTTCCTTCTGTAGGATTTTCAAGTCCAGAAATCATACGAAGCAGAGTTGTCTTTCCGCAACCAGATGGCCCCAAAAGCGTATTATAACTATACTTTTTAATCTTCAAGCTAGCATTATCAACAGCCGTAATAATTTCTCCCTTTGTAGCTTCATTGATGGAAGTAAAAGTTTTAGTGATTTTTTTAAGCTCTATATTTGGCATAGTTTTATTTAAATAATTTTTTAATAATTTATTGTCACCCTAGAGTTAAACGATAGAATTCGGTGAGAAACTTAATTCAATTTTATTATTCAGAACTACATCTTTTTTTTCGTACCCTTCAAAACTATCAAAAATATGAAGGCAATCATAAATAGTACAAAGCATAAAAATCCAGCCTCTGCTAATTGATTATTCTTAACCAAATCGACGATCAAAACTGAAATTGTTTTAACATCATGACTAACAGCTAGCGTTGCACCAGTCTCTGAAAGACTTCTCATAAAAGCCATAATGCTTCCCGCCACGATAGCTGGCAAAATCAAGGGGAAAAGAATTGAAGTTATAACTTTTTGATAGCTGGCACCAAGGCACAAAGCAGATTCTTCAATACTAAAATCGATATTACTAATAGCCGTTGTAATTGGTTTAACAAGAAGAGGAAACGTAAAACATAAATGACTCAGAGCTAAAATCAAAAGCTCATTGAATTCAAGTTTTCCCCAAAACATTGCTAGAGAAAATCCAAGTGCACTTGTTGGAACCAAAAGAACAACGTCATGCAAATTTTCAAAAAGCGAAGCTAGTTTTCGATTCTTGCTTCTAGCGATGAAATATGCCATTGGAATTGCAAAAATAAGTCCTACAAGTGTAACGGCAAAAGCAATTCCAAATGATATCACGAAACTTTCCAAAATTTGCGAATTAAAAATTGGTGAAAAATTTGCAAAGTTATAAAAAATGATATAAAAAGTAGGAATCAGAATAATGAAAAGAAAAAACAGAGTTAAAATAAAATTTCTTACATTGTACAAATTGCTAAGCGATTGTTCAAATTTAGGATAAATATAATTAAAATTAAAATGCTTCTTTCTGGTTAGAAATTTAGCAATAAAAAGAATGCTTAAAGCTGAAAGAATGAGAATGATACTGGCGACAGCAGCCTGAGGAACATCACCCGAATTTTTTAAATTCACTACAAATACTGGCGCAGTCATTGTTGCCATGCTAGCGACCATCATTGTTGCTCCAGTTTCAGAAAGACTTCGCGTGAAAGTTAAAACTGCTCCCGTCACAACTCCATTTTTAAACAGTGGTAAATCAATCGTACGAAATAGCGTAAAAACAGTTGCTCCAAGCGTAGTTGCAGCCTCATTGTATGTATTATTGATTTGCTCTATAGAAGCCGCTACAGAGCGAACCATGTACGGTAGAGTGAAAATAATATGAAGCAAAATAATCATCACCAAGCCTTTTTCGAAATTCCAAAATTCTCCCCAAAACAAATAAACTGAAAGTCCCAAAGCGGCAGTTGGCACGATAAGTGGCAAATCAATTAAATTATCCAACCAGATTTTATATTTGCTTTTTGATTTCACAAAAACCCATGCCAATGCAACTCCAAAAAATAAATTGATAATTGTCACAATCAATGCGACAGAAAATGAAACTGAAAGCGCCTTCATTAATTCTCCTGAAATTTCAATCTTTCCTCCAATCGCATAAGTCAGAACATAAATTGCTGGAATAAAGATTATAAAGAGAAAAAATAATATCGTCACAATATATATCAAATCTCTAAAATGTTTTTTAACGTTTAAACTCATAAACAGTTTTTTATTATAGGTTTTATTAAATTAAAAAAATGACTATTTAGTCGTTTTTGAGTAATTAATGTCTATTTTCGAAAATTATTAATATACCAATTTAAAACGACTGGAAAATCACCTTTAAATTTAGTCCGATCTTTGGCAATCAATTGTTTAACCTCCTCAAAATCATGCTAGTAAAGTTATTTTATGTCAATTTCATCATAGTCTTCATTATTTTTATCATATACTAATTCATATATCTTCATATGACAATCCACTTCTTCTTTTGGTAATAACTTTCCCAATTCAGCTAATTTTTCGTTTTTAATTCCCAAAAAGCATTATTCTTCAACAACTATATTTTTTATTTTATCTTTATTTTGAACTAAAAGATTACTTAAAAGTATAAAAATAAATCCAACAAGATAAATTAGTAAAAATCTTTCATTAAATATTAGCAACAAAAAGACTGATGATAAAATAGGAACAAAGAAAACAGCTTGTGCAACACTTGATACTTTACCATATTTTAATGCTTTAAACCAAAAAACGTAAGAAATACCATTTATAAAAATCCCATTCAAAAAAACAGGAAACAAAGAATCAATCGTTAATGTCTTAAAATCTGAAAAAATAATCATTGAGAAGAAGGAAGCAATAGTTGCGGTAAAAAAGAAAATTGTAACCATTGTAAATTGTTCATAATTGGCCTTTTTCCCTAAAACAGAAAATATTGCATAAAAAGAAGCTCCGATTAATACTATTAAATTTATTTTTATTTTATCAAAACTAATTGAAAAAATATCACCTTTGGTTAAAATTATTAAAATACCAACAAAACCAAACATTAAAGCTATAATTCTAGAAAGGGTTAGTTTTTCATTAATAAAAAAATATGCGAAAATAACAACAAATATCGGCCAGGTATATTGCAATATTAAAACCTCTAAACCTTTCGCCTGTGCATAGCCAAAGTATAAAAATATGTAATACAGATAAGCTCCAAGGAAACCAAGAAAAACTGCATTTAAAATAGCTTTTTTATCATATTCTTTAAAATGACCTATTTTACCGCTCAGCAAAGTAATAGAAAAAAGGGTTATGAAAGAAATTAAACTTGACCAAAATAAAAACTGGTGATTATCTAAATCTATTTGACCCAATTTAGCCACCACAGGAATAAATGCCCATGAAAAAATACATAACCCAGTATAGATTTTGGCCTTAGAAGAATCGCTCAATTTTTCCATATTTTATAGGTTATTAATCATTTTCTATTTCTTCACCTTAAACATCTTCCCATGTCCTGGAATTATATAATCCGCGATTTCGAGGAGTTTTTTTCTGGATTGAACTAACTTTTTCACATTCACTTCATCGATATGCGCATCATCAATTTTATTGATATCAAGAGATTGTTTTTTGCCATCTATCCACCAAAATACATCTCCGGCAAATACATAAACTTTTTTACCAATTGGAATTACAACCGAACAATGCTCATTACAGTGTCCAGGAGTTTGAATGATTTTCAAATCTGTGCCAGATATAATATTATTATGTACTACTTGTTTATCATTTTTATACATTTCCTCAGTTGTCAGAACTTTAGCATTTTCAAAAATTCCAGCAAATAATATATGATCAAGATGATTATGAGTGAGAATTACAAAATCAATGTCTCCTGTATTGAGCTTTTCTTTTCTGAGAGAATCAAGTAACTTTTTTCGATTGCAACCTGTGTCAATCAAAATATTTTTCTTTTTGTTCCGCACAAAAACAACTGAAGAAGATGCTTTCCATCCACCTTTAATTTCATTAGCATAGCCCTCTATTAAAACCTTGATTTCTGTCATAAAGTTATTTAAAAATAAATATTTGTATCACACACAAAATATACTTTATTTAATAAGACGTACTTTTGTCATTTCGAATCCCGGAGGGTGAGAAATAGCTTCAATGATGTTTGTTGCAATAAAATCATTTATTTTCGTAATTATTACCGAAGCGATTTCTCTCTTCGCTCCGCTCCATTCGAAATGACAAAAAAGATTGTTTTGTCATTTATAAATGATTAATTTTAAAATACAATTAAGACAAAATCTATCAAAACAACTCTTTATATAAATCATTCCAATGCGGATTAATCATTTTTATTAAATCATGCTTTTTCTCTCGTCTCCATTTTTTAACTTCTTTTTCTCTTTCAATCGCATTATAGACATACTTATGATACTCGTAAAAAACTAATTTATTGTAAGAATATTTTTTACTAAATCCTTCAACTTTCTTTTCTTTGTGCTCGCTAACCCGACGAATCAAATCATTAGTCATTCCAACATATAATGTACCAGAAGAACTTACCATTATATAAACATAGAAATTATAATCTCTCCTGCTCATATTTTACAATATTTTATTACTTATATTTCTAATCATTTCACTCAAAAGCTTCTTGCCTAATTTCAAAGATGCTTTCTCTCTGGGATCATATCCTTTGAATTTCACAAAATCATCGTCACTTTCAATTTTCATCTTTCGACTCTTTGCCTCTTCTTCTGGATAACAAGCCCAGAAAACTGAAGTTTCGTTTTCATCACCGTGATAGGCATGAACACTAATATTTTTGAAAGCATTTATAAGAACAACATTCTGAAATTTTTCTTCGACTTTCTTCAAGACTTCAATTTGCTTGCTTCCTCCATGACCGGTAATTATATATATTTTCTCAAAACCTTGTTTGCTTAAATTTTCTATCAAACCGCTCATCATCGCCAGGAAAATATGTGGTTTTAAATAGTATAAATTACCGGCAAGTTCTTTACTTAATTGTGCATTTATTCCGATGAATTTTCTTCCATTTCTAATTCTGTCCCTGTCTGTCCCTAAGTAAATTGGTGGCAAAACATAACCTTTGGTTTTCTTGGACAAAATTTCACAAACTTTTTGAGCTACCAAAAAATCAGTTTCAACTGGAAGATGATTTCCGTGCCATTCAATTGTTCCCACTGGCACAAAAGCTAATTTGTTTTTTGCATATTCTGTAAATTCACTTAGGT
>JAGLID010000061.1 GCA_023143145.1 Minisyncoccota bacterium | reverse complement strand
ATTTTTTATTAATTTTATTTTTAATTATTTCTTAAACTCCAATTGCTCTTTTGAAATTTCTAAATATTTGAAATTTCCCTTTAGAGGTAAATCTATTTCCACTGTAATAAGATTGTTTTTAATTTTTTCATATTGACTATGAGATACAACTCTTGGTACTAATTTGTCATCTCTAATTTCCAATATTCCTCTTCCAATCCAGAAATCAACAGATGAACCTGACACGGAACCTAACGTGAGCCAATGATCAAAATTTTCATCTGACAAACCCCATGACAAAGCAATCGGAATGTGTGTTCCTTCATAATAATAACCATCAATCAATTCATCTTCGATCTCATAAAAGAGATTCTCAATTTGTTTAGATTTTTCAATTAGTTTATTCTTTCCACTTTCATTCAAATCAGAATAATCAACTTCTCCTTTAAACATAAAAGACCTATTACTTCTTTTTAAATTTATTTCTTTTTGCTTACTGGTTAATTTACTCCAATCTTTCCTTCTATCATCTAGTTTCTCGTCAATTTTACGAAATAGAAGTTCTGAATCATATTTATCACCAGTTCTGACATAATTAATTTGAAAGTTTTTTGGCATTCTTTCTGAATAATAATCAATCAAAATCTGAAAACTATTTGCATATTTATCTAATGATTGTTTTGGATAGTTATTCATTTTAGTTATGATTACATCTTCAGAGGCATAATCCAAAACTACTCCTGGTTTATGTATTGCTAGAATTGGAGCAACGAATTCAGACATAAATTTCAGGTTAAATAATTCTGCCCAATCAACCGTCGGATATGAAAAATTCCAAAAATGTTTATATCCACCAAATATAATCGTAAAATGAACTGGAAGATTTTTGTCTACAGATAATCTAATTTTACCTAAAATGTCGTTATACGTATTTTCATAAATTTTAGTCTTTCTGAATTTACGCCTAAATAATTTATCAGTCATCCATTGAGCTTTGTCTTTTTCAACTAATTTTATATCAATTTCAGAAAATTCATATTTTGAATAATTTAAATAATCATTTAAGATTTTAGTGTATATGCTTTTTGCCATAGTTTTTACTTATTAACTTTAAAAATATTACCATGTCCAGGCATTATATAAACAACAGTTATGCGATATATAAATTACAAATTCATTTATTTTAATCGCGTAATACTTTGCGCAATTACTTTCGCAACTCCGCGATCAAGTGGGCCTGGGAGAATATTTTCTACAGTTGGATTTTTGACATAATCAGCCAAAGCTTTTGCGGCATTGATTTTGATTCCGCTAGTCACTTTCGTGATATTTCCATCGAGCAATCCTCGAAATATACCTGGAAAGGCCAAGACGTTATTGATTTGATTTGGAAAATCGCTTCGGCCAGACCCGACAATTGCAGCACCTCCCTTTTTTGCATCATCAGGCATAATCTCTGGAATTGGATTTGCCATCGCAAAAACGATTGAATCTTTGTTCATCTTTTTGACCATTTCAATATTCAAGATTCCACCTGTAGAAACTCCGATAAATACATCGGAATCCACTAGTGCTTCTTCGATTGACCCACTTCGATTATTTTTATTCGTAAACGACAAGAGACGTTTTTTCATTTGATTCAAATTTGTACGGTCTTTACTTATTATCCCTTTGCTATCACAGACAATTATATCCTGAAAACATAATTCCTTGGCAATCATTTTAGTTATGGCAATTCCAGCTGCTCCTGCGCCAACGATTACAACTTTTGTTTTATTAATGTCCTTTTTTAAAATTTTCAAAGCATTAATCAGAGCTGCAGTTACAACGATGGCTGTGCCATGTTGGTCATCATGCATTACAGGAATTCCAATGTCTTGCAGTTTTTCTTCAACATAAAAACATTTTGGCGCAGAGATATCTTCCAAATTAATTCCACCAAAAACTGGAGCAATGTTTTTCACAATTGAAATAATTTCATCGGGATCTTGAGTCGTAAGACATATTGGGAATGCATCAACATTGGCAAGCTCTTTGAACAAAATTGCTTTTCCTTCCATTACTGGAATTGCCGCTTCTGCTCCAATATTTCCCAAACCCAAAACGGCGCTTCCGTCAGAAACTACCGCAACTGTATTTTTCTTAATTGTATATTCCTTAGCCAAGTTTTTGTCTTTTGCAATCGCCGAAGAAATCTCAGCAACGCAAGGCGTATAAGCCATACTCAAATCTTCTCTCGTTTTAATTTCGAATTTACTCTTAATTTCCAATTTTCCGCCAAATTGTTTGTGTAGTTCTATTGATCTTTTGCAATTCATGTTTTATAGGTTAATTTATTTTTTTTATTGTCATTTCAAATCCCAGAGAGTGAGAGATCTTTTCACTGTTATTCACCGCAATAAGATTTATCATTTTCCGTAATTATTATCGAAGAGATCTCTCAATTATGCTTGATTTTGGGGTGACAAAAATGATTATTCTATGTATATTAAAATTAATTTTTAATTTCATCTATTGTTATATACCTTCCATTTTCCCCCAAGAAAGACAATGTTTTTGAATTCTCATTCTTCAAATTCCATTTTCCATCAGAATAGGCTTCTTCGTCTGCTCCAGCATCAACAATTTCACCAATAAAAAGCATTCGTTTGCCAAGATCAACTTCCATAGTTGTTTTGCACTCCACAAAAGCAACGACATCATTAAGAATTATCCCATCATTTTCTGAAATCGAAAACATCAAATTCCTCTCTTTGAATTTATCTTTTTCTCTTTTTGAAACATTTCCACAATATATCACATCTTTGAGCATTTTTACATTAGGAACATTAATGACAAATTTCTTACTTTTCTCAATCAAATCAAAAGATGCTCTTTTTTTATCAACGCTAATCATTACGGATGGTGGGTCATTGGAAATGACTGAAAGCCATGATACAGTGAAAACATTTTTTTGTCCCTTATAATTTGAGGTAATCAAAGACACTGGATTGTGATAAATTAAACGAGTTGGTTTTTCAGAGATTGTCTTTTTCATAGTTATATTCATATATACAAATGTTTATCAATATCTTAATTCTACATTAAAAATCAAACTTTGTTAATGGTTGAAATTCCAGATTTAAAAGCAAAAAAAACGGCCATAAAACCGCTTTTTGTCATTCTGAATTTTGACATTTATTTTTGTTTTGTCTTTTTTTAAATCCTTTTAATATAGTATAACCCAATAATAATTGCCAATGTTGATATGATTATAAATAATAAATATAAGTCTGAATTTACTTCAAAACTACCCATAATAATATTTTGCTGAACTGGAACTGAAAAAGTATCTTTTTTAGTTATTTCCTTTGTATTGCCAAAGACTGAATTTACTGAATTTCCTACTGAACTAACTAACTCGTTAATGCTCGCAATCAAACTATTACTCTTAGAATCGTTTTTAATAGGACTGTTTATACTGATAGCATTATCCTTGTTATCCTCATTTAAATTTTGCATATTTGCATTGTAATAATCTCCATCAAGATTACTGTTCATCGCCAGAGTTGTAAAACTATGGCTTCGGCTAATTGATGGTGGTGATGCATGCGAGATACTGCGGAAATAATATGTAGTATTTGCCTGAAGATTATCAATTTCTACTACGTGAGATATAACTTTTGTCAGATAATCCAAAGTGGCATGCGGATAGCCGTAATTTGTCTGGCTTAAATCAAAACTATAACTTTCATAATTAGCGGCGTAAACAACCTGGCTTGTGGAAAGATAACTTGTCGTCCATAAAATAGTCGCACTGTTCTCACTAACCGTAGCTACAATTGATTCATCTAAGATTGTCAAACCCGAAGGCAAATCGTCCGTGCTCACTCCCCCACCTTCTCCCTGAAAACCAATCAATATATCAAATCCCAAACTCTTTTCCTGGTAATCATTATCCGAATTTTCTTTAAAAATGACATAAAAATTATAAGTAATACTTTCTCCATTACCTAATAAATCAGGATCAGACAAAAGAAATTCTCCTTTATCAAAAAAATCAGTCAGTGTTCCATTAAAACACTCCACGGAATTAAGATCTTCTTCAATTATCAATCTTAAACCATCACCAAATTTTCCGCTCGTATCAAGATCATCATTAACAAAATTAATAGCTTCAATAGCTATTGGTTTTGGATCTCCACTATTATTGCTAACTGTGGCATAACCGAAGGCATCATCACCAGGTAAAAAGTTCACTGCATTAAATAGTTGATTAGATTCCATACCCTCTGAATTATAAAAAGTCACAACTAACGGCTTTTCAATAGGAGTTTGCGCAAAAACAGATGTCACAACAAATAAGCTTCCGCAAGCAAAAAGAAGTGTCATTAAACTAAATTGATATATTTTTTTTCTTAGTAACATATATATATTTTTTATAATTATTTTTCCAAGAAAGAATTGCTCAAATATATATTCGCATATTTATACACTCAGGTTAAATTCTATTATTGTTTCTTCGGAATCTGCGATAATATCTTCAATAACTTCAGGCTTTATATCTTCATCATCAACAATAACATCGATTTCCTCTATTATCTCTGTCTCTTTAAAAGATATTTCTTCATCATCAGTTGTATCATCTATTATATCTTCCTCGTCGCTGGTTTCATTCTCCTGTGTGGAGCTGTTTGTGTTATCGCTATCAGTATCTTCAACATTACCATTAATCACATCTCCGTCATCAATAATATCTTCCTCGTCAGTTTCTTCTATAATTTCATCTTCACCATCATCAGCTTCTTTTGTAGCTTCATCTTCATTACCAGTATCATCACTGTCATCAACAGTTCCGTCACCTTCTTCTCTTTCGTCTTCATCTTCTTCAATATTACCATCAGTCGCATCTCCGTCATCAATAATTTCTTCCTCCTCAATTCTTTCTGCGATTTCATCTTCATCATCAATAGCTCCGTCACTTGTTTCGCCATCGGCTACTTCATCACTAGAGCTGTCGCCTTCTTCTGTTTCATCTTCATCTTCATCTTCTTCGACTGGTTCAGGAGTTGGCTCTGGTGAAGAATTTGGAAGTTGCGGTAATAGAACTCCATCATCAAAACTCGTAGTTAGCGAAAGTATTTCAACAAAAGTCCATTCACCGCTTTCCACTGAATCAAGGATTTTTTCAATATCAGAGAAACCGCCTCCCTGAACGCTTATATTTTCTTGCCAGCCTGAAATTATATATTCAAAATCACAAGTTTGTTCACTTAAGCTAGAAAGTGCATTTTCATCAAGTCCGATATATAGCATCCATTTATCAAAAGGATCTAAAAACGAAGTTGGATCAACAGACATATCCAGCAAAAATCCGGAATATTTCAATGAATTATTTAAATAAGCTTCAACTTTCAAGGCTTCACAAAAATCCGTATCGCCTGAAACATGTTCAACTTCAATGACGTGTTGAAAATTCAATCCTTCGTATTTTTCTATAAATATTTCTTTCAAAACAGTTTCACCCGGCATCACTTTCCCTTCAACTTCTCCGTCAACAAATCTATTATTAATCTCATCGACACACTCACTAATTTCTGACGGACTAAATTCACTTGATTGTCCTGATAATACCAAATTCGCTTCAGCCAGAACATCACCGACAGTCATATCTTCGCATTGAGCTTCCGCCGAATTCGCATAAAAATCCTCAAGATTGTTCTCGCTAACACCAAAATCTTCATCATAATTATCAAAACCAACATTTAAAGTTAAAGCGACAACCTGTCCGGCCAACACTCCGGCCTCGACTCCTTCTTCATCTTCTGGATCTTCATAATTCCCAGTAAAAGGAGCTGGAGCACCTCCTGTCGGCAAAAACTCTTGTATAGCCAAGCTTGATGTAAAAAGCGCGTGATATCCTAAAGGTTCACCGTTATCATCATTATCATTATCACCAACAACTAAACCCTCCGAAAAAGCTTCGTCAAAATTCGCATCCCTATAAGCTCCCAGATTATCACCTTTCGCAGTAGAACTCCAACCGCCTTGAGTCTGTGTTCGAAATAGATCTGGTACTAAAAGTTCAACTGAAAAATCAACTTTTGTAGCTACCAATATATTTTCAGGAGATACTTCTACATCATGAAAATATGCCTGCGTTCCACTTATAGCAGAAATTGCAGACCAATTCAAACCAATAATCAAAAAAAGAACAGTCATTTCTAATAGACTTTTTTTCACAGCAGAATATTTAATTCCCTTCAAGCTCAAAACTGCAGAATTTTTTGTCATTCTTGTTTTGGTTGAATCAATTGATTTTTTTGTAGCTGTTCTTTTCATTGTTTTATATATATTCTAAAAAATTGATATTTTTATAATTCCGGGTTTTGTCCGGAATCTGTCGTTTCAATTATAGAATTATTCTTTTCACTATCAGTATTCTCACTCTCAGATTTTTTCTTTTTACTCAGTTTCATCTCCTTGAATATCTTTCCCGCCTCTTCGAAGATAATTATCGCGCAAGGAACGATAACCAACAAAATAAATCCAAGCGTCGTTTTTGCAAAGGCCAAAATATATCCAACATACGGAATACTCGTCAAAACTTTTCCAACCACTTTG
>JAGLID010000060.1 GCA_023143145.1 Minisyncoccota bacterium | reverse complement strand
GAGGCTTCGGGGTTTGAATTCACCGTTTGAATTTAGCTATTGACAAGAATTTAAGATTATGTTAGTATCAAGTGTAAAAGTCTTTTGTAAGGCTTTTTTAATTATTAAGTTAGTCTATGAGTAAACGCTTTTTAAGCAACGTAAGGTCAAGAAAACATTCATTGTTAATTACAGTTATTGCTATAACAAGCATAACTGTTGGAATATTATCTTCTCAACATCTTACGGGGGCAGTAGTAGAGCAAAAAACAAACAAAAATCAAAATAATTCATGTGATATTAAAGCAGTAAAAGGTTTTTCTATGCCAGAATTATCATTTCAAAAAGGAAATTTATTAAACGAAATGATTGTTTCGGAGGAAAAAAAGGAAGAAAAAGTCTTAGCCACAATAATAAAAACTACAGGATCAGTTAAGGGCGCGGAAATAGCTGTTAACGAAGAATCAACGGAGAGTTCAACAAAACAAAGAAAGCTTGTTCTTGTGACGGCATATTCTTCAACAGTTGATCAAACTGATTCCACTCCATTCATCACGGCAAACGGAACTCATGTTTATGATGGAACAATCGCTGCTAACTTTCTCAAGTTTGGTACAAAGGTGAAATTTCCGTCATTATACGGAGATAAAATTTTTACAGTAGAAGACAGGATGAAGAGTGATTATAAAGTTGATATTTGGTTTCCTACCAGACAAGAAGCTCTCAACTTTGGAGCGAAAAGAGTTGAAATTGAAATCCAGTAATTTGATAGAAATTTTATATAAAAATAAACAGACCAGTAATGGTCTGTTTATTTTTGGTGAAAGAATTTTATCAAAAATTGATGAAGCCTGAGAAGTTGTTTCGGAGTTTCAATACTAAAATTATTAGAGAGAGTTTTGATACTGAAATGGACTAAGGTCAGAAATCCGAACAAAACAAGAACAATATTAATCAATCTAAAAATCAAACTAAAGGCAAATCCATTACTTTTTCCAAGATTTAGAAGGTCAAAAATAAATAATAAAGACGTCTCAAAGCTTCCTAGCGATCCTGGGATTGGAATAAAGTTTGCTAATGTAATAATAAAAAAAATGGCTGAGGAATATGCCAAGTCGATTGTTTCTCCTAGAGTTTGAATGATAAGCCAAACTGTTATTACATATAAAAATACTTCCAGAAGAGCAAGAAGAAGAGCATAAGCAAAGACTGCATTTTTTTTGTTAAAGAATTCAGCTATAATGTTTTCCATATTCTTAATATTCTCTAGTTTTCTTTTAATAAATTTAATTTTATCTAATCTCGTTGTTTTAATAATGAAGATAAAAAAGCCATGACCATCAGAGTTGCGTTTGATTATTCTAGAATAGAATAAATAAAAAATTATAAGTGACGTGGCTATTATAAAGCCAAAGCCATAAAAAACGCTAACTGGAAGAGAAAAATAGTGGGCTAAGAAGAGAAAGCCAAAAACCATAAACAAAAAAAGCGAGAAAAAATAAATTGCTTGGTCAATTAGAACTGAGGCAAATGATTTTTCCCAGCCATAACCAGATTCTTCTTTTATTATATATGCTCTTACTGGTTCACCTCCGACTAGTACAGAAGGAGTGATATAACTTACGGTAAATCCTGCGAGTTTGGCTCGTAAAAGCTTGTTGAAGCTTGTTTTATGACTATTTTGTGCTTCTATAATTATCTTCCATCGAAGCGTGCCAACAATAAAAATTGCGGTAAAATTTATAAAAAAAACAGCCAATATAGCTGATATGGGAAATATTTTAATAGCTTGAATAACACTTTCAACTCCAGCTTGTTGTATTGATCCTATAAAAAGAATCAAGCCCAGAATTAAAGATAATAAAAAAATAAGTCTTTTCATTTTTTGTTTATTTAGAACTAGATATCGCAACTTTAATGCCTAATAGAATTAAAATAATACCAAAGACTTTTTCAAAATAATTGTGAAATAAAGAAAATTTTGCTTTTATTGTTTTATGGGAAAGTATCGTTGCTACAAATGAAAACCAAATAAAAGTCATGAAAGTCATTTCAATTCCGTATAGAACCTGCACAAATAAAGGAGTCTCTATACTAATGACTTGAGTAAATAAGCTTAGAAAGAATAGAGTAACTTTAGGGTTTAAAGCATTTGTCAAAAATCCCATTTTTATAGCTTCACCTCTTTTTATATTTAGGTTTTGTTTCAATTCTTCAGATTTAGCTTTGTTTGGTTTATTTTTTAATGATTTATATCCAATATAAATTAGATAAGTAGCTCCTAAAATCTTAATTAAGGAAAACAAAACGATTGATTTTGAAATAATAAAGCCAATGCCAATCAGAGAATAAGAGACATGAAGTAATATTCCAATAGCAAGACCAATGCTAGAATATATACCAGTTTTCTTTGAATACATCAAACTATTTCTGATAATCATCGCTAAATCCGGCCCTGGACTCATCATTACCAAGAGATGTATAATCGCGATTGTTAAAAATTCTGCAAGATATGGCATAAAAATAAATTAAATTTGTGCCGAGGGAGGGACTCGAACCCTCACAAAGTATAAGTTTAACGGATTTTAAGTCCGTCGCGTCTACCAATTCCGCCACCCCGGCATAGTTTATATTTTATTGTCAATTTGGAGGCCTGGGTCGGATTTGAACCGGCGTACGCGGTTTTGCAGACCGCTACCTAACCACTCGGTCACCAGGCCATATGTTTGATATTTATACCTTTCAAATATAGTTAAAGTTAGCATAAAATCAAGCAGTGGTCAAATCAAACCTCTGCAATTTCAGTTTTTTCCTCTTTTTTAATCTCTTTAATTATTTTTGGAATGTTTTGAAAATCTTTTTGTAATTCTTCTAGTAATGATCGCTTATATAAAGTCGCTGCTGGATGATAAACGGGATAATAGATTTTGCCATTATATCTTTTTGGTTTTCCATGGTCAACTGAGATTTTTTGACCTGGGAGAAATCTGTCCATAGAATGTCGGCCTAGAAGCACAATCAGTTTTGGCTTGATAATTGCAATTTGTTGATTGAGCCAATCTTTGCACATGATAACTTCTTCGGGTTTAGGGTCGCGATTTTTTGGTGGTCGGCATTTGACGATGTTTGCAATATAGACATTCTCTTTTTTGATTTTAATAGATTCAATCAACTCGTCGAGAATCTTTCCCGCACTGCCAATAAATGGTAATCCCGCTTTATCTTCTTTTCTTCCTGGAGCTTCTCCGACAAACATAATCTCAGATTGGTCGCTTCCTGACCCACAAACAACGTTAGTGCGAGTTTTACAAAGCTCGCATCTTTGGCATTGAGATATTTTTTTATTGAGTTTTTCTAAGTTCATAGCTAAATTGTTAAAATGTTAAATTGATTATTACCATCTTACTCCAATGTCCAGCTCATTTTCCGTTTTTCCGATTAAGCCAGAATCTTTTTGTAAAAAGTAATTACCATCGAATGAATTGGCGAATTGAGGACTTTCGGAAAGGTTGTTTTCTTGCATATCACACTGACCATAACAAACAAAATTATTTTTATTATTCCAAATATTGTTATAGCTGATGGAAATATCTTTGCTTTTGGCATCAATATTAATCCCTGCACAAAGTTCGCAAATTCCATTGTCTGAAATAATGTTATTGGTGATTTTGGCTGACGAGTTGATGATATATATTCCAAAGGTTGCTCCGAGGTAGATCTTGTAGTGATTATTATAGCTTATGGTATTGTGATTAATTAGTGCTGAAGAGTTGTATAAATCAATGCCAATTTTATTGTCTGTAATCAAATTGTCGATAATATTTGGTTTTGTTGAAAATAGGGGCATTGTCGGTTCTTCTGGTTCAGAATTTGCAGTTGTTATTTCTTCGTCGCTTGGTTTTTCATCTTCGTTTTGCTCTTCTTTTTGAAAGTTATAAACCTGGATTCCTTTACTGGCAAATTGCAAAGCATTTTTTTGAATAACTGGCGCTGAATCCCCTTTGATATAAATGTTAAACTCGTTGTCAATTAAAATATTGTCATGAATCCAGGGAGATGAATCTTCAATTAAAATTCCACTTAAGCTTTTACCAGAATTTTTGATGATAAAGCCTGAGAGAGTTGTTTTGTTTGTGATGCCGTTTTTGAATGTGACGACATTGCCCGTTCCATTGCCATTTATAATGACATCGAGGTTTTCTTCTGGAAGTAAAATGTTATCGGTTGAATTTTCATCTTGAGTTATAACTTCTTCTATTAAATCGTTTTGTTCATTGCAATCTTCAATTTCTAAATTTTCTGGAGGAGAACCTGTGAGTTCTTCTTCTATCGTCGTTTCTGTAACTTCTTTTGTAAAACATTCAGGAATCAAAGACGATGGCGGAATCAGATTTATCTTGCCAGTTCCAATCAAACTTACTCCTTCTTTCATAATTATGTTTTCTTGATATTCTCCCGGCTCAACTTCAACAATGTCTCCTTCTTTTGCATTTTCAATTGCCAGTTGAATCGATTTATAATCTTCAGGAACTTTAATTATAATTGGTTGATTTTGTCCATTAATTGCAATTTTCAGAAGAAACAAAGTTCCGCTTCTCTTGATTCCCAAAAAAATATTTCCCGTCAAGATGATGCTATCTACATATTTTTCTATCTGTAATGTTCTTTCTGTTTCTCTCTTTTCTTTTCTCCTTTTAATTAGAGCTGATTCATTTTCTGCACTTTCTTGCGAAATTTCCAAAGCAACATCTTCTGTTTCCAAATTATTTATTATTTCATTTTCAATATTTTTTTGATCTTCAGGAGAAGAAAGAGCGGTAGTGCTGGGCTTCTCTTCATCTGAATAAACAATATTCTCCGTAAGAATTTCTTTGTTGTTATCTACAGAAATATTTTGATTTTTCAGATACCAAAAACTAGCACTCAGGGAAATGAGGATTGTCAAAGTGATTAATAATATTATTTTATTTTTAATTAGAACTATTTTCATTATTTATAAAGATTTCTTTTAAAAAATATTTCTGATTTTTTTAAACATGTTTCCATATTTATTTATTTTTAGAATTTTTTCCGGCATAGATTTTTTTAAGTTGATATTTTGCTTTTTTCAAGCTTTTCTTCACATTTTCAGTTCTTTCTTCCCGTAATGGTTCAATATCTTTATTTGTCTTTCGTAATTCTTTATCTCCCTCAATTTTATGACCCCTATCATATTGTCTCGGATCATACTGTGTTAAAATTTCTTTGAGTTTTTCTTGAAAGGAAAAAACATTATAATCATTTATTTTTTCTAAAGCTTTCTGGTGAGCCTTATCTACTTTCTCTCTAATATTTGTATAATAATGATCCTTATCAACCGCATTAAATTCTCCTTCTGATGAATCATGCCATGTTGGATCACCATAAGTCACAATAATTCTATCTGGATTGTCAGGATCAACCGTAGCGAAAGCGTCCCATAAATGATTTTGTTTTCCAGAGATAGTGCTTAATGATACAAACTTTTCAAGATTTGGCACTCCCTCTTCTTCTAATACATTTTTTATTGCAACAAAAGTGATTCCATAATCATGACACACCCCTTTTCCACTCTCAAGTGTTATGTATGGTATTCCCTGACTATGTTTAATTTCCTGATACATATCTCTTAAATCCTTACTAATAAAGTCAAGGTTAGCTTCAATATAATCATACTTAACATTTTTGCCCATAACTTCCGAGATTATCTTTATAACTTCTTCTGGATCATCCTCTGCAATTTCTTTTAACATTGAAATATCATATCCTTCTTCTTTAAAAACATCTATGACAATATCTTTAAAATCCTCAGAATTTTCGTGCTCAGAATTTTCTTGAAATTTAAGCATCTCAAGCTTATTCATAGGATTCTCATTGTTTTCTTTTATTTCTTTATAGAGTTCTTTATCAAAATTTTCATATCCATTTTCCTTGCCCCATTTTTCCAGTTCTTTTTCAGCTTTAAGCCAATTTTCCGGAACAAAAGAGCCATTTTTAGAATAAACGTTATTTTTTTCATAAACTTCTTTTTTAACTTGTTGTAACTTCGTA
>JAGLID010000006.1 GCA_023143145.1 Minisyncoccota bacterium | reverse complement strand
TAGATATTTGACAAAATTTGAAAATTGTGATATTTTGTCTTGTTATGTTGTATTGACATAGCAAGTATTATATTTAAAAAAATGTACAAAAATTGAAAATTGGAGGTGAAAAAATGCAAAAGAGAATAGCTGTATTAAGTGCCACGGTTTTGGATACGGCACTCAAGGTTCGAGATGGGTCTTATTATATTACGAGAGCCGAGGAAGTAGGGATTGTAAGAGGGACAAAATATTTTGAGTTTTGGGTGTTGAAATATGATTTGATAAACAGACAAATCTTTACTAAAGCAAAAGAAATAGAGTTAATTCTCCCTGAGAGCATAATTAGCAAAGTGGACAATATTTCGCTTGTTCAAGCGGGAATGCTTGTCTTTAATGAAGGGGGAATACTGAAAGTATCCAATGGACCATAAAGGTCAAAAACGAAGTAGCATAATAAGTGCTACTTTTTTATTATCAGCTATAGTGAATAGTTTTGCTTCATGAAATGTGTTGTTTTTATTTGTAATTTCGATACGGAATGTCACTTCTGGAAATATCGAAAGGGTGCGCATGATACGCACGGGTTGTATCTCCTTAAAAAATAAAAAATAAAATTCCGTATTGGAGGAGATTTTATAAAGATTAGACCTGAATAATAAACTCAGGTTTATTTATTTTTATAAATATTCTCTGCGGATAGCTCTTTTTTATTTGATTTTAGATTTGAATCAGATTAAATGAACAAAGTAGGACACTTCTATTTAATCTTTACAAAACAATTGTTATTGACAAATTATATGAATTGTGATATTATACTTTGTTATGTAAACAGACATAGCTATATTATGTTTATATAAAAAAACAGAAAAAAATTGAAAAGTGGAGGAAAATGAATGGTAGTTAATATATCAAAAGACTTGGAAGGATTATTACCTGAAATTAAGAGAACGGTTGAATATTGTCAACGAGGACTTTGGAACTCAAGTCTGGAACATGTGAATGGTGTTTATAATGTTGGTGATTTTGAAGTTAAATCACAACCTATGTATCCTGGTCATAGTATTTGGAGTTTCAAGTATTTGAAAGCAGGTTCAGGAGACGAAGTAACATTCAGTTCTTTTGAAGGACATCAATCTTTGTCTGTCGATAATTCGGAAGGAAGCATTGAAATTAGTAATAGGTCATTTCAAAAGATCGGAAAATTGGTAAAGATTGATCCAAATCAGACTGGCTTCTATTATCCTCATGTTGAATTCACATGGGTGGGTGGAAAGAACGACGAACTGGACGAAGGAGACCTTAAGTCTGTAAGAGTCAGTTTTAGTCAAAGTAGATGTGTGACATATTTCCATATGGATTCATTAAAATATGGTATCTACAATCCACAACGAGAAGATATTAATGAAGCGGGACTCCCTACAGACCTAAACATGGTTTCGGAAATTCTGGGAGTATCTTTTGAAAAGTGGATTGACTTTGATGTCGAAAGAAGAAGAATCTTTGATAATTCAAATCTTCAAGCACTCGCTGATAAAATAGATCAGCTGGTTAAATAGAATATTCTTGGACAAAGCTTCGCGCTTTGTCCATATTTTTTTGTATCTAATCTTGTCATCCTAGATTTGCCAACTGGCGGAGATAGAATTTTGTTGAAGTATCTTTGACTTTCAGGAAGCACAAGGCCTCCTTTTTTCTTTACGAAAAGGTGTTTTACGAGTATTATAAAGTAAAGATATACTTGAGATTGATCTTTCCTGCGATACGGGGATGTGGCTATTTTTTGGAAAATGATCTTTGTAGAAGTTAATATAAAAATAATTCAGCGAAAAGATTGATTTGCTGTTTTTTATTGATCAAAATGTGATTTTGGAGTAAAATTAACATCTAAAGAGAATTGGTTTAAATAAATCAAAATTATTAATTAGTATGCAATTAAGTTTAAATACGGCGCTAGCCACTCAATACAAAAGTCAGTCTCAAGCGATAAGAGTAATAACTGAAGATTGGGTTAAGAAAGAAATATTTTGCCCAAATTGTGGAAATATTGTTGATGATTTTGAGAATAATAAACCAGTGGCAGATTTTTATTGTGCGATTTGTAATGAAGAATATGAACTGAAAAGCAAAAAAAACAGTATGGGCAATAAAATTATAGATGGAGCTTATCAAACAATGATTGAAAGATTGAACAGTGTAAATAATCCGAGCTTTTTCTTTCTAAATTATGATTTGCAAAACTACAAAGTACAAAATTTTGTAGTCATTCCAAAGCATTTTTTTATTCCTGAAATTATTGAGAGAAGGAAGCCACTTTCAGAAAAAGCAAAACGAGCAGGTTGGGTTGGGTGCAATATTTTATTACAGAGCATTCCGGAGAGTGGGAAAATATTTTATATAAAAAACGGAAATTTTGAGAACAAAAAAGATGTTTTGATAAATTGGCAAAGAACTTTATTTTTAGGAGAAACTAAAAAAGCAGATTTAAAGGGTTGGATTTTAGATGTCATGATTTGCATTGATAGTTTGAATAAGAAGGAATTTACTCTTGCTGAAATTTATAAATTTGAAAGTATTTTGAGTCAAAAACATCCAGAGAACAAACATGTTAAAGATAAGATTAGGCAACAACTACAATTTTTGAGAGACAAGGGATATTTAGAATTTGTTGAATCTGGGAAATATAAAATTAGTTAGTTGACATCGATTATAATTCGATCAATAATTAATTAAGAATAAACATTAAATTCTTGATTAATTTTATGAAGACGATAAGAAGCTTTGTTTTTTATACAACCGAAGGATATACATTTCAGCCTGATTCAGAAAGTGATATACCTGATATTGAAAATTGCCAAATTTTGGGTTGGGGGAAAGGGCGAACTTCCGCGGAGGCATTCGATGATTTCAAAAAAGAAAGTCCTTGGCTTAAAACTTTGAGATTTAATAAAGTCACTGGAGTTGAGCTTAAGGATGAAAAAACTTATTCTTTTGATCTAAAATAATAAAAACTTAACCAAAATTTGCGACCTTTCAATTTCCCAGTTGGTCACAGTGGAAAGAGAGTTAAAATAAAAAGTATATAAAAAAGAATAATTTAAAAAAATAAACTGAATGTATAAAATTATGCCTACAATTTTTTGTATAAGTAGAGAAGAAATTAAGGAAATGGTTGATGAAATGATTGAGGAAAAGAAATTAGATGTTAATTTGAAATTAAACAGAGAGCAGATTGCTGAAATTCTGACCTGTATTGGATGTGATGAATTATTGGCAAGAGATATTCGTATGTCAATAAGAGGTTCTATTGCTGAGGTTTTGAATTACGGGAAGCTGTAATCAAAAAACAGCACAACTGCAAAGCCACTGGATTTTGGGTAAATCGGTCAAAGGACTATAATTTTTTTTGATTATGCATGAGCATCTATTTGTTTTTCAGAAGAATTAAAGGAAGCTCATTTGGTTATTCTTTTGATAATAACCGAACGTATTTCTAAAATTATCTAAAATAATAAGATCAAGTTGATGAAAACCATGTATATACTCATCTTAGAAGATGATTTACGTGTTTTGCCGCCGGAGGAGGGAATAGGAGAATAGTGAAATGAATTGAGAAAAAAACAGCAGTTTTAATGCTGTTTTTTCTATTTAAAGCTAATTGAACGATAGGCTGTTCCATGAACCAAATTCAACGAGATTATTGTTGTGAATCATGCTGTGTTCTTTAAACGAGCAAACACGGAGATTAGATGGGTGATTATGATTTTTTATACCATTTATATGATGAACAAATTCCCGCTTGTTAAGTCTTCTTCCAAGCACTTTTCCCATAATATATCGATGAACAAGTTTGTCGCTATCAGAAAAACGTTCGTATCCATTTTCATCTATATAGCGGTGACTTCTTCCTTTATAGTATGAATTACTATTCTCAAAAAATATATTTTTATGTGGTAAATCTTCAATTTTTGCTGAATTACTATTCTCAAAATATTCATATTTTTTGTGAATGTTTTCAATTTTCATTGAATTGTGGTTCTTTCGTTTTGAAAACAATGAGAATAGTAATTTAAAAAATAAACAATAGAAGGCAACTCCGAAAACAAACTCTAACAAAAAAGGAGATATGTTGGCTAATATTGAAAATAGTAGCCAAATTAAAAGTATTTTAAAAATAAGTCTCATAAAGATAATGATTAAATTAACTGGACATTGTATCATATATATATAATATGTCAAGTATACACAAGATGAATCTTTCGTGAGTATTATGATGAACAATGATTTGGAAAATAATTGTTAATAATGTAGCATGCATTTGATTGTCGAGGAGCTTGAAAAGTTATATAATAACATAAAGGAGTTTTTGACGAGCTAGGGAGAAAGCAATAAAATCACAGAAAATAAAGGAAAAATAACTCGATTAGAACATCCTCAAATCGCAGAAGAAATTCAAGTACGCTATCTGCAGATTTTAAAAGATTTTGAAGGTAAAAACTAATATTCTTATACTCCTCATTTGCACGAATGGGCGAATGAGGAAATTAATTAATATAAATTATAAACAATATGGATATTTTTGTACTTGTTATTTTTGTAGTAGTTATTTAAATTATAGTAATCAAGTTAGTTGGTAAAGAAAATTTGAAAAAGTTTTTTGCTGAGAACTTATCTGTTTCTGCTAGTTTTCCTTTCATAAGAAAAAATCGTGTGATGAATGCTTCGGAACAGGCATTATATATTAATTTGCAAAAAAATCTCAGTGACACGTTTATTGTTCTTTCCAAGGTTCGTATTGAGGATTTCGTTAAAGTTAAGACTGGAATAGCAAAAAATAAGCGGTTTGGTTTTCGTAACAAAATAAAATCTCGGCATATTGATTTTTTGATTTGCGATTTAGCAACAACGAAACCAATTCTCGCAATTGAGCTTGATGGAGCTTCGCATAATAATTATGATTAAATGAAAGCAGACAAGTTTAAAAATGATTTATTCAAAAATGTTGGATTACAAGCAGAGCGTATCCAAGTTGGTAGTAATTTTTCAGAAGAGACAATCAGATTAAGAAATATGCTTTTATAAACAATAAATTCGCATGCTGTGTCCGCCGAGGGGAATGGGAGGTAATTATGAAGTTTTAAATTAGTGAATTATTATATTTAGCATTAACTAAAAGATATGTTTGATGAGAATTATATAAAAAAAATGGCAATAGAGGAAAATAAAAGAGAAAAAGATCATCCGACAATTGGTTATTTTCGAATTGAAGACGCCGATGACCCTGAAAAAAATCCTCTTCATCCTCATTCGCACGAATGGGCGAATGGGGAAATTAGTTAATAATAAATAAAAAACAAAGAAGGTGCTTTCATGGATTTTTTAATAGAAATTCTGATATAGAGTTATAAAATAATTTGCAGTAAAAATTATGCAAGAAAAAATCAAAATAGGAAATTTAGATGCAATATTTCATAATTCAGAAGTGGATAATTCACCGGCGATTATAATGGTCCATGGTTCTGGCGGAGAAGGGCTGGAAGAGGAATTTGAAGATATTGCAAATAATTTATGTAAAAATGGCTACACTGTTTTGAGATTTCTTTTTGGCGGGTATGAGAAGAATGATTTGGTTAATCTGACAATTTCTGGAGAAATATCAGATCTTAAA
>JAGLID010000059.1 GCA_023143145.1 Minisyncoccota bacterium | reverse complement strand
AATTATGCGCTCTATCTATTGTTTCAATCAATTTCGGATTATCCGCTAAATCTTTCAAAGAAACTTTTTCACCATAAATCTCCACTTCTATATCACTTCCTGCCAAATCTTTTAAAACCGCCGGACCAAAAGAAGAAGCGTAAAGCGCTAATTCGCCTAAACTAACTATCTTTTTATGTTTTTTCACAAACTCAAATGCTTCATTAACTGATCCCTCAAGTTTTGAAGTTGCACCTGTTACTAATTTCCCAGTTTTTTCGCTTCTCCAAAATTTATTTATCGCTTCTCCAATACTATCTCTTATAAATTCCAATCCTCCCTGATTTAAATTTAAAGATTCCAAATTTTCTTTTTCAAGACTTTCTAAATCAAGATCTGCAAGCTCAATTACCTTACTCTTATAAATTTCTATATCCTCTGCCTCGGAAATTCTGATTTCCTCTGCCTTTTTTTCAATTTTCTTTTCAATTTCTTCTCTAAATCCAGATATTTCTTTTTGAGAAGCTGGTTGGTCGTATTTATTTTCAATATTTTTTTCATCATCAATAGTTGATTCGCTATTCGTATCTTCTTGAATAGAATCGTAATTTGGCATATCGAATTTCTTCATATTTTTTAAAATTAGAAACAAATATTACTCTTAGAATCAGATAATTTTCAACCTGCCAAGTATAATATTATCAGATATTTTTGAACCTGGTAAGTTGAAAAATATCGGTTTATTTTCTTAATCTTCTTAAAATTTTCAGATCTTCCTCAGCTTTCCCGCCCGGCGTTTCCAAGATAAAATCCAAATCTTTCAATCGGGGTTCGCTCAAGATCGCTTCAAATCCTTCCAATCCTATTTTACCATTTCCGATATTATCATGTCTATCAATATGCGAAGCTAAGTCAACCATGGAATCATTGCAGTGAACGAGCTTTAATCTTTCAATTCCGATTATTTTATCAAAATCATCAAATGTTTTTTTGACTGCCTTTTTATTTCTCAAATCGTATCCGGATGCAAAAGCATGGGCAGTATCAAAACAGACGCCCAATTTATTTTTCTTGATATCGTTTTCAGCTTTTTTGATAAAATAGGCAATTTCTTCAAAGCTATCCCCCATAATATCCCCTGCTCCAGCAGTGATTTCCAAAAGAAGTTTGGCTTCAAATTCTTTTTCAGTTTTGTTTAGCAAAAATATTTTTTTCAAACCTTGTATTAATTTTTTCTTCGCCTCTTTTTCGCCTAAATCTTTGGCACTTCCTAGATGTGTCACAACTGCTTTGGCTCCAAGCAAGTCGGCTTTCTCAAGTTCTTCACGAATAGCTGAGATTGAACCGTGATAAATTCTGCCATTAGCTGAGGCAAGATTTATATAATAGGGAGTATGAATATAATAATTTTTGAGATTATATTTTTTTACTTCCTTTTTGAAATTAGTGGTAATGTCTTTTGTAATCTCTATAGACTTTCCCCCATGTGGTGATTTTGAAAACATCTGAAAACACTCACAACCGATTTCATGAGCTCTCTCGGGAGCTTTTTCAATACCTCCAGCGATTGAAATGTGTGTACCAAATTTCATCAGTGACAATTTATTTTTCTATATTTTTTAACAAGCTTGTGAACCCTATTTCTCATTTCCGTTTTGCTTTTTTCTTCATCAGAAATTTTCATAAGCTCCTTGAAAAAGCGGTCTGATTTCGGATAATTACCATTGTGATTTTCTATATATCTTAAATGGCTTTTTTTATAAGTATTTACTCTTTTATACGGAATTCCAGAAGGTTTATCGTTATAATATAAACACATTTTGAAAACCCAAAATTCAAAAATGAGAGGATCTAATAAACCCTTACTATAAAACAAAAATTCATTGGTCACTAAATTCCAAAATCTAAAATACCAGGTAACCACCTTTTTAGAATTGTCGCATTCCAGTGCCTTAATCATAATTTCATCATATTCTTTCGTAAAGGAATTCAAAACATTAATTGTATTTGCTTGTTGTCCTGTTTCAACTGATTTTGATATTTTTCTTATTTGAAGATAAGAGAATATGACTCCAAAAGTAATTGCAATACTTGTCATTATTTCTAAACAATCTTTCAAGATACCATTCATTTGTTTCTATTATTTGATTAATAGCTTATTATTTTTCATTTTTCATTTCAACTATCATATCGCTTATTTGTGATATACTGTTTTCAATATCTCCATTAATTTCAAATCCAGAAGCAAGTTTGTGTCCTCCTCCTCCGAGACTTCTAGCTATTCTTGAAACATCAATTCCTTTGTATTCTTCACTGCGAAGACTTCCCTTGATTTTATTGTTCGCAGACTCTGTTAAAAGCAAAGAAAATTTTGAATCACTAATTGTATTGATTACATTTACAAGACCCATAAGTTCTTCTTCTTGGACCCCAAGGCTATCCATATCAGATTTATTTATATAAGAAACTGCCATCCCATTTTCAGGATTAGTTTTAATTCTTCTTAGGGCTATTCCCCATAACTTTATTGCAGCTAAACTTTTTGTACTAAATATATTTCTGGAAATTTTATCGACGCGTGAACCTTTCTTCATAAATTCTGCCGCCGCCCGAAGAGACTCGGAATCAGTATTGCTATGTTGAAAACCTCCTGTGTCTGTGAAAATGCCAGTCAATAAACAATTCGCGATGTCCTTAGTAATTTCTATATTTAGTTCTTTTAGAACATTAAAAACTAAGACGGCAGTTGAAGATATTTTGTAGTCTATAATATTAACGCAGTTCTGGATATTATCACATTCTGTTTCTTTTTTTGGGTGATGATCGATAATCAGTAAATTATCAAAAGAAGCTACGACGTCTTTGATATTTTCAATTCCTGTTCTTGAAAAAAGTGCACAATCTAAAAGAACAATCAAATCTTGATGTTCTGGGTGAGTTTTATTTTCAATTTGTGAAATTCCAGGTAAAAAATTAAATACATCTGGAATAATATCATTGGAAAAGCACTGCACTCTTTTCCCGAGAGATTTTAACCCAGTCGCAAGACCAAGCATTGAGCCAATGGCATCTCCGTCGGGTTTTTTGTGTGACAGGATAAGGATGTTGTCACTGGATTGTATTAATTCAATAGCTTGTTGCATAGGTTATATTTATTTATCATCTTTGTGGATTTCTCTAATCAATTCATCAATCTTTTGAACATGTTCTCCTGTTTCATCAATTTTAAAAACAATTCTTGGTAAGGGCTTCATAACAAGTTTTTTGTTAATCTTTTTTTGAATGAAATAGATTTTTTCTTTGAGTGCCTTTTTTGTTTCATCTTTTTTTTCAAATGGCAGAACGCTAATAAAAACGTCCGCATATCGGAGGTCTTTGGAAACGTTCACACGGATGATTGTCACTAAAACATCAAGAGGAAAATTCATTTCTGAGAGAAGCGCTTTTCCAACTTCTTGTTTCAGAAGCGTGTTAATTTTTTCGATTCTTTGACTCACGATATTATTCGATAATAATTATAGTTTTCTTTTCACAAATTCTTTTTTATAACAATTCAAAATATCGCCATCTTCGATAATAGTATTTCCTTCATATGTTATTCCTGCATTATTACCCTTCTTTACTTCTTTGACTGCCTTCTTGTTCGCTTGGAGTTCTTTGACGATACCTTCTCCAATTATTTCTTCGTTTCTTAATACTTCAAGCTGTGATCCTTTTTCAATTTTTCCACTTTCCACTTTTGTCCCTACAATCATATCAACTTTTTTAGCTGATTTTTTGCCAGATTTGAAAATTGCAATTACTTTTCCAATACCAAGGTCTGTCCTAATTTCTTCTGGTTCAAGAATCATAGTTAAGCCTTCCTTGATTTCATCTACAAGTTCATAAATAACTTTGTATATTTTGATTTCAACTTTATCTTTTTCGGCAAATATTTCCAAGACAGGACTGACACAAACGTTAAAACCGATAATTTCTGCTCCAGATGAATGGCACATTTTGATGTCAGTTTCGGTAATATTACCAACACCCATTTTCAGGATTTGAACGGCTACAGTCTCGGATTCGATAGTTTCAAGAATTTGTACTATAGCTTCGAGCGAACCTTTAGTGTCCGCTTTCAAGATAATATTCAATTTTTTTACTCTATTAGATTTGACAAGTTCTTTTATCTTGGCAGTGCTGATAACTTTATCGATAGGACCATCCGATATTTGAAGTTTTGCAAATTCTTTTACTCTCGTCTCAGCAGTTAGTCTCCCCGACTCTTCAAGCAAAAATGAACCGACCCTTGGAACATCATTGAGACCCATAATTGTAACAGGCATAGAAGGTGTCGCTTTGTTTATCCTTTTCCCACTGAAATTTTCGATTCTTTTGATTCTACCCCAGATAGAACCAACACTAACATAGTCTCCTTCTTTTAGTGTTCCGTTTTGTATTAAAACAATGGCAACTGGTCCAATTTGGGCGTCTATATGTGATTCAATTACAAATCCTTCTGCGATGTCTGATGGATTAGCTTTAATTTCTTCCATATCAGCTGTCAAGATAACCATATCTAAGAGTTCAGTAATTCCTTCGCCAGTTTTTGCAGAAACATTTATGCAAATTGTTTTTCCTCCCCATTCTTCGGGAGCAAGATCGTTTTCCGCAAGTTCTTTTTTGACTTTTTCAATATTTTTATCTGCTTTGTCAACTTTACTGATGACAACTATAATCGGAACTCCAGCCTCTTTAGCAAACTTGATGGCTTCTTTTGTTTGAGGTTTGACACCATCATCGGCGGCAATCACAATCACGGCTAAATCTGTAATATAAGCCCCTCTTTCTCTCATGGAATAGAATGCTTCATGTCCAGGAGTATCAATGAAAGTTATAACCTCTCCTTTTTTCTTAACTTGATAGGCGCTAAAGTTTTGTGTAATTCCTCCTGACTCTCCGCTAACAACATTTGTTTCAAGAATTTTGTCCAAAAGAGTAGTTTTTCCATGATCGACATGTCCCATAATTACAACTACTGGAGGTCTTTTCTTGGCGCCTGGTCCTGTATATTTTTTCATTTCTAATTTTCTTTTTTCAGCGATAGATTCTGATTTTTCTAAAGTAAATGCAAAATGATCCGCAACAATTTCGGCAGTATCAAAATCAAGATATTCATTAATATTAGCAAAGATTCTGTTTTTGATGAGTTCTGAAATCAGTTCAGTCACTTTTATTTCCATTTTTTCAGCCAAATCTTTGACCATTATTTTTTCAGGTACCTGAAGAACTTTCTTGATAATTTCAGTTTCTTCTTCTTTTTTTTCTTCTTCTTGCTTGATCATTTTTATTTAAAATTATGTGATTTATCAATTGTTTGAGGCAATTGCCAAAGCCTCCTCTTCTTCCTCACTGAGTTTATATTCAGATTTTCCTTTGACGATCTGTTTCGAATAGATCTTAACACCGTCTCTTGAATAAAGACTAAGTATAATAACACCGTTCAAAGAATTGTCAAGCAGTGCGATGGCAAAACTTTGATTTCCGCCAACATCTCCAAATGGATTAAATCTAACCATTCCAACTCTTTGAATACATTTAGTGATGTTTTCGCGAATAGCTTTATTTTCTTTGTATATCTTTTCTATATTTTCATTGATTTTGTTTGAGCTTTTTATCTGATTATAAATGACTTCTTCAAGGTCTTTGCTTTCTTTTCCAGAAAAAAAACTTCTTGCTCTTTTTTTGACATTTTTTAGGACTAGAGTGAGATAAATATTCCAAGCAAAAAATAAAAGCAACAATATAATTCCAGCAACGATAATCGTTTCTTGATTATTATTAACAATGTTTATGATTTCTGACATTTATTTTATATAGATTAAAAATAAAACTAAAAAAACTATTTTGTAGATATATGCATAATAGCTTTTGTATTGCCATAAGTCAATAAATTGTATAGTTTTTATTTAATATTCTATATAAATAAAAACGCAATAAATCGCGTTTTTTCATAAATGAGTTTAAATTCAAAAAATGACGGCCGAAGGTCCTAAATAATACAAATCTAAATCGAGCGATTGAGGAGAGAGATTTTTCGTTTTATAATCATTATAATGAACGAAAAACGCTATTTTTAGATCTGATTAGGATGGCTTCAGTCGCCCTTTTTTGGGAATAATTAGCTTTTTTGTTTTAATTTCCAAAAAATTCCAAGGTATATAATGCCTAGGATATAATTAATAAATATTAATTATTTGGAATTTGAGCATAGTTACTTTTGTTTTAATTCTTATTACTAATTTCATCGTTGCGATTCCACTTTCAGGAGGAGCAGGGGGTGTATTTATGCGGAGTCTTTTACATTTTCAGATTTTACCTCCAAACCTCCTCAGATTCAGAAGCTTTTTCAAACCCACCTTTTTTGTCTCTTTCAGTTCTAGAGTGATAAATAGAAAGATAAACTTGAAAAATGTTTAATGTGCGGAAAGCTAATAATAATCAACCTCCGCACACCCCCCTAGAGTATAGAGATTGATGTAAAGGAGTTTTGTAATATTGGTTTAACGGGTCTATATGATTTTAGCCGTAACCTCGACTCTCTCCTCATTTACATCAATCTATATACTATATTTATTGTTGTTCTGGACTTGATTCAGAATGACAAATGTATAAACAAAAAACGGATAGATATATTTCTTCGAAAAGAGATATTACCTAACCGTTTCTTTATATAAAAAAGGCCGATTGGCAGATTAAATCTATATTTATAAATAAACATAGAGCTTAATAATTCTCTCCTCAAAGAATCGATAATTGTTATATTCAATTGTTAAATTACTGTGTTCTTATCGCGACTAAGTATATTAACATACTTTGGAAATCTTGTCAAGGGGTAATAAATAGTCCAGTTTTTGAATTTTATCACTTAAATTCTGAATGTCGTGGTTCATTACGATTTGAATTTGAAAAAAATATAGAAAGATATGAACACTGATAGAAACGAAGCACTGTTGTGTTACTATGGGTATATTTATTCACCGCAATTTGTATGCTATAATGTTTTTATGAATAAAATTTTAGAAAACTTAAACGACAAACAAAAAGAGGCCGTGATTACAATTGAGGGGCCTGTTTTGGTTATTGCTGGTCCAGGTTCAGGGAAAACAAGAGTGCTGACACATCGAGTAGTTTATGCCATTGTTGAAAAAAATATTTCGAAAGAAAGCATTTTGGCTGTCACTTTCACCAATAAAGCTGCCAAAGAAATGAAAAACCGAATCGTGACATTACTTGGAAGCATGGATGCACTCGGCTCTGATAAAAAAGCATTTTATAAAGATGTTAATTCTTATTCGACTTCTTTTGCAGCAAATTTTCCAACAATTTCAACTTTTCACAGTCTCTGCGTGAAAATTTTGCGAGACGAGGCAGAACATGTTGGATATAAAAGAGATTTTGTCATTTTCGATGGCGATGATCAAAAGTCTTTGGTCAAAAAGGCAATGAAAGAATTGCAAATTGATACAGAAAGTTTCAATCCTCGGACAGTTCTGGCAGAAATTTCCAATGCCAAAAATGAACTTCGAAATCCAACAGTATATGAAGAAATGATTGATGGATATAAACAGGAAACCGTGAGTAAGATTTATCATTTATACCAAAAGTGGCTGAAAGATAATAACTCAATGGATTTTGACGACTTGATTATGCAAACTAGCATTTTGTTTTTCACAAATCCAGAAGTTCTGGAAAAATATCAGGACAAGTTCAAATACATTATGATTGATGAATATCAAGACACAAATCACGCACAGTATAAGTTGATTAATCTTTTGAGCAAAAAGCATCAGAATATTTTTGTGGTTGGTGACGACTGGCAAAGTATATATAAATGGCGTGGTGCTGATATTAAAAATATTTTGGAATTTGAAAAAGGATATGCGAATGCGAAAACGATTTTGTTGGAACAGAATTATCGTTCGACACAGAAAATTTTAGATGCTTCGTATAGTGTCATCGTCAAAAACGTGAATCGAAAGGAAAAAAGTCTCTGGAGTAAAAAGGAATCAGGTTTGCCAATTACGGTTTACGAGGCGGCGAACGAAAAAGGCGAAGCGGAATTTATTATCTCTGAAATTGCGAAGGCCAACACAAGAGACGGTTTGAAGCTTAATGAGGTGGCAGTTTTATATAGAACAAATGCGCAATCGCGTTCAATTGAAGAAGCTTTTTTGGAATATAATGTTCCCTATCGAATTGTGGGCGGTATCAAGTTTTATATGAGAAAGGAAATCAAAGACATTATCGCTTATTTTCGTCTCATTCAGAATCCGACGGATTTGATGAGTTTTGAAAGAGTGGTCAATACTCCCAAACGAGGAATTGGAAAATCGACCTTTGAAAAAATAATCGTTGCTAGTCGAAATCAAAGAATAGGTGTGGTGGAAATTATTTCAAATTATAACAAAGGAGATATTGCGCCAAGGAGACTGGAGAGTTTGGTTGGATTTGCCAAGATAATTGAAAATTGCAAAGAAAAAGCGAAGATAATGAAAATTAAAGAACTTTTGGAATATCTTTTGAAGAACATAAAGTATGAGTTATATGTTAAAGACGGAACTGATGAAGGAGAGTCAAGGTGGGAAAATGTAAAAGAGCTTTTTACGGCGGTGGAAAAATATGATGAGTTTACGGCTGAAAAATCATTAAATCTTTTTCTGGAGGAAGTGGCCTTGGCGACCGATTTGGATAAAGTAGATGAAAGACAAGATGCTGTGACTTTGATGACTTTGCATTCTGCCAAAGGTTTGGAATATGACACAGTTTTTATCATTGGACTCGAGGAAGGACTACTTCCCCATGCAATGAGTTTGGATGATGAATCTGAAATGGAAGAAGAACGACGATTATGTTATGTTGGAATGACTAGAGCAAAAAATCGAGCTCATCTTGTTTTTGCCAGAGTACGGAGAATTTTTGGTTCAACTCAGGCGAACTATCCTTCTCGATTTATATCTGATATTCCGGCGCATCTTGTTGATATGCAAAATCAGGGTTATAGTTATTTAACGGACGATAGCTCGGATAAGGATGATGTTCATTATGATTGAGAAATAAAAAAAGAGATTTAGGACTTAATTGAATAAGTCTTCCATCTCTTGCCCATAAAATGGGGCTTTTATTTGCTGATCAATTGGACTTTTCTTCCAGTCGATCTAAAATTGTCTTTTAGTAAGTCAATTGGATCTTCGGCGTGAGTTAGCAAACAGAAGTTTTTAATCAGATCTTTTTCTGAGAAAATCTTTGTTTCTTTTTCGGTCGTTTTTAGCCAAGTTAAATGAAACTCACATAAAGACTCGCTATCTTGTTGAGCATGCTTTTTTGTTATTTTTATTCCGAAACTATTTCCGGAGAAAATTCTCCATTCTGAATCGAACTTGATTGTGTCGATGACTCCCTGGATGAATTTTTTTAAGTCTTGGATTTTTCTTCTCTCTTCTTCTGCTTCTTCTAATTTTCTTCTCTCTTCTTTATCGAATCTTTCTTCTTCGGTTAATAATTCTGCTACTATTGATTTCATTATATATCACCCTAATTTTTATATATTTATAATAAATGAACTTTCCGTTTCGATTAGTCAAGATATTTCCTGCATTTTACAGGTAATATTTCTCAAGTAGTCCTATGTTAGAGAATGAGAAACTAACTTAGAATATTATCATAGTATGTTATATTTGTCAATAACCGTATAGTAATATTTAATAAGCTAAAAATATGCTTACAAAAGAAGAAATTATTGAAATATTTCAAAGTCCGGATTTGGCGATTCTTAAAAGCATGGGGCAGAATTTTTTGATTGACGAAACAGTTTTAGAAAAGATTTTAGATTGTTCTGAGTTGAGTGAGAATGATGTCGTTATTGAGATTGGTCCTGGGTTGGGAACTTTGACAGAAGAGCTTTCAA
>JAGLID010000058.1 GCA_023143145.1 Minisyncoccota bacterium | reverse complement strand
TTGGTGGAAAAGATTTTAGTGCTCGAAGTTTTGCGACTAACTTAGCTCATGATGAGATTAAAAAAGCGATAAATTATGCACATTTGCGCGGAGTGAAATGCTATATGGCGGTCAACACACTAATCAAAGACAAAGAATTCGTTGCACTGTTTGATTACATCAACTTCTTGTATGAGGAAGGAGTTGATGCTTTGATAATTCAAGATTTAGGAGTATATGGTTTTTGCAAGAAGTACTTTTCTGATTTGCCATTGCATGCAAGTACGCAAATGAGTGCACATAATTTGCAAGATGTTTTACGGCTGGAAAAAATGGGGTTTAAGAGAGTGGTGTTAGCTCGGGAATTAAGTTTGGAAGAAGCTAAAGAAATTAAACAGAAATGTAAAATTGAAATTGAATATTTCGTTCATGGTGCATTATGTTTTTCCTATTCTGGGCAATGTCTTTTTAGTTCAATGATTGGTGGTCGAAGTGGAAATCGTGGTAAATGTGCTCAACCATGTCGAAAAAGATATTCATTAATTGAAATTAATTCTGGTAAAAATTTGAATACTGAAGGTTATATGTTTAGTACGAAAGATCTTTGTTCTTTGGATCTTTTCGAAAAGATGAATTTTATCGATTCGTTGAAAATTGAAGGCAGGATGAAGAGTGCAGCATATGTTGGGGGAGTAGTACAAAAATATCGTAAAATGATGGAAAGTGTGGCAAATAATGAAAAAATATCTCAGGAAGAATTGGCTGTGGATAAAAATGAATTGGCTGCGATTTTTAACCGTGGTGGATTTTCACACGGTTATTTAAATGAAAGAAAACCAAAAAATTTAATTTCACTTGAGCGATCTAAGAATTGTGGTGTATTAGTTGGCGAAGTAATTGAGCTCAGATTCGGTGCGGTTAAAATTAGAGCTGAGAATGTTAGTGTAAACGATGGTTTGGAAATTTGGGGGAGAGATGGTCAGGAAAAAAATATTGGTTTTCGGGTGAAAAGAATATCAGATGGAGTAATAAATATTTTTACAGAAGGACATGTTCAAATTGGAGATAAAGTTTATAAAAATTATGATAGTGCTCTTAATAAAAAACTAGAAGTATTATCGCGTGAAAATTATCAAAGAAAAATTCCAGTTAAAATTATTTTTCGAGCAAAAGAAGGAGAAGATATCTCTTTAGAAATGAATGGCGTGAAAGTAGAAGGTACAAAAGCATTTAGCGCAATCAAAATTGAAATTTCCGAAGATATTATTAGAAAGCAGTTGAAGAAACTTGGTTCCACTCCTTTTTTTGCTGAGAAAATCGAAATCGAAATTATTGGTAAAGTTTACATTCTCTTGAAGGATTTAAATAGTTTACGAAGAGATGTTGTGTCCAAGCTTGAAAAGGAAGTTATTGATTCATTTAAGCGTCCTAAAAAGGAAGAGGTCGCTGACGCTGAAATAGTTTCTAATATTGCATTGAGAAGTGGGATTAAAAAGGAACAAAATGGTCAATTTCGAGTTGCTATCCAGTCAAACGATTTAGCAACAATAGATGTATTGATTGATAAAAAAATAAGTCGGATTTACACTTCACTAAAAATCGACGTTGAAAAATTTCATAAAAACAATATTGAAATTTATCAAGTCTTACCGAGGATTTTCAGAGAAGGAGAAAAGGTTGAAATATTTAAAAATTATGATGGTTTTTTGGTACCGGCATTAGGATACTTAGAAACATTGCCACCACAAGAAAAAAAAGTTGGAGACTTTTCTCTAAATATTTTTAATAGTTATTCTGCGTCGAAACTTAATAATTTTGGTTTTTCTGGGTTTACCACATCGTTGGAAAATACTTTAGAAGAAATTAATAATTTGAAAGAAATTGGAATTGAGAAGGAAGTAGTTGTTTATGGATTTCTATCTTTGATGCTGAGTGAGCATTGCGTGCTTCATGGGACACAATATTGCGGTCAGAGAAAAATGGCTATTGGTATTAAGGATGAAATTGGCAAGGTTTTTCCAATTTCTTTGGATTGTGTAAATTGTCGAATGCAGTTATTAAATTCTGTACCACTATATTTTACAGATATTAAAAAATTGAAAGCAGATAATATTCGAATAATACAGACAATCGAAAGTTCTGAAAAATTTCTAAGAATTGTCGACAATTATTTATCGGGAAATTTTGGTTTTGTTGGAAATACGACCACAGGACATTTTAATCGGGAAGTAGAATAAAAAAGCAGTAAGAAATATTTAATTAATTAAATCCATTAAAATTAAAAATAAAATAACTATAAATTTATCCTGGGATCGGATTGATGAATTTTGTAATAAAATTGTTAATGAGATTCAGAAAGATAATTTTTATCCAGATATAATTTTGACTCCACAAAGAGGGGGTTTTATACCTACTTCAATAATTTCGCATAAGCTTGATTGCAGGGAAGTTTTAGTGATAGATGTAAAAAGAACTCTTAGCGATGAAATATATTCAGAAAAGGTAATGCCAGAGTTTTCAGGGTCGCTGCCACTTGAAAAGTTTCAGGGCAAGAAAGTACTTTTTATTGATGATGTTATCGCAACCGGCGAAACGTTTTTTCTATTGATTCAAAAAATAAAAAACTGTAATCCGAAGGAAATTAAGTCAGCCTTTCTGGTTCAAAATGATATCGAATTTAACAAATCTCATTTAAGCATAGTATTAAAACCTAATTATTTGGGAATTAATGCTAATGATTGGGTTGTTTTTCCCTGGGAACAATGAAAATTTTTATCAGTAGAAAAAAGCCGAAATTTATGAATAAAAAATATTTGATTGTAAAGGTAGAATGTAGTAAAATTAAATTAGTTTAATAATTCTTATTTTTATTTAAAATGACTTATATTAATAATCTTATTCTACCAGGTAATCCGCGCTATCAACCTCAGGAGATGATTCCAATTTTTGGTTATGACAATTTGTATAAAAAAGTTGCTGAAGTTGAAATTGCGACTTTGGAAACTTTAGGGGAGATTCGAATTATTTCAAAAGAAGATATTGAGAAACTAACTGACGAGGTTAAGCAAGAATTATATAATATAAAAACTTCTGATGTTGATAAAATTGAGAAAGAAATAACGAGACACGATATCAGGGCTTGGGTCAGATGTGCACAAGACATTTTGGATCCTGGATTAGCAAGGTGGGTACATATTCCTTTAACAAGTTATGATGTCATTGATACCGCTAGAATATTACAATATCGTCAGGCTTACGAAGAAGCTCTAAAACCTACAATCACAAGGCTTGTAAAAATATTTATAAATCTAGTAGAAAGGAATATAGATCAAATTCAAATTGGAAGAACCCATGGTCAGCATGCTTTGCCTATAACTATGGGTTTTTGGTTGTCCACTATTTTAAATCGAATCATTGATAATTGGGAAAGTCTAGATTATTATAGTTATAACTTAAAAGGAAAGATTTCAGGAGCAGTCGGAGCTCATAATGCTCAGATTGGATTGGGTTTTTCGAAAAAAAATCAAGGAGATAATTTTGAAACAAATGTCTTGCAGAAATTAAATCTCAAACCTGCAAGAATTAGTACTCAAATCCTGCCACCAGAGACTCTATCACATTTTCTTTTTTCCGCTATTAATTTATCTGCTTCTTTTGGACAATTTGGTCGTGACTCTCGAAACTTAATGAGAAGTGAAATCGGAGAGATGACAGAATCATTTGAATCTGGACAGGTCGGTTCATCTACAATGGCTCACAAAAGAAATCCGATTAATTTTGAAAATCTGGAAGGTATGTGGCTTCGCAACAAAAATGAATTTGGAAAAGTTCTCGATAATTCCATTAGTGATCATCAAAGAGATTTGACGGGAAGTTCATTAGTTCGAGACTATCCAATCATTTTGATAAACTTACAACAGCAAATTAATACATTCTTAAAAGAAGATAAAAAGAAAAAAACTTTTTTAGAAAGGTTGAAGTTTTCTGAAGAGGCAAGTAATATGAATTTTCGAAAGAGTTCCAATGTTATTTTAGCCGAGCCATTATACATTGCTTTGCAGATGGCAGGTTTTGGCGGTGATGCTCACGAGTTTGTAAATAGACAGCTTGTTCCTGAGGCACAAAAGAACTCAAGACAACTTATTGAAGTTTTGGTTGATTTGTCTAAAGATGATGAAGGTTTGAAGGCGATTATCGATAACATTCCTAGCGAAATTATGGAATTATTGAAAAACCCGGAAAATTATATCGGAGACGCTAAAGAAAAGTCTATGGAAATTATACATCATGCAAAATTAATCTTAAATAAACTAAGTTAATGAATATGAATAATCAAAAAAAGAGTAAACTTATTGAAGGAAAAACAAAAATTGTTTGGAGCGTAAAAAATGATGATGAAAATGTGATAATTGAAAACAAAGATGATATAACTGCCTATGACGACCCATCACTCACTAAACAATTTAAGGCTAAAGCTGAATATTCAACTACTATAACTTGCTGTGTTTTTGAATTATTAAAAAAAGCTGGGATACCAGTGGCATATAATCACCAATTATCTTCTACTGAATTTTCTGTGCCAAATTGTACCATGATTCCGCTTGAAGTAGTGGCAAGAAGATTCGCAGTTGGCAGTTTCTTAAAAAGACATCCAGAACTTATAAATGAAGATAATCCGCACAGATTTCATAAATTAGTTGTAGAATATTTTCTAAAAACTACCGGAGGAAAATTATTAAATTCTGCTGGTAAAAATTTATTAGAAGGTTCAGATCTCAAAAAAGGTGAAGACGATCCATTTATTGCTAATTGTTCGGAAAATGAGTGGGAATTATTTCATTCAAAAAAACCAGGATGGGAGGAGACTTCAAATTTAGGGAGAAAAATTAAAGCAAATAAAATATTATCCAATAATTCAAAAGGAGTGATTGAGAATATGGATGAAATGCTTAGAAAAGTTTTTTTGACATTAGAAGGAGCTTGGAATATGTTAGGGTACAGAATTATAGATTTGAAAATAGAATTTGGAATTGATCAAAAAGGAAATTTATTGGTAGCGGATGTAATTGATAATGATAGCTGGAGATTAAAAGATCCAGAATGGAAGGAACTTAGTAAGGAAGCTTTCAGACAGGGAGAGGAAATAAATGAAATTGAAAAAAACTATGGCTTCGTTGCTAGTTTAGCTCGAAGTCTCAGAATTTCCAGACAAGCTCTTGTGATTTGGAGGGGTTCTGATGGCGATGACTTTCCGGATTTAGGAATATTCGAAAATACGGAAGGAGTCGCAATTGAGAAGATTACAATGTCTGGACATAAATCAACGCAAATGTGCTTGAATAAACTTGAAGAAATATTAGGAAAATATCCTGACGGAGGAGTTATCGTTGCCAAAGTCGGCCGAAGCAATGGACTGGGTCCAATTTTGGCAGCTAGAACGTCGTGGCCAGTAATTGCCATTCCAGCGACGATGGATTCTTGTCCAGATGACATTTGGAGTAGCGTTAGAATGCCTTCCAAGGTTCCTTTGGCAACAGTGTGGCCAGAAGCAAATGCAATTCTTTTAGCCTCAGAAATTCTAGCTCAAAAAAATCCTGTACTGTATCAAAAAAGGCAATTTATGATTGAAAAACAAGATGAATAAATTAATAATTAATTCAAAACTATCTAATAAATAATTTAAAAGAATTAATAGAAATAATTAAGTTGAAAAAACAAGATAATTAAATATAAAGAACTCATCAATATTAATAATAATTATTGTTTTTAATGCATAACAATAATATTCTCCAGCACTCAAAAAACTCAGGTATATTTCAAATAATTTATAATAATTATAAATTTATGTATCAATTTTATAGTCTTAAAGATGCAAAAAATGAGCTTTGCTATAATGTAGAGTCAGATGAGTCTTTGGAGCAAGGTGAAATTGAAATTTTATCAAAACTACTTGCTGATGGGTTTGTGGAAAAAAAAATAAGTAAAAATACTGGACTTAGGTCTGAGAAAATGATTGAAATTGGTCCAAATCTGAGCTTTGCCACTTCCTTTTCAACAAATGCTGTTTCGGTTTGTCATAATTGCGGTTTGAAAAAAATCACTCGAATTGAAAAGTCTGAGAGATATGTCTTAGATGAAAATCAAAATGAGAATGAATTTCTTTCTCAGCACTGTGACAGAATGACAGAGACTAAGTATGACAAAACGCTAGAAAGTTTTGAAAGTAATAAAAAAACAGATGTTGTTTACGAAGTAAAAATTATTGAAAATGGAATTGATGCTTTGAAAAAAATCAACAAGGATATGGGACTGGGAATGGATAGCTGGGATGAAGAGTTTTATTATAATTTATTTTTGAATGATATTAAGAGGAATCCAACTAGCGTTGAATGTTTTCAATTAGGACAAGCAAATAGTGAACATTCCAGGCATTGGTTTTTTCGCGGAAAAATTATAATTGACGGAAAAGAAATGAAGGAGACTTTGTTTCAAGCAGTACAATATCCGTTAAAGCAAAATATTTCCAATAGTCTGATTGCTTTTAAGGATAACTCAAGTGCTATCAGAGGATATGATATTAATACTATAGTTCCAGAAAGTACCGTAAAATCTTCTGCTTTTATGAATAAGAAATGTAAATATCATTTCATTTTTACAGCAGAAACTCATAATTTTCCTACCGGGGTTTCTCCTTTTTCAGGTGCTGCAACAGGAGGAGGGGGAAGAATTAGAGATGTACAAGCCACAGGCAAAGGCGCTTTGGTAGTGGCTGGAACAGCTGGTTATGAAGTCGGAAATTTGAATATTCCTGGTTACCAAATTGCTGGAGAGAATATGGACTTTAAATATCCAGAAAACAAGGCTCGTCCATTGAAAATTCAAATTCAAGCTAGCGATGGAGCTTCTGATTATGGAAATAAATTTGGGGAACCTTTGATTCAGGGTTTCAATCGATCATTTGGATTAAAGTTACCAGACGGCAGTAGGCAAGAATGGATTAAGCCGATTATGTTTTCCGGCGGAATAGGACAAATTGATGATGGTCATATTAAAAAAGACAGTCCGAAAATTGGAATGTTGATTATTCAAGTCGGAGGACCTGTGTACCGCATTGGTATGGGTGGAGGTTCGGCATCTAGTATGATTCAAGGAGAAAATAAGGTCGAACTTGATTTTAATGCTGTGCAAAGAGGAGATGCAGAAATTGAACAAAAGATGAATCGTGTTATTAGGGCTTGTGTAGAAATGGGGGAAGATAATCCAATTATAAGTATTCATGATCAAGGAGCTGGTGGTCCATGCAATGTTCTCACTGAACTAATCGAGCCAATCGGTGGTAAAGTGGAAATTCGAAATATTAAAGTAGGAGATAAGACAATGTCTGTTTTGGAAATTTGGGGAAATGAATCTCAGGAACGAAATGCGCTTATAATTGAGTCTGATAAACTCGAAATATTTTCAGAAATTTGTAATAGAGAGAAATCGGATTATGAATTATTGGGGGAGGTAACAGGGGATAGAAAAATTATAGTTCATGATAATAAAGATGATTCAACACCAGTTAATCTGGAACTTGCAAAAATACTTGGGGAAATGCCGCAAAAGGAATTTCATGATAAGCGTGTTAGTTTGAAGCTTAGTCCACTTAAAATTCCTGTGCAACTCACTTTTCAAAATGCGTTGAATAATGTTTTGAAATTACTATCCGTTTGTTCAAAAAGATTTTTGGTTACAAAAGTTGACAGAAGTGTCACTGGACTGATTGCTCAGCAGCAATGTTGCGGACCACTTCAGCTTCCTGTGTCAGATGTAGCCATTATAGCGCAGACTCATTTTGACAAAAGTGGAGCAGCAATTTCAATTGGTGAGCAACCAATCAAAATATTGGTTAATCCAAAAGCAGGAAGTAGAATGTCTGTGGGAGAAGCGATGACGAATATTGTTTCCGCAAAAATTAGTGCCTTAGAAGATATCAAGTGTTCAGGAAATTGGATGTGGCCCGCTAAGCTACCTGGCGAGGGAGCTCGAATCTATGATGCGGCACTTGCCATGCGAGATATAATGGTTGAATTGGGCATTGCAATCGATGGAGGAAAAGACAGCTTATCTATGGCAAATAAGGTTGATAAGGAAATCGTGAAATCACCGGGTGAACTTGCTGTTTCTGCTTATGTTTCAATGCCTGATGTGGAGAAAGCAATTACACCTGATATTAAGAAACCTGGAAGTAGCGAAATTTGGGTGATAGACTTAGGTAAAGCGAAATACAGACTGGGAGGATCAGCACTAGCTCAAACATTATCTCAGATTGGCGATGAATCACCAGATGTAGATGATGTCAGGGAACTGAAGAATTTATTTCTGGCAATTCAAGAATTAATTGAGAAAGATTTATTGCTTTCGGGACATGATCGTTCGGATGGCGGTTTGGCAACAACTTTACTTGAAATGGCTTTTGCAGGAAATTGCGGTTTGGAAATTAGCAGTAACGCAAACACGGAAGATCTCTCATTTTACTTCAACGAAGAACTTGGCTATGTCATGGAAATTGATAAATTAAATATAGATGAGTTTTTGACAACAATTAAAAAATATAATTTAGAAGAACTAACATTTAAGTTAGGCCATTCGGCGATAGAAAAGACAATAATAATTTCTCATAATAACAAAGAAATATTAAGCGAAAAAATGATTGACCTCAGGCAAACCTGGGAAGAGACAAGTTATCAGCTTAATCGCTTACAGACAAATTCGAGGAATGCAGATTATGAGAAAGAGAATATTTATCAACAGAAGAATCCACTTTATAAAGTTACTTTCAAGTCCGCTATTACATCGCAAACTGCACTAACAGAAAAAAATAAACCGAGAGTTGCCATTATTAGAGAAGAAGGAAGTAACGGTGATAGAGAAATGGCAAGTGCGTTCCATTTGGCAGGTTTTGAAGCTTGGGATATCAAAATGTCTGATTTAATCGATGGCAATATAACACTTGATAAATTCAGAGGCTTGGCATTTGTGGGAGGATTTTCTTATGCAGATGCATTGGGTTCAGCAAAAGGATGGGCTGGAGGCATTAATTTTAATCTGAAACTAAAAGAAGCTTTTGATATTTTTTATGACAGAAAAGACACTTTTTCTTTGGGAGTATGTAACGGATGTCAGTTAATGTCTTTGATTGGTTGGTTACCTTGGAAAAATATAAATGTGGAAAAGCAACCAAGATTTATAGTCAATGAATCAAAAAGGTTTGAATCACGTTGGATAAGTGTGAGTATCAAAGAAAGTCCATCAATAATGCTTAAAGGAATGGAAGGTTCTACACTTGGGGTTTGGGTTGCTCATGGAGAAGGAAGATTATATTTTCCAGATTCAGAAATTTATAGTAAAGTAATTAAGCAAAAATTAAATCCATTGGTATATGTTGATGATAATGGCGAGGATACTGAAAAATATCCGTTTAATCCGAATGGCAGTGTAAATGGAATTGCATCACTTTGTTCCCCTGATGGTCGCCATTTAGCGATGATGCCTCATCCAGAAAGAGCTTTTTTGAAATGGCAATGGCCGTGGATGCCAGAGGAATTAAGCAAGGACCTAGAAGCATCTCCGTGGCTTTCAATGTTTCAAAATGCTTACAAGTGGGTTAAAGATAATTAATTTTAATATAAATTTATGACTCAGTCGCTTGACTATGCTAAAAGTGGTGTAGATATAAATGCAGGAAATGAGGCTGTCAACTTGATTAAAGACCAAGCCGAAAAAACTTTGAAATATTTTCCCGGAAAAGTTCTATCAGGCATAGGCGGATTCAGTGGAATCGTTGAACTGAGTGATAAAAGAGTTATGGGACTGGCAACTGATGGTGTAGGTACAAAATTAGTGTTGAGTATAGTTTTAGATAAGCACAATACTGTTGGCATAGATTTGGTGGCGATGTGTGTTAATGATTTAGCTGTAGCAGGTCTAACTCCTGCAGTCTTTTTGGATTATATCGCTATGGGCAAACAAATACCTCAAAGAACTCAAAAAATTATGAATGGTATCATTGAGGGTTGTCATCAGGCTGAATCTGCATTGATGGGTGGCGAAATGGCTGAAATGCCAGATATGTATAGTGAGAAGGACTACGATTTAGCAGGTTTTGCTGTAGGCTTTGCTGATTCAAAAGAAGATTTGATTACGGGCGACAAAATCAAAGTTGGCATGAAAATTTATGGTTTGCCATCAAGTGGAGTTCATTCAAATGGATACAGCTTAGTGCGAAAAACTTTTGGTATTGATTTAAAAAAAATAGATGAAGCGAAGAAAATACTTGGTACAAATTATCCTAAACTTGGTCGAACTTTAGGAGAAGAATTATTGGAGCCAACCAAGATTTATGTCAAGGAGATAAAACGATTGATGAGTAATCACAATATTGCAGGTATGGCGCATATAACGGGGGGCGGCTTAGTTGAAAATATTCCCAGAATTTTACCTGAAAATTGCTCAGCTTCGATAAATTTAAATTCATGGAAAGTGCCGACAATTTTTGAGCTAATAAAAAAAATAGGAAATATTCCAGAGTTAGAAATGATGAGAACATTCAATTATGGCATTGGTCTTGTGCTGATTACTGATGATAATATTGAAGATGCTATTTTGATTGGAGAAGTCGTTACTGGTAATAAAAAAATATCTTTTAAGTAGTAAATGACAATTTTAATTATAAATTGTTATAAATTAATTAATAAATAACAAAATTATGTCAGAGAAAATGAAAAAACTTTATCGTTCGAGGAAGAATAGAATTTTATTTGGAGTATGTGGCGGCTTAGGATCATATTTTAAAATAGATTCCAATATTATTCGGATTCTATTTATAATTTTTGCACCTGTGAGTGGAGTTAGTATGATTCTTTATGTGGCTCTAGTTTTATTAATTCCCAACGAGGGAGGAAAAAGAATTGATGAGGATAAATTTAAAGAAGTGAACGAATTCAAGAAAAGAGCAGAAGAAAAAATTCAGAATATTGCCAAGGGAATTAAGAAAAAATAGATAGTATATATTTTTATTGATATACTAAAAAAATAGCAAGAGATAAAAACGACACAAAGAGCGAGTCGTTTTTATTTTATTAGATTCTTGAGATTATAGAATTATCTTGTAGTTTATGTTAAGATGGGATTATAACGGATGTAAAGTGGTTTATAAGACTTTGAGCTAATATTATTATATAAATATATGGCAAAAATTGAAGTTGAGTGTCGTGGGAGTTTGACCGAAAAAAGATTTAAACAAATTTTTCAAAAGCAATGGAAAGTTTCTAGGTGAGAAGGATCGACTTTCTCTGATTTATTCTCCACCTGGAAAAGAAACTTTGGAGGTTAATTGAAGATTTAAACAAGCGACCAGGTTTTCGATTTAGTCTCAAAAAAGAAAAGTTTTCCGATATTAAAAAGAGATTTATTGATTATTTTTAAATAAAAAATGGAGATAAGATGTGAATTATCGCATTAATATATATTATTGAACATTAAGATTTTAAAAATATGGATATAGAAAGTGGAAACAATTTAAATGAACATATCAGAGTTAATACAGAAAATATTGAAAAAGTATTGACTTCAGAATATTTTATTGTGCATTGTGATAGTGGAATAGAAACATATTTAAGACAGGATGATGCTGAAAAAATTGATGATATAAAAATTTATCTTGATAAGACATTGGGAGTTGACTCGAATTTTGAGGAACAGAAAATCAAAGCATATTTATTTTCTAATAAAGAACGATATTTAGAGTTTATGCAAAAAAATTATCCGAATGTTCCTGACGGTTCAGCAACATTTGATCAGAAAACGAATAGTGTCTTTGCATATTCTCCTGCTGACATAAAGGAATATCGAGGTATTTTAGGTGATGATATTTTAACAGATCAAGAAGTTGAAAATATTATTCGAGGTAGAATATTTTCTATCGTGGCTCATGAATCTGCTCATTTGCATTCTCCTTTTAATGGAGTTGGAAATGAGGATTCGAAAAATAAATGGGAGCAGGAAATGATCTGTACATTTTTAGAGGATAAAACAAGTTTAAAATTTGATGAAAAATTTGATGAAAATATCAAGCGACAAGCAAGGGAATATTTAGCAAATTTGCAGAGTGACAATGAAATATTTTCGTGGGAAGAAGCGGGCGCTAAATGGGATGATTTTACGAAGGCCGAGAGACTTGTCTATTCTTGGCTAGAAAAGCAATATGGTTTGAAAAAATTGCAAGACTTGTGGAGCAAAATGTTCAAAGATAAAAGAACAATAAGCGAAGCCGTAAAAGAAGTCTATGAAAAAGATATTCATCATCTAGAAGAGGAATTTCAAAATGAAATGTTGAGTAGTAAAAAGCTGTTTAGAAAAATAGAAAAGTAACATAATTATTTGTTGTAAATTTACAGATTCTATTATATGTTAATCTGATAAAGAACTTTAAAAAAAATAAATCGAAATTATATGGAAGATAAATTTTATTACATGTTGGCACCGATTGAGAATATGACGGATTCGTGTTTTCGAACAATTTGTCATGGAGCAGATATGACCTTTACGGAGAAAGTTAGTTTTCAGGCACTGGCCAAGAAGAATCCTTTCACAATGAACAAAATTAAGCTTTTTGATGATACTCCTTGTATGATTCAAATCATCGGACAACGAGAACTATTACTTGAAAAGTTTTTGAAAGATTTCAGGCCTTCTCGAGGCTTCCAGGGATTTAATCTGAATCTCGGCTGTCCTGACCCTGAGGTTGTGAAAGCCGGTTTGGGTTGTGCTTTGATGAAAAGAGTTTCAAAAATCAAAAGGATGGTCGAGACGATTAAGAGTTTTGGGTATGGGGCGAACATTAAGATGCGTTTGGGAATGAATCAATTTGAAAAAGACCGAAAAGTATTTTTGAATTTAATTGAAAATGTTGATGCTGATTTTTTCGTTGTGCATGCCAGACACGGCAAAGAAACTTATGCTGATAAAGCAGATTGGAGTGTGTTTTATGAATGTGTAAAAACAGGAAAAAATATTATTGCCAATGGTGACATCAAAACCAAAGAGGATGTTGAAAAATTAAAGAATTGCAAAGGCGTGATGATTGGCAGGGCGGCCGTTGAAAACCCCTTGATTTTTGCAGAATTGAAAAGCTTGGAAATTCTTGCACGCGAGGAAGTCAAAGCTGAATATGAAAGACTATTAAGAGAAAGAAATTCACATCCGAAATATGCCAATCATATCTTCAAACATATTGGCGAGGATTTTGCGAATACAAAATAGATATTATGAGATAATTGTTTTTATTTTCATCTTCGAAATCGAAATATATAATAAGAAGTTTGAAAGATAAATTATTTCATCGGATTTGTGTAATGTCGCTTTGTGCTGGTTCAATGTATTTGACTTGAACCTTTTTTTATCTTAGTCCAAAGAAAAACAGAGGATACAGAGTTGACTTTTTTGTTTTTGTTGTGTATATTAGTTTTAAGGTAGTTCTTTGCTTTCATCCTGATTTCAAAGAATAATTAACTGATAGGAGGAATTGTTATAGTCGAAAATGTAAAAAAATTTATTGAAAGAATGTCAACCGGGCGTCCTCATCTAGTATTAGAAGAGAAAGATGTTCAAGTACAGGTGTTTGAAACCCTTTTCACTGCTGGTTTTGATAATAAATTAGTACAATTGTCAACTCTGAGAATTGAGAGAGGGGATTATATCTATGGAAGAACTAGTAGAGATGGTTATCTTATAGCAGAGGTTCAAAAAGGAATGAATTCTGTCTTTATTGTGATTTCTATTGACATATTTGCAGAAATTAAAACCATCAAGAAAGGAGATTGGATAACCCTAAAAGATGGAAGAATTGCAGAAGTTATATCCATGAGTGTTACAATCAGAGGCGATACTTTTGAAAATACGATAATAGTTCGTCCTTTGGTACAAGAACCAAATTTAATGGACGTGTATGACGGAGAAAATGAACCTGTCGGAATTGATGACATTGAATCGTTATTTATTCAGATGGGAAGGTTTCCATTACGGAAGTAGCAAGAAATAATTGCAACTTCTTTTTTTTATTTACACTTTGCGAATGGGGTTTTCGGTGTTAGTATGGAATTATAGAAATAGAACATCATTGTTACGATTGGAGCGGAGGAATTACTCTTGTTTGTCATTTCGAATCCCGTAGGGTGAGAAATCGCTTCAATATTATTCGTCGCAATTAACATTATATATTTCTGTAATTATTATTGAAGCGATCTCTCAATCGTGCTTCATTTCGAGATGACAAAAGTTTAGGTGTTCTGGAGCGATAGCAATATAATTTCTTTTCTATACACACGAAACTATAAAATACAACTTTTATTCCCAGTCAAGAGAGATCCATCGACTCCTCTCGTCGCTATTGGTGTAAGAGTTGGAGGTTTAATTGAATTTGAAGAACATCCGAATCGTATTTTAGTTTTTAAAGATGGGTTGATGTGATGGTAATTTTTAAGTCAATTTTTATGAAAATCCAAAAAGTAATTATAAAAAACTTTAAAATCTTTAAGGAGTTCGAAATAGATTTTAATGAAGATTTAAATATATTTGTTGGAGACAATGAAACGGGTAAGTCAATAATTTTAGAAGCTATTAACTTGGTTTTAACTGGAAAGCTAAGTAATTCTTTTCTCTTAAATGACATTTCTCCATATTTATTTAACAAAGAAATAGCAGATGAATATATTAAAAAAATAAAAAATGACAATAAACCAAGACCGCCAGAAATATTAATTGAGGTTTATTTTTATGACACAGAGATTAATGCCGATTTTAACCTTTCGGGTGGTGAGCACAGCTTAGTAGAGGGAGACTACATTGGTATTTGTCTTGAAATAAAATTAAATGATGAATTTCGAGATATTTACAGTGATTACATTAAGGAGAACAAAGAAATCATTAAAACGATACCGACAGAATATTATACAGTATCAAGAAGAGATTTTTCAGCGTCAAAGAAAAATATTACTGTTTATGAAAAAAAATATCAACCTATTTTCGTGGATACAACTACTATTAATATACAAAATGATAATGATTATTTTGTTCAAAATATGATACATAGAACTTTGGACATAGGTGAACAAAAAAAATTATCAATCGAATATAAACATTTAAAAGAGGCTTTTTCAAGTAAGCCTGATATAAAAAAAATAAACAATGCACTCACTAAAAATTGTGATATTACAGACAGTGGAAGTATGAATATTTCTTTGGATATTTCTTCTAGGAATAATTGGCTGAGAAACCTTGTTAGTTATGTTGATGACATTCCATTATTTTTTATCGGAAAGGGTAAACAAAATAAAATAAAAATAAATCTAGCTTTAAACAAGGGAGAAGAAATTTCGGACATTGTTTTAATCGATGAACCAGAGAACCATCTTTCATTTCCCAGGTTAAATTCTTTAATAAATAACATAAGAGATAAATCAGAAAATAAACAGCTAATAATTACGACTCACAGTCATTTTATTACAAATAAACTCGGGTTATCGAAATTAATTATTTTGAATCACAAACAAAAGAAACCCTTATATCTTCATGAAGATTTACCGCAAGATACTCAAAAGTATTTTCAAAAATTATCTGACTATGACACTTTAAGATTGGCTTTATCTAGAAAGGCAATTCTAGTCGAGGGGCCTTCCGATAGTCTAATTGTTCAAAAAATTTATCAGCAAACTTATGATAATTTACCAATTGAAGATTTTAATCCAATTGATATTATTACAGTCAACGGATTGTCTTTTAAAAGGTTTCTGGACATCGCAAAGCATTTGACTTCCAAAATTGCTGTAATTACTGATAATGATGGTAGGAATAATAATAGAATCGATAATTTAATTGAATATAAAAGTGATAGTATTAAAATTTTTACAGACGCAGACGCAATTAATTCAATGACATTAGAACCGAGCTTAATTAATGCAGGAAATAATGAGCTTTTAATTAAACAAATATTGGGGAAAGAGAATCTGTCAAAGGATGAATTAGTCGAATATATGTCAGGGGCCAATAAAACAGATGTAGCTCTGAAAATTTTTGAATCAGAAATAAAAATCGCTGTGCCTAGTTATATTAATTCAGCAATTGAATATGTCAAAAATTAAGAATAAAATACTGGTTTCGTCAGCAGGTTCAGGAAAAACAACTGGAATAGTCGGAAAAGTGAAAGGTAATTCAGATAAAAGCATCTTAGTTACAACTTACACAAATAAAAATGTCGATGAAATAATTTCTAAATTTTTAGAAGATAAGGATTTTGATTTTATTCCAAAAAACGTTTCTATTATGTCTCTGTACGGGTTTTTACTTTCACATGGAGTTAAACCTTATCAAAGTACTTTAATCGATTCTGAAAAGGGTCGGATAAATAGTATTGATTTTAAATCAAAAAGGCCATATACGATACCTAAAAATATAAGGTCTTATTATTTAAATAAAAATAATGATATTTATGTAAATTATTTAACTGAGTTTATTTGTGGAGCCAATAAAAAATCAAGCGGTAAAATTATTGAAAGATTAGAAAAAATTTACGATTTAATTATAGTTGACGAAATACAAGACATTGGGGGAAAGTATGATCTGGATTTTTTCAAACTGCTTTTGAAATCTAAAATTGAAATATTGTTAGTCGGGGATCATAGGCAGTCGATTTTAAATACCAATACATCGAGCAAGGGGAAAAAAAGTGAAACAGGTAGTGGAATAATTAACAGATTCGAGGAGTGGGAAAAAGAGGGTCTGTGCAAATTAGAGTATAAAAATATTAGTCATAGATGCTGTCAAGAAGTTTGCAATTTTTCTGATAAATTATTTCCGGATGTTGAAAAAACACTATCCAAAAGAAAGGAAAATGAAAATGAGCATCAAGGAATTTTTATAATAGAAAAAAACAAGGAAAGTGTATTAGCATATTATGCTGAATATAAAAAAGATAAAAAAAATAATGAATATAAATTACTAATTCTCAGATTTGATAAAAACTCTGATACGCTTGGTTTAAAAGCGTTGAACATTGGTCTAGCAAAAGGACAAACCTGCGATAGAGTAATTTTATTTTTTCCAGAAAAAGATTTGAGGAAATTTTTAGAGACCGGCATTTCAGACTTTCGACCGAAGACGAAATCACTGCTTTATGTTGCTTTAACGAGGGCGAGATTCAGTGTGTTGTTAGTTTTAGATGTTGATTGTATTAGCTGTGATGAGGTAAAGAGAATAAGAGGCGCCTATGATTTGAGACTATTTTATTAAAAACATAAAAATTAACCCAACCCAACCATGAAAATTAAAACAAAAGAATTAGAAAAAATTTGTCTTATGATTCTGATGGAGAAGGGATTGAGTCGGCGGGATGCTTTGGTGGTTTATGGGTAATATCTTGATTCTGAATCAAGTTTAGAATGACAAATGTTGCAAGATGATAAAATCAAACTATAATATACAAAATATACTTATGGTACCAAAAATAATTTTCAAATATTCATGGATATATAATCAGCACTGGAGAGAAGTTTATAGGAAAGATAAAAATTATCCATCAGAAAAAGAAATTCTCAGCTATATAAAAAAGGTTGAGAACTTGTGGCGTAAAGACGAAAAAACGATTTTAAAGGAATTTGAAGTTGTATCAGGTTTAAGGTGGCAGGAAAAATCAACTGTCTGTTATGTTGTAGGAAGGTGTATTTCATTTTCTGATCCGCTGACAATTATGGTTTATAAAGAACTACCTTTGGATTATTTTGTTGATGTTTTGACTCATGAGCTTGTTCATCAATTATTTACACAAAATGATAATTCAAGGAAGTCAAAAAAGACATGGAACTATTTTCATCGAAAATATAAAAGTGAGAATCATAATACAATAATTCATATTCCAGTTTGTGCTATGCATTCTCATATATTTTTGAAATATTTTGGACAGACGAGACTTGAGAGGGAAATTAAATCTTTGAGTAATCTACCAACTTATAAAAGTGCTTGGGATATTGTGGAGAGAGAAGGATATCAAAATATCATCAAAGAATTTAAAAGGCGGATAAATTAATAATTTGAAAGGAAATGACAATCAAACCATTTATAAGTGATAATAAAATAATATCAGGAAAATTTTCTGAGAATACTTCGTGGGAATTTCATCTTTCAAAAGATTTGCCACTTCGCGAACTATGTTCAGCGGTATTTTGTATTGCTATGTATCAAGACAAAATTGTCTTAACTAGGAATCATCGAGGTTGGGAATTTTTGGGTGGTCATATTGAAAAAGGCGAGACAGTTGAAGAAGCGCTTCACAGAGAAGCCATGGAAGAGGGTGGATTCACAATAGACAGGTATAAGATTTTCGGTCATCGAAAATTTATTGCCAAGGAGAATATCAAGGGTTTAAGAGGTATACATTATCCATTTCCAA
>JAGLID010000057.1 GCA_023143145.1 Minisyncoccota bacterium | reverse complement strand
AAGGCTTTTACAATTGCAGAAATTGAAAAGCTTTCAATTAGAGGTTTTCCGTTACTTGAAGCCAGTCTTCCGTTTTTGAGAGAGTGGAATGAGAATTTATAATAGTAACTTGGTATATTTGTTTGAATGGAATCTGTTTTACTTTTTCAATTGCAGATATGTCATCAGCTGTTATCTCATTTTATGTTTTTCGGAAAAGTCTTAGATTGCTGAAATCGTCTCCGCAAAATGTGGTATAAAAATTAAAAAATTAGAGAAAAAAGTTTTTTTCAAAACACTTGTCATATAATTCAAAAGTTGTATAATATAATAATAGGTTTAATTCTGATAAATTTTTAAGCTTAATATGTCTGAAATTCTAGAAAACTTATTTCGTTCAAAAGCTGAAGTCAAACTTCTGCGACTTTTTTTGAATAATTCAGAGAAAGAATATCTTTTTAATGAGATTATAAGTAATTCAAAAGTAAAAGCTTCTCTTGCCCGTAAAGAGATTAATATTTTTATAAAGATTAAATTTTTAGTTCAGCGAAAAAAATTAAACAAAGTATATTATTCTGTTAATAAAGATTTTATTTTTTATAACGAATTAAAGAGATTAATCTTCAAAGCAAGTCCGACTTCGTCTGAAAAAATTTCTGGACAAGTTATAAAATTGGGCAGAATAAGATTTGTATTAATCTCAGGAATTTTTTTGAATTCTGATAAAGGCAAAGTTGATATTTTGATTGTTGGAGAAAATATTAATAGAGCTAGATTAAAAACTTTTTTATCTAACATTGAAGCAGAGGTTGGCAAAGGAATTAATTATGTTTGTATGAGTACAGATGAACTTCGATATAGAAAAAGTATGTTTGATAAGTTTATAATCAATATTTTTGAAAGTCCACACAAAGTTTTGATTGATAGAATGAAAAAAGATATTTAGTTGATGTCTTCTTTTGTAAAATATATAAAATATTAGTGATGTTGATAATTTAATATAGTTCATTCCAAGCAAGGGTACTACGAGATTGTGTTGAGATTATTAGATAGCTTTGTTCAGAATAAGCAATATTTGCAGATTGCTTATTATTTTTTATTATTATTATCGGGTTTTTTGGATGAAAAATGTTTTTTTCTTGTGATATATTTGTTATTGTCAATTATGGATAAATTCATTATAATAAATTAGATTTTAAAAATAAAAAATAATGAAGATTTCTTCGAAATTATTTGGAAACAACTTTGATGAATATTTTATTTCACTTGATATTGGTTCAGAAATCGTGAAGGCTTTAGTCGTGCAATTAGACAATAAAAATGAAAAAGCTTTTGTCTTGGGAGTTGGAAAAAGCTCACGAAAAGATAAGAGTGACTTGATTGTTAATGAAGAAAATTTCGAGAATATTGTTTCTGTTTGTGCTTCGGCAATAGACGATGCCGTAGCAATTTCCAAGATAAAACCTCGAAAAATTATAATTGGATTGAATGGAAATATCGTGAGGGGAGTTTCGACTAATATAAATTACAAAAGAAAAACAAATAAAGACAAGATAGGAGAAAGAGAGGTGAAAAATATTATTTCTGAGATTCGAGGAGGTTTATGCGAAAGTGTGAAGAAAATTGTGGAAAATAATGAAGTTTCAGATTCTAATATATTTATTACTCACTCTACAATAATAAATATTAATATAGATGGTTACAAGGTGATTAATCCTGTAGGATTTAAGGGAAGTAGTATTGAATTTACTATATTTAATTCATTTATGCTACGTTCTCATTATAGATTAATAAAAAATATTTCTGAGAAACTGAATGTGAAGTTATTGGAAATTGTTTCACAGCCATATGCGGTTTCAGTCGCAAAAGGAATAAAAGATATTGCAAAATCTAACATTATACTCGTTGATGTTGGAGAAAAAATGACTAGTGTAGCTATGATACATGAAGGGCTTATCAAAGGTGTCAAGACTTTTGACATTGGAGGGAAGGCCTTCAATAAGTGTTTATTAAGAGATCCTGTTTCAAAGACAATGGAAACTGAAAATTTTAATAAAAAATATAGTAATGATAAAATCAAAGAAGTGTCTAGTTGTCGTTATGAAGTTTTGCTAGATGGCATTGAATTGTCTTTAGAAGATTTTACGCATATTAATTTATTTTCTTTTAAGATATTATTTTATGGGGAGGGAATCAGGAATTTTGAAAATGATAAAGACTTAATATCTAAGTTATTAGGCAATAGAGATGCTCCTTTTTCTGAAATGAAGATTGATTTTATTGATTCTCGCGCTATTTTGAAAATAAAAGACAAAACAAACAAATTGAAGGATCTTCAATGCATAAATTCTTTGAGTTTAGCAAGCTATATTCTTGATAAACAAATTGAAAAAGATCAATTTAATGAAATATTAAATTCTGCTATTATTAAATAAAATAAAATTATGAAGGACGAAAACCAAAATAAAATATTTGTAGAAACAGACGAAGAAATACCTTCAATTATAAATAAGATCAATGAGTGCGTTGGCAAGGAAGTAGTCCTGGTTATTCCTCAAGGAGCACTTGTTTTAAAGAGTATTATAAATCTGAAGATATTGAAAAGAAGGGCGGAGGAAATCAATAAAAATATTTCAATATCAAAAATAGATAAATTAGATGCTAGTCAAAATGAATTGACAGGTAAGGAAGAAACTCATTTTGTTAGTTCTGTAGTAAAAAACGGTAATAAAACCTTGGTTTTAAAAAAGAATATTGATGAGGTTATTGAAAAGGAAAATAATCAAAGTGATAATTTTCACAAAGAAAATCAGGGAAACAAAGTAAAGGTATTTGATATTGTGAAGAAAGTTCAAACACCAAGGGATAGCATTGGAAACGAACATGATAATTTTGAAAAAGAAATTAATCACCATAAAGTAGGTGAAAGATTTACAAAATCTCTTAATAATACTAAATCGAATGGTTTTGGTAATGTCACAAAAAACAATCAAAAACGAAAGAAAACAATCATTGTTTCCGCTCTTAATTCAAAATTACTCGTTTTATTTATTTTGATGATTATTATTACTATGTCAATTGCTGCTTTTTTTATGTATCAAAAGGCAGAAATTAGCATAGTTCTAAAAAAGGAAACAGCATCTTATAATTTTGAATTTACAGCTGGTGAAGGTTTTGAAAAGATTGATGCTAGCAATAATAAGATACCTCTGAATATTATTAAAATTGATAGTGAAGAAAGCAATACTTATCCAACAACGGGAAAAAAACATATAGCAGAAGAGGCGAGCGGAGAAATTACTGTTTATAACGAATATGATTTTAAATCACAGGCGCTTCGTGCTACCACAAGATTTTTATCAAAAGACGGTAAACTATTTAGAATTAGAGAGTCTGTTATTATTCCAGGATTTACAAGAGTGGAAGGAGTCGATATACCAGGTCAAATAATGGTTAAAATATATGCAGATGAGCCCGGCGAGGAATATAACATAGAATCGACTTCTTTTACGTTGCCAGCTTTACAGGGTAGTGCGAAGTATAATTCAATCTACGCAAGATCAACGAAAGCAATGACTGGTGGAGTAAATACAGAGGTAACTTACTTTTCAGAAAGTGATTATATAACAGCTAAAGATAAACTTGAAAAATTAGTCAAAACAAAAAATGAACAAGATATTGCAAATAAAATATCTGATGAGGTTACTGACCTCAGTGATTTGAAAAAAATAGGAGAAATTAACGTCAATACGGATGTAGTGGTTGGAGAAGTTACTGACAATTTTGAAATTATAGTTTCAATGCAATCTAGTGTTCCAACTATATTAAAAAATGATTTGAACGAGCTGATTGATAAAAAAGTAGCTGAAAAACTAGAAAAGAATAAGATGGTTTTGGAAAATAGTAGGAGTTTTGAAGTAGGAGATATTTTAGCTAGTGATGATGGTGAAATTATTATCCCTGTCAGTGTCAAACAATATCTAGTTACAGAAATAAATATTGATAGACTTAAGGAGGAAATAGCGAATAAAAACGAGAAAGAATTAACCACATATTTCAATAATATAAGCGGAATAAAGTCGACAAGTGTAAGCCTTGAGCCGAAATGGATTAAAAAAATTCCTTCTTCTTATGATAAAATAAATATTACTATTGACATAAATAATTCTATGTAGTAAACTAGCAAAGTAATTGATTAATAACTTAAGTTAGCAAATAATTTAGGGAATTAATAAAAATAGACCAGTAATGGCTCTATCTATTATTTTGTTTATAAATTTTTTGCGTTAATTCTGTAGATCTAAATTATGAAAGAGATTGTACAGGTAGAAGGAGTCGTTACGGAAACATTACCTGGAACAAAATTTAAAGTTCAAATCGACGAAGGCCATTTATTATTGGCCCATATTTCTGGTAAGATGAGAATGAATTATATAAAAATATTACCAGGTGATCAAGTGATTGTTGAAATGAGTCCTTATGATTTAACCAAAGGTAGAATTGTCAGAAGAAAATAATTATCAATAATTAAAAAAAATGAAAGTTAGAGCTTCGATAAAGAAATTTTGTGATAAATGTAAAATAGTAAGACGCAAGAGAAGACTATATGTTACATGTGAAAATCCTAAACATAAACA
>JAGLID010000056.1 GCA_023143145.1 Minisyncoccota bacterium | reverse complement strand
GAGGCTTCGGGGTTTGAATTCACCCTTCGGTCCAGACTGTTTACATAATGTTAAAAAAATGTAAGAATGGTTACATGGAGTTTTTCTTCTATTTTTTAGTTTGATATTTAATTATTATTTATTATGATGTATTATCCTCCAGAAAAGAAATTTGATGTTGATGAAATAGTTAATCAGAAAGATTGGCCATCTAGCTTGGATTCTTTAAAAAAGAAAAAATCAAAAAGAAAATTTTCCAGAAAAATGACATACGGAATTTATATTTTCATTTTCATTATTTTGATTTCAAGTGGTTATATGATCTATGAAGCAAATTCTAATTTTGATAAAATGACTGGAGGGAAAAATTCGGTTGTAAAAAGTTTGATAATGATGTTGCCTTTCGGAGACAATTTTTTTCAGATTTTACCGACTGAAGATGAAACTTCTATAATTGAAAAATTGAAAAATAATGAGCTTGAGCGATTGAATATTTTATTGCTTGGAATTAGAGGGGTTGGAGACCCAAATGGAGGTCTTTTGACGGATACAATAATTGTTGTGAGCATTAAACCTCAAACTGGAGAATTAGCTTTAATTTCAATTCCTCGGGATTTATATATTGATATACCTCATCGTGATTATGAAAATAAAATCAATGAAGTATATTCTACTGGTGTAATCGATGAAAATTGGCAAAGAGGTTTAAAATATAGCAAAGAGGCGGTTGCTCAGGTAACTGGTTTAGATATTCATTATGCCACAAGCGTTGATTTTAAGGCATTCAAGGAAATAGTTGATACTTTGGGTGGAGTTACAATTACTCTTTCGGCGCCATTTATGGAAACTAATCAGTTTGAGGAAGGAATCATTGACCTTCCTGCGGGAACCCAGAATATCGATGGAGATACTGCATTGCTTTTTGCAAGAGCGAGATTCAGCAGCAGTGATTTTGATAGATCAAAGCGGCAACAACAACTTCTGATAGGAGTGAAAGAAAAGGCTTTGAGATTGGGTGTAATTTCAAATCCTGTGAAAGTAGTCTCAATTTTAAACTCTCTTGGAAATCACGTAAAAATAGATGCTGAATTGTGGGAGTTACAGGAATTGATTAGTGTTATCAATAAGATGGATACTTCAAATACCAAGAGAATGGTTTTTGATACTAGTAAGGAAGGTCTCTTGTATGCATCTAGAGATTTGAAGGGGTCGTATATTCTTTTGCCAGAGGGAGAAAATTTTGATGCAATAAATAATATTTGTAGAGATATATTTAATTAATATTTTTTTTAAATTTTAACTTGGATAACTAGTCTAGGGTTATAGAGTTAAATATTACACAGAGCAAAATTTAATTTTTCAATAAATTTTTTATGAATGAAAAATCGTTTAAAAAAATCTTTTTTATATCGTTACTTATCGTAACGAGTTTTAGTATGGGATTTACTGTTAACTCTTTTCTTGATGACAACAACAATAATAACAAAGTTATTTATTCTAATGACGAAGTTGATTTTAGTGTTTTTTGGGAAACTTGGGGAATCATAGAAGATAAATATGCACTTGGACCTTTGGATTATGAGAAGATGGTTTATGGTGCAACATCGGGAATGGTGGACTCTCTGCAAGACCCTTATACTGTTTTTCTTTCTCCTTCTGACAAGGAAGAGTTTGATCATGATATGGAAGGGAAATTTGAGGGTATCGGGGCAGAAATAGGGATTCGAGATAAATTTCTAACAATTATAGCGCCTTTAAAGGATAGTCCAGCAGAAAAAGCGGGACTTCTTGCAGGAGATAAAATTTTGAAGATAGATGAAATAGATGCTATCGGAATAGATATAGATGAAGCGGTAAAACTTATTCGAGGAGAAAAGGGAACTAAAGTGGTTTTATTGGTTAGTAGAGATGATTTGGATGATTTGGATAATTTAGCAGAAATCGAAATTATAAGAGATACAATTGAAACAAGCACTGTTGAATGGAAAATTATTAGTAATAATATTGCATATATTGAGGTTAGCCAGTTCCGAGGTGATACAATACAAGAGTTTGATAACAGTATTAATGATATAATTATCAAAGAACCAAGAGGAATGATTATTGATTTAAGAAATAATCCAGGAGGATATGTTAGCACTTTGAATAGTATGGCCAGCAGATTTTTAGATAAAGGTGAAGTCATTTTTATTGAAGATTTTGGGGATGAGAAAAAAGAACATAGGGCTTCTGGAGGCAAAAAATTTACAGGTATTTCGATTGTAATTTTGATTAACAAAGGTAGTGCAAGTGCATCAGAAATTTTTGCGGGAGCTTTACAAGAGAATGGGATTGCGAAATTAGTAGGAGAGACAACTTTTGGGAAAGGCTTAGTACAAGAAATTGAAGAGTTGCAAGATGGATCTGCTATAAAAGTTACTATTGCAAAGTGGTTAACTCCAAACGGAGTTGATATAAATAAAAGTGGTATTAATCCTGATATTGAAGTGGAATTGAGTTTCGATGATTATATGAACGGAAGGGATCCTCAATTGGACAAAGCGCTTGAATTATTTAATTAACAAATGGGATTATGCAATACGCCTATTTTCTAATAGAGGTTTTTGACTTGGGCTTAGATATGGTGTAAATTAAAAATAATCTCAAAAATGCGTTGAACAACTATAGGGTCTTGAAAAAAGATATGAGAGTGCTATAATAAAAATAATAAATAGTTTTGGTCATAATTTTGTGTTTTGACCGTCAATTTTCAATAAGCTTGATAAATTTAGATTTTTATTGTAGACTAACCAGTGGTCGAAGTCTTTAAAGATAAACCTATTTGTATTTAAATAATAATTAAATTAGTAAGACATAAAGTATGAAAGTAATACTCAAAAAAGATGTGCAAAATTTAGGGAATATGGGGGATGTTAAAGAGATTTCTGATGGTTATGCGAGAAACTTTTTAATTCCAGGGGGTTATGCTGAGGTTGCGACAAAGATATTGATAGTAAAATCAGAGGAAGAAAAAACCAAGAGAAGTAAAAAGGCTGAAGAAGATTTGAAGGTTGCTGAAGAGATTGCTAGCGAAATAGAAGGTACTTCTATAACTCTGAAAAACAAGGCAGATGAGAAGGGAAAGCTTTATGCAGCTGTAAAGGCTGAAGAAATTTCAGAAGAATTGATTTCTCAAGGATTTAATCTAGATAAAAGTAAGGTGATTCTGAAAGAACCTATCAAGGAGTTAGGTGAATATGAAGTCATAATTGATTTCACTCATGGACTTGAAGCCAAGATAAAATTAATAGTAATTAGCGAATAATAAAAAGGGCTTTCAGCCCCTTTTATTTATCTTTATATAAAATAAAAAAATTCATTATATCACAAACAAAATATATTTTCGTTGCAGGTGGGGTAATGTCTGGTGTTGGAAAGGTTTTGTAAGGTAATGGTTATACTACTACAGCTATTTAAATTGATTCATGTATAAATGTTGATACTGGATGGTCTGAATTTAACATATAATTTAAAATATTGGTGTACTAAAAACAAAGTGGGAGTTGATTTTGTGATTGAAAAAGAGAGAGATGTTTATCCGATTAAAATTAAATATGTCTCTAAAATAATTGTCGGCAATTTTTTTATTTATAAATTAAAACAAAGGTGGAATAATTTTAGCTAAAGATTATTTTGTGGGAGAAATAATAAAAAGTACTAAAGTAAAATTTATTCCTCTTGCTTATTTCAAAAACAAAAAAATGAAAAAAGAATCTTTATCAATTATAATAGTCAAAACACTTTTAGCGGTGATTATTTTAGTGGGGATGGGGACGATTATTATTGGAGGAGTATATATTATTGGGGAGTATTATAAAATTTCCAATAATCAAAGCTGGAATTCTATTTATAAGTGTTCAGAGGAACATCCTGAATTTTGTGATAGAAGTTGTGAGATTGATAGAGATTGTTACCCCAGCTGCACTTATAGCATGGGTTGTCTTAGATCGGGGGAAGGGCAAGTTGGCGCAAGCGCTATAAAATGCGAAGTCGCTCCTTTTTCTTGCAAATGTGAAAATAATAAATGCGAGATTGTTGAGTATGAATATAAAATTAAACTTTTGCAATCAGCTGAAATTTTGGGAATTTTATATCCGCTTGAGATTAAAGAGGTTGCTTTTTATGAAGATGGTGGCACTACAGGTATAATTGCTAAAGATGCCAATAATAAGGATTTTTCTTTCTGTCTTGACGGCAGAATGCAAGAAACCAAAATAGGAGAAGAAACTGAGCCGTATCATATTTATTTCAAAACAATCTATCCTACTGACGCAAACGCGCAAGAAATTTCTATTGCGGGCGAAAAGGAAAAAGCCATTCTGAACATTTTGCAAGATTGGGTGAATAAACAAGTTTCTGAGGAAGAACAAATAAGATTGCTAAATATCCGCACAGTCGTAGGTCTATCTGAAGAAGAATTAAAAAATTATCGGATAATAAAAGTAATAAAAAAACTTGAAGATCGCAATAAAATAATTGATCAATCTGACACTTTCAACTGGCAGATTTATCGGAATGAGGAATTTGGGTTTGAGGTGAAATATCCAGAAGGGTGGTATTTGGCAAGCGAAAGCGATAAAGAAGGACTAATTCTCACAAAAAAAGATTATAATGAAGGCGATAGTGGGTTGGTTATAAATTTGAGAAAAAATCTTACTGATAAAGATTCTAAAACAGTTTTTAGTGGGCTTACCAAAACAACCATGATTGCAGGACAAGAAACTTTTGGGAATACTGGGTTGTTAAGTACGCAATCAATGGGTGCAAATACATACTATTTTGAAAAAGACGAAGTTTTATATTTATTCCAAGCAGTTTATTACAAAAAAAGTGATGGTGAGATAGAAAAAATTCTTTCAACCTTCAAATTTATAGAAAATTAAAAAAATAATATCTAAACATTAACACTATGTCTCAAGAAAAAACAAAGTACATTTTTGTCGCAGGAGGAGTAATGTCGGGTGTCGGAAAAGGAATTGCAACAGCTGCGATTGGAAAGGTTTTGCAGAGCAAGGGATATTCAGTAACTGCAATGAAAATTGATCCGTATATAAATATTGATGCGGGAACCATAAGACCAACTGAGCACGGAGAAGTTTTTGTGACAGAAGATGGTACAGAAACAGACCAAGACATTGGAAATTATGAAAGATTTTTAGATGTCAATATTTATGATATAAATTATATAACAACTGGAAGAGTTTATTTACATGTAATTCAAAAAGAAAGAAATTTGGAATATAATGGAGAGGACGTTGAGGTTGTTCCTGACATTCCTCTTGAGGTAATTAGAAGAATAAAAAGGTCTGCAAAAGAGACAAAAGCAGATTTTGTTTTAATTGAAATTGGAGGAACGGTTGGGGAATATCAAAATATATTATTTATCGAAGCTGCCAGAATGCTTAGACTTCAAAAACCGAAAGATGTTCTTTTCTTTTTGGTAAGTTATTTGCCAATTCCGAACAAGATTGGAGAAATGAAAACTAAGCCAACACAGCATGCTACACGTTCTTTGAATGCCACTGGAGTTCAGCCAGACTTCATTCTTTGTCGAAGTGATGTTTCTCTTGATAATACTAGAAAAGAAAAAATATCTTTATTCTGTAATGTTGAAAAAGATTGCGTGATTTCAGTACCTGATGTTGATTCGATTTATGATGTTCCTGTTAATTTTGATAATGAGAATTTAGCGCAAAAAATACTTTCTAAGTTTGGGATGAGGGTTAAACAAAAGGATTTAAAAGAATGGAGAAGTTTGGCTTCAAAAATAAAAAAACTTGATAATCCAATTAAAATTGGTATTGTTGGAAAATATTTTTCAACGGGAGACTTTGTTCTTTCAGACTCATATATTTCTGTAATTGAATCAATAAAACATGCTGCTTGGGCAAATAATCGAAAACCAGTGATTGAGTGGATTGATTCTGAGGAATATGAAAAGAATCCAGAAAAATTGAGAGAATTAAAGAAATTGGACGGAGTGATAGTTCCGGGAGGATTTGGCAGTAGGGGAATTGAAGGAAAAATTAGGGCAATCGAATATATTCGAAAAAACAAAATTCCATTTTTGGGACTTTGTTATGGTATGCAAATTGCTTGCATTGAATTTGCGAGAAATGTTTGCGGACTAGAAAAGGCGAATACTACTGAAATAGACAAAAAGACAAAATATCCAGTAATTGATATTATGCCAGAGCAAAAACAGAAATTAAAGGAGAGAAACTTTGGAGCAACGATGAGACTTGGAGCATATCCAGCAAATTTGAAAAAAGGTACAATTGCCAGAAATGCATATAAATCTGATACAATTTCAGAACGACATAGACACAGATGGGAAGTTAATCCTGATTATGTTGAAATCTTGAAAGGAAAGGGCTTGGTTTTTTCTGGTACTTCTCCAGACGGGAGACTAATGGAAATTATTGAACTTCCAAAAAGCAAACATCCGTTTTTTGTTGCAACTCAATTTCATCCTGAATTTAAATCTCGACCATTAAATCCACATCCGCTGTTTAGGGAATTTATAAAGGCGGGGATAAAGAAGTAGTGAGTAGAATTTTACATAATGTTTTTTAGTTGTCATTGTGAAGAGGCCAAACGAATGAAGTGAGAGAAATGTCGATGTGGCAATTCTGGAGTTATAAGCATGATTTTGATTATTTATGTAAAAATTAGAATTCAAACTTTAGTTCGTAAGATATTAAGAATTTAAAAATGAATCAAAACAATAAAAATCTTACTGAAGAGGAAAAAATAAAACTGGCAAAAAGCGCTTTTGCGAGATTTAAGGGAAAAATAAATATTTTGCTGAAGAGACAGAGCGATGTATTTGTTGGAATTATGGACAGAATAAATAAAAGAAAACTTGACGAGCAAAGGAGAAAACTTGATGAGGTTTTTAAAGGTAAAGACTAAAATAGTGTTTATCTTTTTAAAATAATATAATTTTAAAAATTTTAATTTTTGAAGTCTTGTTTATATGTTTGTAGATTAATTTAATTTTTAATTTAAAATTATGGCTGACGAAGAAACAACATTATCAAATGAAAGAAAAGAACAAATAGATCCAATAGCAGAAATTCCTGAAGGTTTTGAAGAAATTGTAAAAGGTCTGGATACGGGAGTGAAAGAAACAATGTTGGAAGTTGAGCATACTGGAGATACTGAAATTAATAGTATAGAAAGAGATGGTTTAGCAGAAGAAGCAGAAGAAATGAAAAAAGCTACCAAAGAAACAACAGAAGAAGCAAAAGAGGCGAAGGAAAAATACGAAGAGGATTTAAAAAATATTCCGAATTTTGATGATAAAATTGAAGCAATGGAAAAAGAGGAAGAAGTGAGAAAAGAAACTCAAGGAGAGTATGACGAAAAATTAAAAGATATTCCAAACCCAAAGGATTTAGCGAAAAGTTTTAGAGTAGAGAAAAACATTGAAGATCCAGTGGTAGAAACGGAAGAATTACCAGTAGAACCTAAAGTTAAAGAAAGAAAAGACGGGAAACTTTTTGATTGTTTAAATGAATTTAATATTGGTATAGAGGCTATAAACATGGAAGACACAGAAGCTGCTATTGAAAAAATAGACAGCATTTTGTTAGATTTAGCTTTATTTAGTAAAGAAAATAATCAAGCTATTCTCAATAACAAGGAACTTAAAACTATAACCAAAGCTGTCGGACAGATGTTAGAGATTGCAAAAGGTATGGTGATGAAAAATGAAGCAGTATATATAGAATTATCTGATATTGCTCTTGAAGCATCTGAAATAGGACAATCTGAAATTACTGCTAGTGAGAAAAATAATAGTTTACATAACTTGTCTACTAAATTAGGAACTGTTAGAACTAAAATGGAAGGTTCTGGTAATAAAAAATTATCTGATTGGTTTGTTGGTGTTGAGAATAAAGTAAATGGAGAAATTAGAAGAAATCAGGAAGCTGAGTTAACTCGCTTAAGGGAAAGTCAAGTTGAAGAATCATTGGACCTTAAAATAAAAACTAAAAAGAACGAATCAGAAAAGCCGTCTGTAGAATGGGAAGTAGAAGATAAATCTCCTGTTGAATATTATCAAGATACTTATGATGATATTATGAAAGGAATAGAAGAAATTATAAACTCAGATAGAAATTCTTATGAAAAAATAGATGATTTAGATAGAGAAAAAGAAGCTTTGAAGGGAAGGAATGATAATTTTATACCAGATGATATTTTGAAAGACGAAGGGGTTAAAGAAATGATTCAAGATTTGAAAAAAGAATTTGATATTGCTAGAGCAAATATTGAGGAATCAAAAACAGAAGAAGAAAAGAAATCTGATGCAAAAAAAGTTGTTGATTTTGTAGTTAATAATGCAAATAAATCTTTAGATTTTCTTAAAAAAAGTGAAGAAACTCCTTCTGGGAAGATGTCATCTCTTAAAGGGGCAATGAGTTTATTGGAAAGTTCTACTGAAAAATATAAAGATATCATAAACAGCGATGAAAAACTTAAGGGAAAGTTGGAGAGCACTAGAAGTAAAATTAATTCTGCTTTAGAAGAACAAGGACAATTACAGGATAAAAATGATGAATTGGCTGCTAAATATGATGTGTAGTTGGAAGATATTATAATAGCAAAACAAAAAAACAGGAAATCATCCTGTTTTTTTAATAAAAATAATTTATCGCGATATTTATTTTACAGCAATTTTCTTTGGTTGATTCTGCGGAACTTGATTTTCTTCAATACTGATGAATTTCACCTTTTTCTTGTTGCCGTTAAATTTGGTGATTTGTTTTTCGGTGAATTTTACAAAACCTGCAACCACAGCAAAAATTGTGTGATCTTTTCCTTGCATTACGCCTTTGCCGAGTCTAAATTTATTTCCTCTTTGTCGAACAATAATACTGCCAGCTTTTGCTGCTTGATTACCAAAAATTTTAACTCCAAGATATTTTGGTTTACTGTCATTTAAGTTGGACGATGTACCACCAGCTTTCTTATGTGCCATTGCTTTGTTATTAGTTATTTATTTCTAAAGATTATAACTTCTCTCGCGACAATTTGATCTGGGCGATCATAAATTATTGAATTTCGAGAAGTAATCTTCGTGTGTTTTGTAATAAGTCCTTCATCTAGTGGACAAGTTACAGAATAGCCTATTTTTTCTAGTTTGTCAATAAAAGGTGTAAACATATATTGTGTTGGTTTAATCTTATATGCAGGAAGTGTAACAACTAGATTTGCATTGCTCCGTAGGACAGTCTTGGCTGTTTGAAAAAAGCGGAGATATGTTTTTTCGAGTTCCTCAAAATTCTTCTTCATTTCTTTCATAGTAGGAAGTTTTTTATAAACTGGTCCCAAAGTTGATTCAGTCACAATTGCATCAATTGAATTTGGATTAATTTTTCTCGTTATATTTTTGATATCAGATTGAAAAATTTTAAAGTCAGGGTAATCAAGTATATATTTTTGTGAAAGCCATTTAAGATTTTCTTCTGAATTTTCAACTTGATTTTCATTGGCATCACTTCCGACAACTTTATAATCGTTTAAAAGAGCTTCCTGTAAAATTGTACCAATTCCACAGAATGGATCAAGAATAGTCTTTCCCTTTTCAATATTCGCTAGATTAACCATAATTTGAGCAAGTTTTGGGGGAATCATTCCAATATGAGAATCTCTTTTTGGTCTACTATAATCGCGTTCAGAATAGCTTTCTATATTTTGCACAGTAATTGTTTTTGAAAGGACAAATTTTTCACCTGATGTCATTATATTCAATTCAATTCCGCGGATTGTTAATTTATTTTTATAAATTGAGGCACTATTAAGTTCCATTGTTTCGTTGTCTGGAAAAATTAATCTGACATTTGATTTGCCAATCTGAGATTTTTTGATATCTATAAATCTTTTTCGAATTTCTTCAAATATTTTTTTTGCTTTTCTGTCCTCGTTTTCTTCTGTGGAATATAAACTATAGCCAATGGTTTTTTTGCCTGGCATTTCTTCCATAATAGAAATAATTTTTTCAAAGGCTATTTCTTGATTTGGATAAGTATCAATGACTTCAGATATTTTTTTTATTCCTCCGATTTGAACGAGGAAATCTCTGAATTTCACTTCATCTTCAATGTCTAGTGTGAGTAGTTGTTTTGAGAGAAATTTGACGCTATAATTTATTTTGAATTTTTTTAGCATAGTTTGCAGCTCTGCAACTGACAATGCGGAAATTCGACCTAAGTGGAATACATATTTCATAATTTCGTTTGTTAGTCTATAATGTAGATAAAGCTGATTTAATTGTTTTTAAATAACTATGAATATTTTCAAAACTCATAGCGAAAAGATTGTTTTATTATTTGGATTTATCTTGATTCTTGTTGCCGGATTTTTTTCAGGCTATTCATATTCTCAGGAGCAAATTGATAAGCAGGAAATATTTATCGAAAATCCCGATGAGAGTTGTACTGACTTTATATCTACAAAATCTGAAATGATTATCAATTCTCAAATTGAAGGGAGTAATTTTGCAGAGCAGGCGATTTCTAGTTCGAAACAAGTAATTGGCGCCTTTGTTGCGAGCAAGAACAGTACTCTCTATCATAAAGCAGACTGTGTTTATGTCAAGAGGATTAAGGAAGAGAATATGATATTTTTCAATACAGCACAAGAAGCAGAAGACAGGGGATTAAAGCTGCATTGCGAGGAATAGTTTAGCGGTTGTTCTGGAGTGTAGCGAAACGAAACGAAATGGAATGAAACGATAAAATTTCATGAGAAGTTTCATTTTGTGTTAAATGGAATATTGTAGTAGTCTCGGGATTCTATTATCTTGTTTTATAATGACAGTTTGTTTATATATATATATTGATTTTGTTAGCTAACTTCAGCTAACTTTTTTTATTTTTCAAACATATCTAAAATACGGTCTTGATAAAGAAGGAATAATCCAAATATAATCATAATCAGGCCTATTAAGATTTTAACAATCTTTCTTGTTTGGAGGCGCATATTTTCCATTCTGTTAATATCAAATCCCCAGGCGGCGATAAATAAAATAATGATAAGGGGTAGAACGAAGATAATATTATAAACGAATAAATATAAGTAACCTTGTGCACGCATACTTTCTTGAGAGAGTATGCTTAAAATTGCCAGATAGACTTGACCTGTACAAGGAAGCTCAAAAGCTGAAACCAAAATCCCAGCCACTACTACTGAGGGAATAGTCCCTTTTTTGAGAAATTTTATGAATATTGGTTTTGTCTTTTTTGGTATAATAAGAAGTTGTTTTCCGTTCGGATAGAGACCCTCTTTAATCTCCAGAAAACCAGCTAAGAGAACAATAATTCCGGCGAGTAATCCGATTTGAGTAGTAATATCGAAACGGGTGATAATTTTCATAAGTCCCAGCCCTGCAAAATAGTATGTTGTAAAAACTGCTCCGATATAAATCATTCCGACTTTCAGCATTTTTTTACGGGATGTTTTGAGGGAAATCAAGATTGTAATAAGAAAAATCAAAACAGCAATGGCACAAGGATTAATTGAATCAATAACAGCGGTTGTAGCGATGAGAGTCAATGTTATTTTTTTCCGGTTATTTGCTTCATTTTCAATTTTGCATATTTCTCCTTCAATACTGCAAATATCAGAGCCACTGCCTCCTGTAAAATCAATTATTCTGACATTAGGCCAGGCATCGAGAAATTTACGGTAGTCAAAGCGCAAGTTTGCGTCGTTGTTTATGCTTTTGTTGATTTTTTCTTCTAGCTGATTACTTATATCATCGGGGCCTACTAGATAATCATTTCCCATAAAAACAAGAGGCGTTCCAGCTTTGTCATCTGGAACATTATATTCTTGCACAAAGTTATAAAATAGTTGTCGACATTGTTCTTCTCCTTTGACGTTATGTTCAAGAAAATCAATTTTGTCGCCATATTTTTCTTTTATCTTCGCGATAAATGGTTTGATTTCTCGACACTTAACACAATCAATAGTATAAAAATAAACAACTTTAACTTTCTCGGAATTATTTTCTTGGGCAAGGGCTATGTTATTATTGTTTACTTTGAATAGACTACTGATTAGCACAATACTTATTATAGTAAAAAACAGTATTTTTTTCATAGATTATTTACATTAATATTACTTTCTAATATTAGCTTATTATTAATGATAGAGCAATGTTTATGAGGTTATTATGATTTTTCAGTAGATATATGTTGATTGTTTTCTTTACTAATTGTTAAAAAAAATGTAATAGCGGTTTTTGTTTTTAATAACAACCTTTTTTATAAATATCAAAAGTAAGTTTGAGTAAAATAAAAACAACAATAATTTGTTGTTAAAAAAAGTGGGAGCCGACTTCAAAAAAATGAAGTCGAACTCCGTTGGAATTCATTAGACTATAGAGAATTCCTAGGCTAGTGGGAAATGTTTATGACCCGTTGGTCTTGAGATGACATTTTTGATAGCGTCCAAAACTATTTTCATTGTCATCATTCCCATTTCACATAGATCTTTCTTTATTTTCTCTTCGTCTAATTCATTCTGTTGTTTGTTGTTCATTCTATTTACCTCGGCTAATTTTATACATGTGCTGACTGTTCAGCACTAGTACTTGTTTGATTCTAATACAAAATTAGTATTTGTCAAGGTTGGATAAAAAATATTCTACTTAAACATTGATTAATGAAAAAGATAAAGTATTAGTCCTTTTGATGTGGTGATAGAATTTTATAATTAGTTTTGCGAATTTTACATTATCTCAAAAACAACTCTTGATTATATTTATAATTATGCTATTTTATAAATACGGATTGAAACAAAAATACAAAATCAAATAAGATAAAAACAAGGAAGAAGGTCCTTGTTCTTTTACAGCAGAATAGGAGTGATTTAATGTCAAATCGAAATAAGAGGAGTCAAAAAGAGAAAAAGTCGACAGTGGTAATAATTGATGGTGATAATTTTTTCAAGTCTTTGAAGCATCCGTTAGGTGTTGAGGTATATGACCTGATAGCAGTTTTCAAATATATATTTGGTAGTGTCGAAAATTTAATGAAAATTGTAAATTTTGACAAGAGAGCATTTGGTCCAATAATATTATTATTGAGTGAAAAGAAGAATCATAAAGAACGAAAAAAACAGAATATATTTTTGAATTCAATTGAGGAATTGGCATTTGGTATGATTGATATATTCATTATAGATCCAAAAACGGTTAATGGGGGCAGTATAGTTAGTAATACGGATTTAGATGTGGGTACTTTTTTGACTATGGCACTCTATGATAATTGTATTGAAAATATAGTTTTAGTTTCCGGCGATGGAGACTTTAAGAGAGTATTGAGGTGGGTGGGAGTTCCATCAAGGATTACAATATCACTAGTCTGTATAAAGGGTACTGACTCTAGTGAGCTAAAAAAGAAAGTTCTTCAATCGGGGGGTGATACATATATAATCGGTAAGGATATAATTAAAAAAACTAATAAAGATGGGGTTCTTACTATAAAAAAGGGGGAAATAAAAGGACTTCGGAAGATAAAATATAATAAAGGGGAATAAGTAGAAAAAGTAGAAAAAAATATGAAGTATGAATAAAAATATTCCTGGATTTAGCATAAGCGGTCCAGTTTTTTTGCATAAATTATGAAATGCTATCGGGGTCTATATCAATAATCCAGTCTTGACCGACGATCTCGAGTAATGAATTTCGAAGCTTGATTTCCTTACATTTCGATTTAATAATTATGTTCCAACGATATTTGCCATATTCGATAAAGTTGGATGCGGAAAACGGTGTGGTAATTTGAAAGTTCTCTTTTAATATCTCATTTTCAGATATTAGGGTTTTGAGAATTTTATGCATATTTTCGGCTTCTCTTTGGCATTGGAATTG
>JAGLID010000055.1 GCA_023143145.1 Minisyncoccota bacterium | reverse complement strand
GCAGGCGTGGATACTTGAGAAGAGTTTCCTCTAGTACGAGAGGACCGAGGAGAACAGACCTCTGGTGTACCAGTTGTTCCGCCAGGAGCATCGCTGGGTAGCTATGTCTGGAAAGGATAAGTGCTGAAAGCATATAAGCACGAAGCCTCCTTCAAGATTAGGTATCATTAAGACCCCTGATAGACGATCAGGTTGATAGGGCACAGGTGTAAGTACAGTAATGTATTCAGCCGAGTGCTACTAATAGGTCATTATTTATTTAATGTAGTTGTACTTCTAGGTTCGCTTAAAAGCACAACCACGGTTGACTAGCAATTAATGATTGTTGAAATTTATTATAGATAAAATTGTTTGATTTTATGAGAGAATAAAATAGTGTAAATTCTATTATTTATAACAAGAAATATTCTCTTTTAATCTTAATCTTCATTTTAGTTTAGAGATTTTCTGGTGATTTTTGCGATGAGGTCACACCTGATACCATCTCGAACTCAGAAGTTAAGCTCGTCAGCGCCGATGGTACTTGCCCTTATGGGTCGGGAGAGTAGGTCGTCGCCAGAGATTTTTTGAACTAAAACGAAGCAAAAAAGAGCCTATGGGTTCTTTTTTGTTTGACCAAAATCATATAAAAGCTATAATGAGGACATAGTCGTTTTACAATCTTTGCTTTGAATTTAGTTTAGTATTTTCAATATTATTTATATATTTTATACAAGTAAAGATGAAGCATCACAGTTTATTGAAATAAATATATATTAAACGCAAAGGAATATAATCTAATAAAATTTTACATAAAAATATGACAAAAGGACAACGAATATTAAAAAAAATGTTTATTATCATTATTATATTATTAGTTCCAACTGTTCTATATTTGTTATTATTTCCTAATAAGCCAGACGTATGTTTTAATGGGATTTTGGATTTTGACGAAGAAAGAATTGATTGTGGAGGAGCTTGTGAAAAAATATGTCCTTTGATACTGCCAGATGTTTCTCAGATTGATGTTGACTGGGTTGAGTTTGTTCAAGATGGTAAAAATAGATATGACTTAGTGGCGAAGATTACAAATAAAAATTCTTCTTGGGGAGTTTTTTCTGTTTATTATAGATTTGTAATTTATGATAATGCGGGAAATATTACAAAAACAGATTTTGAAAATACGTATATTATGCCGAAAGGATTTTTGAAAGAAGATGGTAAAAAGTATATTATAGAGAATAATTATGTGTTAAATACAAAAATTGAAAAAGTTTATATTGAATTTGAAGATTTCGATTGGAGAGAGGTTAAAGATGCTTTAGATTTGGCTCATGTTAATTTTAAAGTTATAGAAGTTGAGCAAGAAAATCGTGGTTTTCCAGAACCGACATTCGGAAGTTATTTTGTTTCAGGTGTGGCGAAAAATACTGCCAAGTATACATTTGATAGGGTTGATATTGCTGTAGTTTTATTTGATAAAAATAATCATCTAATTGCAGCAGGAAAAACTAATCATTGGACGTTAGGTTCTGACGAGAAAAGGGAATTTATGATTTTCTGGAAGAATCCAATTCAAGGAGAAGTTGATTATATAGACTACATAGCTCAGACAAATATATTTAGTTCAGATGCGAATTTATTGGATGATATTACAACTGGAAATGAATATCTTACTCCAAGATAGAATTATCATTGTTCAGAAATTCAGATCAAATTGTTCTGATTATGTTTTTCATACGAGGTTTTGATATCTTAGGCATGTTTGTTAAAAAATATAGGTAAGCTAGAATTAATTATAGCGAGATATTTTTATTTCGTTCAGAATAGCGGTTTTTAGTGTTAAATTAGATATAAAATGAATTTAAATATATTTGGAAAAATTGACAAAACGCTGTTTGCTTCAGTTTTGGTGTTAATCTCGATAGGACTGATAATAATTTTGAGTACTTCATATAGTTCAGTGGGTACTGATTTAACGAACTTTAAAAAACAATTTATTTTTTCATTAGTAGGAATTATATTAATGTTTGGGGTGTCATCTTTTAACTACAGGACATTAAAAAATTATACAGGAATATTATATATATTATCTTGTATTGTGTTGGCTGTTGTTTTGTCTTCAGGTTTGATTATTAGAGGAACGAGTAGTTGGTTTGATTTTGGGTTTTTTAATTTTCAGCCCTCAGAGATTGTAAAAATTGCCATTGTAGTTATTATGGCAAAATATCTATCTCGAAATGTTTATACAAATGATATAAAAAAAATATTAATATCAGGAATGTATATTCTTCTTCCTGTTAGCTTAATCTTATTACAACCTGATTTTGGAAGTGCAATGGTAATTATATTTGTGTGGTTTTCGATGCTTTTTGCGTCTGGGATTAAAAAAAAATTTGTAGTTTTGATAATGGTATTTGGACTTATTGTCGCTGCCACAAGTTGGGTCTATGTATTGAAAGACTATCAGAAGGATCGAATCGTGACATTTGTTAATCCTCAATCCGACCCAAAGGGTGCTGGATATAATGTTAATCAATCAATCATAGCGATTGGATCTGGTGAGTTTTGGGGAAAAGGTTTGGGGCATGGTTCCCAGAGTCAACTCAACTTTCTTCCCGAAAAACATACAGATTTTATTTTTGCAGTCATTGCCGAGGAAATGGGTTTTATCGGAGTGATGTTAGTTTTAACGGTTTTTGGTGTAATATTTTATCGTCTTTTCAAGATTACAGAAGAAACTCAGGATAATTTTGGAAAATTTTTGATTATTGGAACAGCTCTAATGTTGATGTTTCATGTTATTGTCAATGTTGGTATGAATATCGGAATTATGCCTGTAACAGGAATTCCTCTTCCTTTTATTAGTTATGGAGGGAGCTCTCTCGTTAGTTTTCTAATAATTATTGGAATTGTGCAAGGAGTCTTTATTCGAGGGAGGGGATATAAGATTGAAAATGGGGATGAATAACGAGTCATAATTATAACTAAAAAAATAATATTGAAAGCATTGATAAATATATTATTTAATTTCATTTCATTTCATAAACAATCATTAATTTGCAAAAGTGAATATTTATGCTAGAATGAAGCATTGTTAACAATAAATTATAAATTTATGGCAAAAAAAATCGAAAATGTAATGGATAAAATTGTCTCGCTTGCCAAGAGGCGAGGATTTGTTTTTCCTGGAAGTGAAATCTATGGAGGACTTGCTAACACTTGGGATTACGGGCCTGTGGGGGTTGAATTGAAAAATAACATCAAGCAAGAATGGTGGAAATTTTTTGTAAAAAACAGAGGAGACGTTGTGGGAATTGATGCAGCAATTTTGATGAACTCCAAGGTTTGGGAGTCATCTGGTCATGTTGCAGGATTTAATGATGCTTTGATTGATTGTAGAGCATGTCAGGCAAGAATTCGAGCTGATCATTTAATTGAAGACGCGTTAAATATGAAAGCTGAAGGAATGACTCCTGGGGATATGACGAAATTAATTGTAGAAAATGATATTAAATGTCCAGTTTGCGGAAAAATTGACTTTACTGAAGCTCGGAAATTTGGATTGATGTTTAAGACTTTTCAAGGAGTGACAGAAGAAGATAAAAATATAATTTATCTTAGACCTGAAACAGCGCAGGCAATGTTCGTAAATTTTAAAAATGTTTTAAACTCAACTAACAAGAAAATCCCATTTGGAATTGCTCAGATTGGAAAGTCTTTTAGAAATGAGATTACTCCTGGAAATTTCATCTTTAGAACTGTTGAATTTGAGCAGATGGAACTTGAATATTTTATT
>JAGLID010000054.1 GCA_023143145.1 Minisyncoccota bacterium | reverse complement strand
TTTGGAATTGCTCAAATTGGAAAATCATTTCGAAATGAAATTACTCCAGGAAATTTTATTTTCAGAACTGTTGAATTCGAACAGATGGAACTTGAATATTTTATTGACGAAAAAGATTGGGAGAAGTTGTTTGATTATTGGCAAAATGAGATGGCAAGATGGCTTGAATATATTGGAGTTAAAAAAGGAAATTATTCAATTCGTGAACACAATCAAGACGAACTTTCTCATTATAGTATGAGAACGATTGACTTTGAATACGATTTTCCATTCGGTACAAAGGAACTTTATGGATTGGCCTATAGATCTAATTTTGATTTAATAAGTCATCAAGATTCTAGCGGTCAAAATATGGAGTATTTTGACGCGGAAAATAATCAGAAATATATTCCCCATGTTATTGAGCCAACTTTTGGCGTTGACCGAACTGTTCTTGCTGTAATGGTGGATGCCTATACAGAAGAAGAAGCGCCGAGTGTGGACGGCAAAACTGAAACAAGAGTGGTAATGAAGTTTAATAAAAATATTGCACCAATCAAGGTTGCAGTTTTGCCACTTTCTAAAAAAGAAGAATTGAGCGGAAAAGCAAAGGGAATTTTCAATATGGTGAAAATGGAGTTCAACTCTCAGTATGACGAATCACAAAGCATTGGAAAAAGATACAGAAGACAAGACGAAATCGGAACACCCTATTGTGTGACGGTTGATTTTGAATCTTTGGAAGATAATGCTGTGACTGTGAGAGATAGGGATACGATGAAGCAGGAGAGGGTGAAAATGGAGGAATTGGTAGAGTGGTTGAGGGGAGCTTTTTAGAAATTGTCATCCCGGACTTGATCCGGAATCTTCTGGCTGTAACACTGAACAAACCTATAAACCACAAAATCATCGATTAAATCTAAAACGCAAAAATCATAATATAATTCTTAATATTATGAAGACTAGCAAAACATATTTTGTTTATATAACAGAACGCAAAAATTTTGACTCATGCTATAAATTGTATCATAGGTTCTGCAGTACCTATGATACAAAAGATCCTGAATTAAATTCAGGATGACAAGAATTTTTATGTTTGTTTAAAATGATAAATAAACTTACAATCTACTACCTAAAACCTAGCTTATGATCCCAAAACTAATCATCGCTGATAGTGAGCACAATTCAAATATGTTTTATGCAGTTGGAATGTTGATACCTGATGATTTTGTTTATTTGGAAAATAATGGAAAGAAAATAATTTATATTGATGATTTGGAATATAATAGGGTTAAGAAGGAGGCAAAAGTTGATAGAGTCGTATGTTATTCCGAATATGCTTCTGGCGTTGACAGAGACTCGTTTGGTAACATATTGACGACCATTTTAAAAGATAATAAAATTAAAAAGGTACAAGTTCCAGGAGATTTTAACATGAAATACGCGAAGATTTTATTGGATGATAAAATTGGAATTGAAGTTTGTGAATATATATTTCAGAATAGAGAATATAAAAACAATAATGAGATTGAAAAAATAGTAGAAGTTCAAAGAGTTAATGAAAAAGTTCTTAATTTTGTAATTGAAATAATAAGGAAATCAAGGGTTCGAAAAGATGGAAAATTGAGTCAGAAAAATAAAATTCTAACGTCAGAATTTATTAAGAATGCTATTAATATTGAATTTTTAAAAAATAATTGTATTTCTGATTCTGATTTGAGTTTAATTGTTTCTTGTGGAAAGGATAGTGCTGATCCACATGAAGAAGGGAGGGGACCAATATTTGCGAATAAGCCTATTATTATAGATTTATCACCGAAATCAAGAACAAATAGATATTATGCGGATATGACAAGAACTATTGTGAAGGGAAAAGCTTCCTTAGAAATGAAGAAAATGTATAATGCGGTTTTGGGAGCGCAAACACTGGCTTTGGGTGAAATCAAAGAAGGAATGCGAGCAGATTCAATTCATAAAAAAGTTCAAGATTATTTTGAAAGCAAAGGATTTAAAACAGAAGAAAAAAATGGAAAAATACAAGGGTTTTTTCATAGTACTGGGCATGGAGTCGGACTTGATATTCACGAATCGCCAAGAATAAATTTGAATTATAAAAAGAAATTGAAAGCCGGAAATGTTGTGACGGTTGAGCCCGGATTATACTATCCAGAGATAGGTGGAGTTCGGATTGAAGATCTGGTTGTGGTAACAAAAACTGGATGTAAAAATTTGACTAAGTTTCCAAAGTTTTTAGAGATTAAATAAGAACAAATATGAAAAAAATAGATTTTGAATATTATAATGTATCCGAAAAGGATAAAGAAGAAATAAAAAAGGAATTTATTGAGGAAAGAGAGAAATACACAGAACATTTTCGTGAACAAAATGACCATGAAGGATTTGACACTTTAGAAAAAATAGCTCAAGAAGCTGGTTTCGAAAAATTATTAATTGATCCTGTTCGTAATGAAATATATACTGAAATAGTTCTTGGCGATAGTTATGTATTTTATCCAGAAAATTCTGTCTTAAATCATCAAAGGCTTGCTGAGATAGATAAAGATTTTACTGATAAGATGGCTATGATTGTTATGTTACATGAGTTTGAGCATCATAATAATCCTTCAAAAGAAGCAAGTATAAAAAGAGTTGAGGGATTGATAAAAACGATTAGAGAGGCAGAATCTGGGAATTTGTCTGATAAAGAAATGGAAAAGTTTTTTTTGGTTGAATCGCAAACTCATATTCAAATGATAACAAAAAATTCTGATAAATTTGACGATACGATAGATGCTCTTGCTGGTTTGGCAGTATATTATAGAACTATTAGTCACGGAATTTGTGAGTTGGAAACAAAATCCTTAACAGACAGCCCTCTTTATAAAAGTTATAGATTTTTGAATAAAAATGCTTTTAGTGAAATATTTAAAAAAGAAATTAAGATTCAAAAGGAATTAATCAAAAAATTTAATAAATTGGCAAAAGATTTCGGAGAAAAAATATCACTATCAGATAAAGATTTAATATAAAATAGTAATTGGTCGTATATTTATAAGATAAATTTTTAACTAAAAAACAATGACAAGT
>JAGLID010000053.1 GCA_023143145.1 Minisyncoccota bacterium | reverse complement strand
TTCGGCATTACCTTCTTTGTCGAGTGAAATAATTGCATAGCCAAGTTTTGAACTTATTTCAGGTTTTTTTATTGGAGAGGAAAAGTTTTCGATATCATATGCAATAGTATAGTCGTTATAGTTATAAGAAGAACTCCAACCAGAATTTTTACTGTTTTCGACTGTTGTAATATTACCTTTTATATATACTGAATTAGTGGGTTTACCTTTCGTTATTCCATAATAAGATTCATTCCACACTCCATTAAGTTCACGAAGAGTTATATAGACTGTGTCTCCTTTCTTGAAATCATTTCCGTAATTAGAATTTATTTTTGAAATATCATATTGAATTGATACATATTCTTTTCCGGTAGTAGTCTTGTAATCGATGGAGTTAATTTCTAAAACTACATAATTACCGCTACCTAAAAAAATAAACTTCATGAAAACAATCAAAACAAAAATCATCAACTGTAATAAGACAGCTGTAAAAAAACTCTTTCTCTCTGAAAATAATGCAAAATTAAATGGATTGTTCATTTTTATTAATAGAAGTTGATTGTATATAAGTGTTCATTTTTGTCATTATCCATCCTACCACAAAAAGGAATATTCCTGCACTTAGAAAGAATGTGCTAGACGCTAATTCTGTGTAAAAAAGATCAAAATACTTAAAGGCAACAAAAAGAAAGAGAATAAAAGTGCTAAGATTGATTAACCATTTTTCCTGACGCACATAAGATGATATCAGCAAGCTTAGGATTTCGAGGAAAATGAAAACATTAAAAAATATAGACCATATTGTTCCAATTAATGTTAACTTTAATTCTGAGTTATAATAAGTCCCCGATTCAATTAGTATTTCTTGATTAGGTAATAAAGCTAATAGAATAAACAAAAAAGCGACAATTATTATAGCAGAGGCCTCAAGCTTAAACAAAAGTTTTTTGCTTGTAGCATAAATCGTTAATATGATTAAAATCAAAACAAATAACAAAAGAAGTAAAATTATTTGCCATGATGACAGAAAAGTTTTGGCCGATGAAGTATTCTCTAAAATTTTTAGACCAGTGTTTGTCGAAAAAATAAATAGTATTGCATTTGTGATTATTAATCCAAAAATATAAAATACTGTTCCAAATCTTTTGTAATTAAATTTTAATCTATGCAAAAATCCTACAACATAGAATATCAAACTCACAATAATCATCAGAGTGAAGCTTGTAATCACATTAATTTCTCCCTTACTTGTTAATGTCAGAATCTCAATGCATAGACCACCTAAGAGGAAAACGAGGCTCACTGGAAGTATATAAAATAGTTTCAGAACATATGAGAATACAAGTCCAATTATCGCAATTATCAAAAGAAAATCTCCGCTATCGATATTTAAACCAGCTTTTTTGATTATAATCATCAGTGAAACAATCAGAAAAGTGAAAGAGAGCAGGAAAAAGAGTTGGCTTAAGTTATCATTTTTTGAAAGTGATATTCTTGTGTACCAATATTCATCACTTATTACTGGGATTTCTCCTCTTTTTTTTCTGTTGATTGAATTTATTATTAGCCAAAAAATTAAGATTGGAATTCCAATATAAATAATTATGTATATTAAAATCATAAACAACGATGCTAATTCATAGCTTGGTGACATTGCCATAGTAGTGTTAATAAAATTTTCTTATTTCCAGGGGGATTTTCTTTCTTATATTCCAGCCAATCAAAAAGGTTCCAATTGATGAAATAAAAAATAAAAATAATGAAATATTTGAGATTGATTTATAGACAGAAGATTCTGATGATACAGATGAATAGCTCAAAACAGCAATAAATCCGAGTATAATAGCAAAATAAAACAATGAACGAAACTTTAAGACGGGAGCAATAAACAGGATTCCTATCATCCAAAGTATAGTACCGTCGGTAAAGTTTAGAATAACTTTATATTGAGAAACGAGGAAAAAAATACCAGCTCCATAAAAAATCGTTCCCAAGCCAATAAGAGCAAAGCCACATCTCTTGCAGTTATTACTATTTTTTAGCTTCCATCCTGACGTATACGATGTTGAAACCAAAGTAAGAATAACTAAAATTCTGAGTATTTCAGATAAATTTTTCCAAATAGATGATACATAAAACAGTATGCCTAGTATCATTAATATTCCACCAAAAACCGTAATCATCTGAATTGATTTTTTATGATGATCTTCTGAATCGTTCTTGATTTCTTTCTCAGCATAATCAAAAGCACATTGAACTTTGTCAATCTTGTAATTGTTTTCAATTAAGGATTTATATATTTCTTCTTTAGTTTTATTTTCTTTTAGTGAAGATTTTATATAATCTATCAGATTTATATCAATCATAATTTATAAATATTGGTAATTTTAACGTTAGTATAACATATTAATAGTATATTACAAATATTTTTATACAGTTGATTAAAAAAAAATAAGAATTAAATAATTTATATCTTAAACTCAATCACATCCCCATCCTGTACGATATATTCTTTACCTTCCGTTCGAAGGAGTCCTTTTTCAACGGCGCTTTGCCAAGACTCAGAATTTAATAATTTTTGCCAATTTATAACACTTGCACGGATGAATTTTTCTTCAAAGTCTCCGTGAATAGCACGACCAGCTTGTGGAGCGGTGGAATTTTCTTTGACGGTCCAGGCACGAGTTTCGTCTTCGCCCGTTGTAAGAAATGTTATGAGTCCCAAGAGTTCATAACATCTTACAATTAAATTATCCAAACTGGAAATATTTTTATCCAATTCGGTTTCAGCTTTAAATTCCTGAATTTCATCAGACGAAAGATTCATCAAGTCCAACTCGAACTTAATTGGAATGAAAAGTTTATTTTCAATTTCCGTCAAAAGTTTATTTTTGTCAATTTTTTGTTCTTCATTGACATTTACGACATAAAGAATTGGCTTGTTTGTTAGAAGTTGAAGCCCTTTAATAGCTTCTTTTTCATTTTCACTTAACTCAATAGTGTTGGCAAACTTTTCACTTTCAAGTGTTAATTTATATTTTTCGAGAACATTTTGAAGCTCAATCGCTTCTTTTTTTCCCGCTCGAACATCTCTTTGAATTTTTAATAAACCCTTATTAATTGTTTCGAGGTCAGCCAAAATCAGCTCAAGATTAATTGTTTCAATGTCATCGTTTGGATCAATTTTTCCTCCGACATGAATAATATTTCCATTCTCAAATCCGCGCACAATATGCACAATCATATCCACCTCTCTTATGTTAGAAAGAAATTTATTTCCCAATCCTTCGCCCTTATGAGCGTCTTTGACAAGTCCTGCGATATCAACAAATTCAATGGCAGTTGGAATTATTTTTTTGCTTTTTGAAAAATCAGAAAGCTTTTGTAACCTTTCATCGGGAACTTTTACAATGCCAATATTTGGATCTATCGTGCAGAATGGATAGTTTGAAATGTCGATTTCCTTTTTTGTTAGTGTTTTGAACAGTGTAGACTTTCCCACATTTGGAAGACCTACAATTCCGACTGAAAATCCCATGGTGTTGTGTTAGTTTTTTAGATTGTGGCTTTTAGCTTCTTAGGACATATCTTCATATTGTCATTCTGAATCCATATATCCTGAACTAAATTTAGGATGACAGTTTTATTATTATAACGACCATATCTTTTCTAAAGCTTACTGCAAAATTTTGCTTAGGTCAATAATTTTTAAAAACCTTTATAATTATGGTAATCTTAAGAGCAATTCAAGGGAGGAAAAATTAATGAAAATTGAATTTGAAGAAATCAAAATAAATAAAGAAAATTCTAGCTAGATTGATTTTAGTCTTGTTATTCTAGTCGTGACTAGTAGTAATGGTTTTATAGAAAAAATCAAAAAAACATGTCGGAGCATTAAAAATTTGTTTGGTGTAAAAATAAATATGATCGCTCAAAATATAATCGGAATTAAAATAACGAGTTGAGTCGAGTGGAAGAACAAAGAATTTGTTAAAAAGTTAAAGACAAAGTAAAAAAAGTTATAGAAAGCAAGATATAGATGTAACTGAGATTCTCTCTCAATTTTTGTTTAAAAAAACAAGGCATAGAATATTATCTATGCTCTTTCTCGTTATGCTTTTTTTGATCTATTTTTTCTATTTTCTCTCTTTTTCTGAGAAAGAGACATGTCACTATGAGCAATCCTAATATGGCGAATACAGCTTCAAATCCAGGATCCTTTGTGTTTTCTGCTTTTTTGAGTTCATTTGTTGCAAGGGGATTGTCACTGCATCCTGAAAGGATTATTGTCATTGACAATAGTAATAATACAATTATTATTTTTATATTTTTCATGTTCAATTTTCTCTCCTGACGGTATTATTCTAAAGATTAGCATAATCTACCTTTCTGTCAATAATACAGCAATTTATTTCTTAACTTTTCCAAAATCTAAAATTTCTGTTATAATAAAACTATAAACATTAAGAAAAATACTTATGATTGACTATTTTAACCAATTAAACCAAATGTTGGGGGCTTACGCGGGGATAACAATTTCTTCATATATTGTTGCTTTGATTATCTTAATCGTCTTTTTTGTTTTCGCGCAAGTTACGAATTTTCTGTTTAACAAAGTTTTCAAAATTCTTACGGCAAAGACAAAAAACGATACAGATGACAAGATTATGAAAATATTAAATATGCCAATATTCTATTCCATTGTTCTCCTTGGCGTTTATCAGTCTTTTAGTTATATTGGAATATTAAGCAATTTTTCAGATGATTTTTCAAGAGTTATAAAATCTATGGCAATCATAATCTGGATCTATGCAATATCAAAACTTGCCAATGTAATTATTTCTGGACTCGGATTTAAATTTGCAGAAAAAACAAAATCCACACTTGATGATGAGCTGATGCCACTATTTCAAAAATTAAGTAATATAGTTATCATTTTTGCAGGTATAATGTTTTTCCTTAAAATATGGAATATTGATATTACTCCACTTTTGGCTTCGGCTGGGATTGCAGGGTTTGTAATTGCTTTTGCAGCACAAGATACAATCTCGCATTTATTTGGAGGAATATCTATATATTTTGACAAGCCTTTTAGGGTAAGAGATCGGGTTCAGCTTGAAAGTGGAGAAATCGGTGATGTATTGGAAATTGGAATTAGGTCTACAAGAATCAAAACTTTCGATGAAACTGTCATAGTAATTCCTAATAATATTATTGCCGGTTCCAAGATTATAAACTATAATCAGCCTGCGTCCAAAATCAAGGAAAAAGTGACAATAAGCGTCGCTTACGGGTCAGATATTGATAAAGTTAAAAGAGTTCTTCTTGATATCGCGGATAATATAGAGGAAGTTGAAAAAAATCCTGCTTCTTCTGTCTATTTAAGCGAGCTTGGGGATTTTGGATTGGATTTTTTGGTTATAACATGGGTTGATAATCCTAAGAAAAAATATACTGTTAAGACAAAAATGAACGAAGAAATTTATAAAAGATTTAATAAAGAGGGGATTCAAATTCCATATCCAACGCAGGATATTTATCTTAAAAATAATGAATAAATTATGCAAGCAGTAATTTTAGCAGCAGGAACTTCTTCGAGATTCTGGCCATTATCAGAAGAAAAACACAAGTCGTTGTTTAGAATTATGGGCAAGCCGTTGATCCAATGGACGGTAGAAAGTCTTAAAAAATCGGGAGTTAAAGATATAATAATAATACAATCTTCAAGAAGAGACATTGAGAATGAACTTGGGGATGGTTTGAGATTTGGGGTTAAAATTGAATATGTAATTCAGAAAGAAGCTAAAGGAATGGGGAACGCTGTTATGTTAGCTGAAAAGTGTATAAACGGAAATTTTTTCGTGTTGAATGCAAATCATTCTGATGCTGAAAATATTATTTCTCTGATTTTAAATAAGCAAAAAACATCAAAGGCTAATTTGGTTTTAGTCGGCAGAAAAACAGATATTCCTTGGAATTATGGAATATTGGAATTAAAGAATGATAAAGTATTAAGTATAGTTGAGAAACCTAAAAAGGGAAAAGAGCCGTCGGATATATTGGTTGTTGGTATATATTATTTGCCTAAAGATTTTTTTGCTTATCACCAAAAAACAAAAGATCACATATATTCCTTTGAAGATGCGATCAATCTTTATGCAAAAGAAAATGATGTGAGAGTTGCTCTGACGGAATTGGATATTGCCTCTCTGAAATATCCATGGGACTTGTTTAGTTCCACTCGAATCATTTTGAGTGAGAAGATCAAACGATCTAGAATATCAAAAAAATCTAAGATTTCTTCAAAAGCTACAATTAAAGGAAAAGTTATAATTGAAGAAGGAGTGAAGATTTTTGAAAACGCAGTTATAAACGGTCCTTGTTACATTGGGAAAAATGTTATTATTGGGAATAATTCTATAATTAGGGATTTTACGGATTTAGAAGAAGAGGTTCTAGTTGGTGCAAATGCGGAGGTGGCAAGATGTAATCTGCAGGTCGGAGTTCATATGCATTCAGGTTTTTTGGGAGATTCTGTGATTGGTATGGGGTCTAAGATAGGAGCGGGAGTAGTTTCTGCAAATGTCAGAATTGATAGGGGTGAGATAAAATCAACAGTAAAAGGAGAAAAAATATGTACTGGACAGCAGTCTTTTGGGGTGGCGGTGGGAGAGAAATCTTTCTTGGGAATTAATGTTGGCATTATGCCTGGCACAATGATTGGTTCAAATTGCATTATAGGTCCAGGAACTATCGTAAAAGAGAATATAGATTCGAATATGGTTTGTTATACTGAGTCTAAAAATATAATTAAAAAAAATAAGAAAAAATAATGAAGATAATTTTGGATTTTGATGATACGATTTTTAACACGTTTATGGTTATGCAGGAATTCAGAAAGATTTATAATCTTCTTGGATTTACCGATGATGAATTTTGGAGTGCTTATGGACAGTGCAAAAAAGATAATAATGGTTTTGATCCTGATATTTTTTTGAATACAATAGAAAAAATTAGGTCCTATGATAAAAATAGAGCAAAAGAAGGTATGCAAAATTTAACTGAAAGATTTAGTGATTATATTTTTTCAGATTTCTTTTGTTTTTTGAGTGTTGCAAAAAAAGAAGAATTAATTCTTCTCTCGTACGGGTTGTCTGATTTTCAGAAAAATAAGATTGAAAAATCTGGTATTATTTCATATTTTAGTGAAATTATTGTAACTTCGCGAGATAAGGCAGAAGATATTGAAGAAATTCAAAATAAATATAAAGAGAAAATAGTTTATATAGAAGATAAGGCAGAAAGTATTGATAACGTAAAAAAGAGAATGCCAGAAGTTATAACAATGAAAATAATTAGACCGCAAGGAGGTCATATTGAAAAAAAATCAGAATTAACTAATTATATAATTCAAGATTTATTTAGACTCGAGGGGATAATCAATAATTTAAGAGATTAATTTCTGAAAAAAATAGACGATAGAGTTTTAACTGGACTTGTTTTTTTGCAAGCAATCTCAAGTGAAGAAAAAAGTATTGACGAGATACTTGATGAGCTTAGAAAGAAATATTTTGTAATTAAAGAAATAAATTTTGAATTTACAGACAAAGGAAAACAACAGGAAAAATTAATAGAATTAGGAGAATATTATAAAGAAAGGGGAGGGAGAATCGAAAGAATAGATGGTCTCTTGACTTTTCTTGAGGGTTGGCATTTCAACATTAGAGCTTTAGAAATGGAACCAGTTCTAAGATTAAATTTTGAGGTCAATTTTGAAGAATTGACAAAAGAGAAAACAGAAGAGATTTCAAGGTTGGTAAAAAATAGTTAGATTGTAATATTCTATAAATAAAAATAGAAAATAATTCCTTCTGTTTTTTTTATTCAAATTTATATTTCGTAAAGCGAGAAATAATATCAGCCAACCCTTTCACATCTGAAAAGGAGGAAATATATCCACTTTTAGATTCAACTAGTTTCTTGCATCCTTTCGTTGCATTGCTGGGGCAGGCTGTGTATCCTGCGATTTCAAAAGCGGGAAAGTCTCCTTTTGTGTCGCCAATGTACAAAATATTACCGAGCTCAACTCCAGATTTTTTAGTGGCAAATTTTAGTCCCGATTCCTTATTAGCTCCTTTGGGAGTTATATCTACCGCTGTAGTGCTGTGAGTTAGTTCAACTGCTTTCTCAAATTGAGAGAGTCTTTTTTTAACTATTTCAAAAAACTCTTCTATTTTCATTCTATCTGGTGGGTTTAGACTTATGCAAATCTCTTTTCCTGGTTCTCTCCCTCCACTAATTTCTTTTAATAATTTCGGAATAATTTCCTGAGATATTTCTTGGAGTTTAATAATATTTTTATTAACTGCTGGATTTAATTCAAGTTTATTAGATCTTGCGTCAAATATAAAAACACCATTTTCAGCAACTGACCAAAAGTTAATAGGAGGAAAGCCTATGTTAGTAAACATTCCTTCTACAAATCCAATCCCACGTCCGCTACATAAAACAATCGGTGGTAAATTCGAATTATCAAGTGCTTGTAACTGATATTCCTGAATTTTTTGCAGTTCCGTAAGATTATTGGGAATAAATTTATCTCCTTCTCTCAGACATCCTTCAATATCACTGCAAATTATTTTTATTTTATTCATTTTTATTTTTAATAAAAGCGATAAAAAAATACATTCTGTATTTCAATTATGATTTTTTTATGTTGTTGTGTCAAATGGAAATTTTTGAGATAAAAAAAGAGCAATGAATTACTCAATGTGCATTTTATGTGAATAGTTTATTTTCTTTCGGCAAGTTCTTTGAGAATTGTTTTGAGGATTGGAGTCTGTGGAAATGTTATTCCTTTGGGGGGTGTAAATAATTTTCCAGATTTCCAGCCAGTGTTTATTTTACCAGTCCAGTTTAATTTTTCGTCAAGTTCAAGAGCATAAATATCTCTGTTTAAAAGGTTTTTTCCGCCCATTATTCTTCCGTCTAAAAATTTTATATTTTCAAGTTTTTCATTAAGCTCAAGAATCATCAATTTGATAAAATCAAGACCTCTCGTGCCATGATCAAAAACAGGTAATCCTTGATATGTATATTCATTATTTTTCCAGCATATCTTGAATTCTTTTTCATTCGGCAAATTTAAAATACGCGCCTCAGCTTCTTTCAGAGGAAGCTTTTTGGTTTCTTCGTAAAGCGCAGCTCCGTTTTGAACGACAGCTTTTATATTGATTTCTGAAAATGGATCATTGTTGAACTTAGGGGCGATAATTTTGCCTCCGGCTACAATTATCAAATCCTCAACTCCTTTTCTGACTGCGGTTCTTTCGGGGTTGGTTATTTCTGATTTACATCCCAACCCGGTGAAAGATGTGAGATGACGATCAAAAGAAGACTTTGATACTCTGACAGTAGCCATCAGATGATTTTGTTCCGGTGTCTTGATGATTATTCCCAACCCACCGGCGGAGAATCTAATGTCTTCTGTGCTGCCATTTTCCGGTTTTGGATCGCTGATCATCCGTCTCTCAGCTATGTTGCTTGCTGTTTCAGGATTATCGTCAATTACGATTTCTATTGTTTTTTCAGTTTCTCTAATTATTTTTGCTTTAACTATTAAAAACTCCTCGCGTTCTTTTTGGGCCGTATAATTATCTAGCTTCGGTAATTTAGAAACTCCGTTCATTTTATCTGTTTAAAAATAAATAAAAAACATACCTTAATTAAGTATATCATCTAAAAGTATCTATTGTCTATTTCGGTAACTATTCAGTTAAGGTTTTTTAAATAAAAAAAGGATGAAACTAG
>JAGLID010000052.1 GCA_023143145.1 Minisyncoccota bacterium | reverse complement strand
TTTTGATTGGAATATTTTTAATGTTAGCAGTGTTTTCAATGTTGCAAGCTCAGGATATGGAACGATCAATTCGAAAAATTCTTGTTTTTCTTTCTATTTTTCCACTATATTTTATTTTAACATCATTTTCAAACAGAATAAGAATTGGGTATTGTCTTGCTTCTCCAGCAGCAAATGGGTCAAATGTGGTTGAGAATAAAAATAATTTTATTCTCAAAATAATTAAAATGTCCGTAATTGGTGGATTAATTATTTCTTTGATTGGTATTGTTCAATTTGCATTGCAATTTATTTTTGGTATTGATTTGGTAATTGAGTTTTGGAGCAAATATGTGGCATTTATTTTTTATGGAGAAACTTTTGGAGCCGAAGTTCTATCTAATCCAAGTTGGTTAGTGAATGTGTCAGGAGCAACTGTCTTGCGAGTAATTTCTCTTTTTCCTGATCCACATATGCTTTCATTTTATTTGGGCTTTATAATACCGATAGTTTTGTCGCTTGTTTTATTTGAGAAAAAATATGATGGCTGTCATTCTGAATTAAGTTCAAAATCTGTCGTTGATAAAGGTTTAAATAGTTTTCAATTCCTAAAACAAGTTATCTGGAAAATAGTAAGATATTGTGGCTATAGAAAAAGGATTCTGAATCAAGTTCAGAATAACAAGAATATTATAAAAAAGAAACAAAATGGATATTTTTTCTTAAATAGTAAAATATTACATATTGTTCTCTTTGTAATGCTTTTGACGGAACTCCTCACTTTTTCTCGTGGAGGGTATATTGGTATGATTGTTGGAATAAGCACGTTGATAATTTTAGGATGGAAGTATCTTAGTGATTTTAAGAGGGGTAGTTTAGGTATATTCTTTTCGATGTTTGTATTTATTGCATTAGTTACTAACCAATCTGTTGTAAGTCGGTTTTTGTCATCATTCAACATTTCAGAAGGATCAAATATAGAAAGAATTAAAAATTGGCAACAAGGTTGGGAGGTGTTTTCGAATAATATTTGGACTGGAGTTGGAATTGGAAATTATTCTATCTATTTATATCCAACTATTGAATATCGCACGCCTGTTTATGCTCATAATTTATATTTGGATATCGGTGCAGAAATGGGAGTTTTGGCTCTGATTGCTTGGCTTTTATTGATTGGAGTGACGATGTGGCAACTATATCGATTTAGCAGGAAAACAAGGGATAATTTTCAGCGAGCCATATCTTTGGGGTTAATCGGTTCGTTGACTTGGTTTTCGGTCCATAGTATCTTTGACACCCCGATATATTCGCCGACTATTTTGGCAATTTTTGTGATTGTTCTTTCTCTTTCTGTAATGATTTTGACGGAAGCAAAAACCTGTGAAAAATCTGATTATTAATGAATTTTATAATAGAAATATGATTATTCTGAAATATGGAATATATCTTGTTATTTTCTCAATGCCACTATATTTGTGGAGTTTTTCGTTTTTTGGAATTCCTGTGAATTTTCTGGAAATGATGATTTATATTTTGTTTATGTTGTGGCTTTCAGAGAAGATTAGAAGACTAAAGTCTAAGAAAGAGATATTTTCGTTGATTGATTCGTTTAAACAATACTATTTTTCCAAAGAATATTGCCTTCTTCATCTTGGGATTACTTTATTGTTTTTGGGTGTTATAATTTCAACTTCGCTTTCATCTGACCTTAGAACGAGTCTTGGAATTTTCAAGGGCTGGTTCGTGAGTCCGTTTCTATTTTTTATTGTTTTTATTAACGTTATCAAGAAAAATGAACAAATTATTTGGTCTTTGAAAAGTTGGCTGGTATCTGGGGTCGTTGTTGCTTTGATTAGCATTTTTTATTTATTAATTGGCGAAATGACTTTTGACGGAAGATTAAAAGCACTCTTTCTTTCGCCAAATTATTTGGCAATGTATTTGGCACCAGTGTTATTAATTATAATTGCTTTTGTGTTAAGTACAGAAAAAAAGAAGAAATTATTGAATCTTATTATGTTAATTATAATTTTGGTTCCGTTATATTTTACTTTTTCTTATGGTGCATTTCTAGGAATTTTTGCTGGAATATTATATTTAATTATCAAGAATAGAAATTTAAAGATAAGAAAAGCTTATATTTTCGCCTTTATTTTGATATTGTTTTCAGGTTTTATTTATTTGTCTTTAAATAAATTTGATCAAATATCTAATTTTGGAAATCGGTCCTCGTTTCATTCTCGCATTATGATTTGGGACACGGCTAGAGAGATTGTCGAAGACAATCCTCTTTTGGGAATTGGACCTGGAACCTTTCAAGAAACCTATTTATCTTATGCAAATGAATTTAGTGAACCATATCTTGAATGGGCTGTTCCTCAACCCCATAATATTTTCTTGGCTTTTTATCTTCAAACTGGAATAATTGGTTTTTTGGGATTTATTTTTATTTTGATTTGGTTGTTTTCTTGTAGAGATATGGCATTGTCATCTCTCAAAAGCACAGGCTCAGTTAATTACGGCTTTGAAAAAACATATATTATCAATGCTTTAATGATATATATTTTGGCTCACGGATTTGTGGACACGACTTTTTGGAAAAATGATCTGGCTTTGATGTTCTGGATTATTGTTGGTATAAAATTTATTCAGACAAAGCAGTATAATTCTTTAAATAATGAAAATAAATCTGTTGACAATAATCTTAATTAGGTATATAATATAAACAAGTAGCTAGACGTTGACATAAGTTTTTAGGCATGTTAATCTAGTAAATGTAGATTTTAAATTTTAAATTTGGATTTTTTGGTGAGTAGTCTTTGACTTTGGCTTAAGTTATAAAAGTTGTTGAAAAGAATAGACTATAAAACATGAAATTTGAAGGAAAAAAAGACATTAGTATCATAAAATATAATTTTAGAAATTATAAAAAACTAGCTAAAGTCATTCAAAAAAACAAATTGAAGCCTTTTAAGGGGCTCTTTTCTTTTTTTAGAAGTTATATTACTGTTTTTGCAGTGATTTTTTTATTGAGTTTTGCTTTAATAATAAGCTCTTCTTTGGATAATAATTCTCAAAAAGGCAGTATTGTATTCAATTATTTAGATGAAAATGGAGGAAGAGAAAAGAATGAAATTATAGTTGTAAAGAGTGTTGAAGAATCTGGTGATGCTCAGGTTGTTCACTCTAATATACCAATGGTTAAGGTTGCAAGTACTAGTTCTGATATTTTAATGGATTTAAATCAAGAATTAAAAGAAAAAGATATTAGAAATTTGGGGAATACTTCTGATTTAATTGATATGGATTTGTTGGGTGGAAATTCATTTCTTGCTCCCGCTGTTTATTATGATGAATCTCTTAAGGACACAAAATATGGAATAGTTTTCTATGAAGTGGTTTCTGGAGACACTGCGAGCTCAATTGCTACGGCCTTTGGAATTTCAACTTATACAGTTCTTTGGGCAAATAATTTACAAACTAGAGATATCATCAAAATCGGTAGAAAACTAGAGGTACTACCCATAACAGGAGTAAAGCACATCGTAGAAGAAGGTGACACCGTTGACTCGATTACTACAATGTACAAAGCTGACGCAGATGAAATTATTATATACAATGATTTACCAGCACATGGACTTTTTCGAGATGGATCAGTGGGTAAGGTTATTGTAATACCGAATGGAGAAAAAAAGTCTCCAGTAACTATGGTGGCTCCAATTCCAAGAACAACAAATGGTCAAGTTGTTTCATCCTCAAAATATCAAACTTCTAAATTTTATAACCCTTTTGGCAGTCATACATTCTTTTACGGACATTGCACTTATTATGTAGCTGGTAGAGTTCGTGTTCCATGGAGTGGTGATGCAAAATATTGGCTTGGAAATGCAAGAGCTCATGGCTATGAAACGGGAAATATCGCTGCAGTTGGGTCAATTGTTGCTACAAATGAAAGTCAGTGGGGACATGTCGCTTATGTCGAGGCAGTAAACGGAGATACTATTACAATCTCTGAAATGAATTATGTTGCCTGGAATAGACAAAGCATTAGAGTTCTTCCTATTACCAGTTCTGTTATTAAGGGATATATTTATATGAATTAAGATTTAACAAATTCAAGATAATAAATAGTCGGTGAGGCTGTTTTTTTATTCACAATTTTTAATAATGATTTACAACTCAGAAAATTTGTGTTATAAGTTATATGTTACTTAAGGGCTCGTAGCTCAGTTGGTTAGAGCGCTACCTCGACACGGTAGAGGTCAGAAGTTCGAATCTTCTCGGGCCCACTCAGTTTTAAATTTTACAACGCTTTTCATTTATTATTAATCATACCAATACTTTATATACTTAAATTCCAACATACTTTCTTGTAGAATTTAAACAAGGCATATAAATTATGTATGACATATATTAATATCATTTCTACAGGAGGATATGTTAATGAAACAAAATAAAAAAGTAAAAGTATTTTTTGTTGTTCTATGAGAGGAGGGCATGAGATGGTAGGCCAAGAAGAATTAGCCAAGCTAGCTGATATTATTGAAGAATTGGGCTATTTGTTGGTTTCAAAGCATCAAACACAAGCAGGGATTGTACAGAAAGAGGACAAACTGAAAACACAACAAATTCATGACAGAGATTATTGTTGGGGAAAAGAAAGTGATGTTGGAATATTTGAAATTAGCAATCCAAGTTTGGGTGTTGGCGGAGAGATAGTAGATATGATCCATCAGGGAAAACCGGTTTTATGTCTATTTAAAAAGGAACTGGATAAATCAGTCTCTGTGTATATTCGGGGAAAACAAGGATCGCGATTTATATCTACTCCTTTTGAATACTATGCGTATGAAACGTTTGAAGACGCAAAACAAAAGATTTTATTGTTTGTGGAAGAAAATTTATAGTTGCATTAAAATGCAGTCGCCTATTCTATAGAAGCTAGAATAGTTTTTTTATAAACATTTTTTGCCTTTTAACTTACTAGTTCAAATAAAAAATACCACTTATTGTTTATAAGTATTCCAGAATAAAATTCAAAAAATTGTCTGTTAGATAATATGTTCTCTTTTTGTTTTTACGTTTTTCATATTTCCTTTTTTCTAAAAGAGTATGTTCTTTAAAGTCAATAATTCCTCTTCTTTTCAGCGCTTTAAGTTTGTTTCTAGCAGAATCAGAACTATATTCATTCAAATACTTAAAAATTGTATCGCGTGTAAGTTTAGACTCTAAGAGCAACAGCAGAATCTTTTCTTCTATACTTTTTTTGTTTGAAAAAAATATTATCAATAAAGCTGGTACACAAGAAAACTAATTTTAAAAAATAAATAAATTTTGAAATAAAGCGACACTTACAAGAGTAGTGACTGCAATTAATCCAGTTTCGATATGCCTGGTTTTTTTATTCATAATAATTTTCTTTACAGATGAATTATAAATTTTTCAGATAAATATCTATATTGCTCCTCTTGTCAGCTTTATTAATATCAATATTAAAGTTTTCAAGAAACTTTTGTACTTCCTTGGTCTTATCCATTGAAAATTTAACCTCTAAAAAAATACCTAATTCATCAATGGAATCAAGATCAAGTCTAACAAGTTCGTTTTGAAAGGTTTTTCTAGATTTATGAAATGTTACTATCGGTTCACATCCAAGATAAGAATAGATTTGCTTCATCTGATTTATGTTTTCAATAGGCGATTCAAAATGGTCATATTTTCCAGATTCGTTTTTTTCACTTTCATATCCGTTGATATCTTGTTACTTGATTCTTTAATTCGGAGAGTTGCATTCAAGTTAAATATTTTTGGTATCTTGAAATATGTATAGGAATAGATACTTTCTTCTCCAAATTCCATTCCTTTGGAATTAAGCTTTCTTTCAAATTCCTTTTTATTCTCGATTGAAAATTTAAATTGTGTTATTTGAGTCATGATGATTAAATAAAAATTAAATTATTATAATTGCTTAAGAGAACTTGAAAATAATATATATTTTCAAAAAATTCGTACAGCTCGATTCCATCTATTTATATAGTTTGCGATAGCGTTTTTCTTTGTTCATATAAAAAATTGAATTCTATTTTTTTGTTAATACTAGAATATCTTGATCTAGTTTTTCACTTATATTTTCAAAACCATTACGCACTTTTTTAAACGAAGTTTCTGACAATTTGCTAACTTCTTGAGAGAGTTTTTCTAAGCTTTCAAAATCCAGTTCTTTTATATTTTCTTCCCACGAATCTTTTTCCTTTTTTGTTTCTCCTTGTTTGTTGATTGGTATTGTTTCATGCATATTACTACTTGTTAAAATTAGTTAAATTTAGTTTTTAATATGTTTATACAGACTATTTATTTTTATAATTTATATTTTTCAAATCACCCTACCTTCGACTATAATCCCATTCCATTTTAGTGGTGACAGAGGCTCCCATTAAAGAATACGAATACGAATCAGAACCCTTAATCCGTGTTTCATTTTCTGTCGGTTCAACTATTATATCTTTACCGCCAATAAATTGATTTCCTGTATCGCCACAAGAAAAATATTCTGGGCATTTAATTTCACCAGTAGAAAGCGTGACAAAATCACACTCGCCATACATCTGTTCTGTGCCGTTGAAAATATATTCGCCTTGCCCAAGAACGGATTGCGCTCCAGTGAATGTTTTATTTTTTGTCATTCTCACAATTGTATCAAGCTCCGTTTCGTTATTAATGAAAGCTCCGCGACTCTCTTGATGTGAATGTTCGCGTTTTGTTTCTCCCGAACCTGTGACATTTGTATAATCCGAAACCTCTTTGTAGCTATATTTGATATCTTGCTTCATCACATGAAACTCAAGGTCTATTGTTGAATCATTGAGAACTGCCAGAGGATTTATATTATTGTCTTTTCCTACGGTAACTTGCTCTAGTTCTTCTTTTATCATCACGCTCCATGTTTCTGTTATAGTTACAAGAGGAGTTGGAATGATCATTGTTTCAGAAACTTTGAGAGTTCCATACCAAGTGCCGCTACAAGCTTCTGCCTTTCCTTCGGTTTCAATCTCTATGACTCCCGTGCTATTTGATTTATCGGAATTACTGAAAATGAGAACGATATAATTCAAATTTTCCTCCACGCATTTGTCCTTATCCTCGTCATCGCAATAGAGGCAAAATCTACGCTCTTCTTTGTCTGTCCAGTCTTCAATTTTATTGCTTCTATCTTGAAAATAGATGATTGCCTTGATGCTTGCTTTGTCAGATTGGCTGGTGAATTTTTTTAAGTCTTTGAAAATGAGTTGTTTATATATATTTTGATCAACAATATTATTGATTTTCAAAACTTGAGCGGACAAAGGTCTGATGCTTCCAATGCTAATTTTTTCACCACCGGCAACAAAATGATCAACGGCATTTTGTGACGAAGAGATAGTGGAAAAACCATTTTCATCCGTATAATATCGGACTGGCGTTATATTATAATTCCACAAAGTAAACTCTTTCCACTGGCCTTTGAAACCGTCAGAAATGTTGTTATCCACTGCATCCAAACATCCGGCGTAATTGCAATCTTCCCAAATATTTCTGATCGTTTCGTTGCCGGAGTTTTGCGCCAGATAATAAGGGAAAATATATGCGCCATATTTGAACCTGCTCGGCTGATTGTCAAACAATGTTTTTTCTGGAAAAGGAAGGAAATATTTTAGTCTTTTCTGCTCGTAATTAAATCCTTTGTAAATGAAATCTTCCGACCAAACCGCGGTTGCTTCCGCCCACCAGCGAGAGTTGCTTAGCTTCCAAGTATATGAATATTGGAAGACATGAAACATTTCGTGCGCCAAAGTTTTTTTGTAATAGCTGTCAAAATTAAGCCAACCAGCATTCATTATGATATAAGCGCTGGAAGGAAGAGATGATTTATCGCTGACAGCCACTGCAGCGGCTCTTATATTTAAGGTTCCAATATATATGTCTAATGCGTCATCACCGCCCAAAACACCATCATTATCAGGCTCTCTTTGCAAAAGCTCGGTAAATCTTTTATATATGCGATCATTATTCAAAATGGTCTGCAATCTTTCCGCCATAGAAAATAGCGTTGCTTGATCAATGTCCATAAGATAGCCCTGCTCCGCTTCCTGCGCAGTGATACTCACATTCGGATACCATATTTTCACTCTGCTATTAGCAGCAAACAGATAGCAATCATCACAATACAGATTGGCATTTACATTTGCTCTTGCTTGAGCAGACGGAATAATTTTTGAAATAATTTCATCTGTGCTTTCTTGTTCAATTGATTCTTGATATTTGAGATTATAATAACTTTCCAAATCGTTTGGTCTTTTGAAAAACGGTGAGAGTGCTTCTTGCGTTTCAGGTGACAAAGAATCAAAAGCTTCTCTCACTTCAATAAATTGTTCATTCGCATTTTGCATCATCACCTCGCTTGCATATTCACTTGGCAATTTTTCATCGCCAAAAACCGCATACATTTTATAAATTAAAGATGTCTCGCGATCAATGTTATTTTTCTCAAGCGCTATGTCAATCAGATCAAAACTATTATCGCCCTCTATTTCATAAAGTTCAGAGTCCTGTTCTTGGGTGTTATTATTTTTCTGTTCCTGCACTTTATCATCTGTTTTCATCACATAAAAAACAAGAATCGCGATTGCGATGATCAATTGGATTATTATGGCGGAGATTGTTGTTTGTTTTTTTGTCATAAGGGTTTTTATATAAATTAAATGGATGAATATCTTTGCGGGAGCGAGTTTACAACCCGTTTCATATATTTTTAAGTCTCAATAACTTCAGTTTTTATCACGTTTTGCGTTGGTTTAGGTCTGAGACCTGAACCAACACGGAGATTTCGATCTGGTTGCAAAAAATAAAGCAAATCCTTCAATTGCCAAAGCAATGAAATGATACCATGATATTTAAACTTTTTTTAGAAAACTATATAAATCCTAACTTCTTAGAAGCTATCACAAACATGGCATGAGACCAGCAAAGAGGAGAAATAGCTACTTGTATTTTATTATTAAAAATCTGTTCAGGAATATATTTTTTATCTCCTAAGTCATTTAAAATTTTATTATAATATTTTAACGCTTTCTTTCTATTGCCTAGTTCTAAATAATAAATAGTCATCCAAAAATTCAAGATAGGCCAATATCCTGCTCCTTTTTTCCTGTGTATATTTTCATTATACATCCACCCGCCATATATATCATTTTCATATCTATACACTCCGCCTTCTTTGACAATTGTTTTTTCAATAAGTCTTATCGTTTTCTTCATTCTTTTATCATCCGCACTTAATATTTTTGACGGCCAAACAAGACCCAGTAACGAAGCATCCACTTTTTCATTGTTTATTTTCCCAAAAGAACAATAAAAATAATCTTCATGATTTTTCAGCAAAACTTTTTTCATCTCATTTGAAGTTTTTAACCACTTTTTATTGGGAATCAACTCATTTGCACAAGATAAACCCTTGGAACAAATAGCCAGCGAATAAGTGAAATTACCCTTCAGGTCTGGAAAACAAAATCTGTCTTCCCATAAATTTTGGATTAATAAATTAAAATGATCTTTGTCCCATATCCTACACAAACCATTCGCTGATTTCTTGATAAGTTTTTCAAATTTTTTATAATCTTTTTTATTATTTATATAGTAATCGTATATTGCCATCAAAATGCTTCCTGTTTGATCTGGTTGAAAATGCTTCTGAGACTTTTTCCCATTAATAAAATAATTTTGATAAAACAATCCTGTTTTTTCCCAGCCTTCCGCTTTCATACACCATTTGAAAAACTTTTCTTGAATATCCAATTCAAGTATGCTTCCCGCCTTACAAATGTACATGGCATCTCTTGGCCAAACAAATTTATAGTTATTTACCCCTTTTGAAAAATATGGTTTAGTAGAATTTGCGGCAACAATCGCGCCATTTGAAAAAGAACAATCTCTTATAACTTCTTTGCTAGTATTTAATAATTCCGATATTTGTTTTTTCATAATACTTTTTTAATAACATTAACATTGAAAATAAGAGAAGTGTTACTGTAAAGTGGAAAACAAATTTAGTAAAACTTCAGGAAATAACTAAATTAAACTTTAATTTACAGCTTCCACTTTATCTGGAACTCAATTTCCTCATCTTTTTTTCCTCTCTCATGCTCAATATTAACAATTGCATTTTTAGGAACGCTAATCCTTTCATTAGCAATTTGAATAGAAATTTTTTTATCAGCTTCAAGCGCATTGGCAAAACGGCGAAGTTTTTTTATAAACTCTGATTTTGAATATGTTTTTTCAATATCTCTGGTTGTACTTTTTTTCATTTTGCATTTTATTAAATAATTAAATGTCTCTTTTGCTATTTGGTTTTTTATTTATCTTTCTTCTTTAGTTTTTCAAACTGCTATGAAGTTACAAAAAACTTTATGGCTCCGATAACAATCATATATCTAAAAGCTTCGCCTAATATAACCCAGAATGAAAATATTTTGATGTTCAAATTGAATGCTCCCGCAATAATACATATTGATTCTCCAACAATGGGAAGCCATGAGAAGAATAACAAAGGTGAGCCCCATTTGGAATAAGCTTTTTCTAATCTACGCTTTTTCTTTATTTTTGGTTTTAGATATTTTGCCAAAATAAATTTATTTCCATATTTACCAAGATAATAATTAGTTAAATCTCCTGAATAATTACCTATTGTGGCAAAAATAAGAACTAGCCAAATATTATAACCTAGAGTTGTCATCAAAACAACAACGGTTTCCGAGCTTAGAGGGATGATAGTGCTAGACAAAAAAGCAACTATAAAAAGACCAACATATCCAAAATTATAAATCAAACTTTCTAGCATAGGTATTTAGATTATTTTCGCAACAAAGTCTTTTTTGATGCTTTTAGCAATTTTTTATTGTAAAAGTTAGAAAATAGGTTCCTTCGTTTAATTCTTTATTAACCCTTATGGAAGGCATAAGTTTTTTAATTATACTTTAAGAAATATCAGGCTCAGGTCAGGAGACCTGAGCCAACACAGAGATAGTAATGTTTTATAACTATTTCTCTTCTGTTGTATGTATCCATAACTCTCCTTCTTTGGGAGAAATAGGTTCTTAATCGCTAACAGAAATTTTAGAAATTCCAAACCTATCAATTTTTTTATTAAAATTTTCTAAATTTTTAACATAGTCATCAATTTGTAAAATATATCCACAAATAAATAATAATAATGCAAAAATAAATTCAGATTGCATTAAAATACCTGCTGAAAATATACACAATACAGATATTAGTATTTTAAAAACATGTATATTTATAATTTTCTTTAATTTAATCATATTGATTATTAGCTAGCATTCCTTACTAAAGAGGGTTTACGTCCTCTTCTTTCTATCTTCAAGTTTTGTCTGGTTTTGTTCTTATGACAAATATTCGAAACTAATCACAAGTCAATTGTCGTTTCAGTATTTCTGCGATATTAGCAACTCATTCCAACAAAACCTTCATCGCTTCATATTTCGGTCTGATGATTTTTTTGGAGCTTTCAAAGTGCAATTGTTTCCATTTGTTTTCCAATTTTTCTCGAACAGAATCGTTAGCTTCGCCTTGAGTTTTCCCTTCATAAACAAGAGCAGCTTTGAAAATTCCTCCGATGTTATCAAAATTGCTTAGAATATCGGCTTCGGCGACAATTTGCTCCTCAATGCTTTCCGC
>JAGLID010000051.1 GCA_023143145.1 Minisyncoccota bacterium | reverse complement strand
TAATGTTCATAGTTTGTATAAAGGATTAATTTAAAAGTTGATATATTATCTATTATACTATATTGTATATATAATATAGTTGATTGGCAAATTGATTTGTGGTATGATTTATAATTTTCTAGAGATTCTATTGATATTGACATTAATATTCTTAATAAACTGTGGATAACGCGTGATAAAAAGTTTATAAATATGGCAAAAACAATTGAAATTACAATTAAATCAGACCAAAAAGGGCAAAGAATAGATAAATTTCTGTCTAGTTTTGATTTGGCAGTTTCTCGGTCAAAGTGGCAAAAAATCATCAAGGAGGGGCGAATATTGGCTAATAATAAGGAAATAAAAACAGATTACAATCTCAAGGAAAACGATATAATCCAAATTTTACCAGAAAAGGTTGAAATAAAAAAGAAAAAGGAAGTTCCTGATGTCAAAATAGTTTATGAAGATAGCGATGTGATTGTACTGGACAAGCCTGCGGGTGTTCTTTCTCAAGACGCGCCTTCAAGTTCCAGCCCAAGTCTTACTGATTTTCTTTTGGTTTATTATCCACTGATTAAAAATGTTGGAGAAAGTGAAAATCGTTGTGGAATTGTTCATAGGTTAGACAAGGATACTTCAGGTTTGATAATTGTTGCTAAAAATGAAGAAAGTTTCATATTTTTGAAAAAACAATTTCAAGAAAGAGAAGTGCAAAAAACATATACAGCCCTTGTTTATGGGAATGTTAAAGAAAAAGAAGGCAAGATTGAGCTGAAAATTGGTAGGTCAAAATCAAAGCCAAATATGCAAACGGTAATAGACAGTAAAAGAAAAGAGGAAATTAAATCAAGAGAGGCATTGACGTTGTATAAGGTTAAAAAAGTTTTTTCAGAATATACTTTGTTGGAAGTATTTCCAAAGACTGGAAGAATGCATCAAATTAGAGTTCATCTCAAGGCTATCGGATATCCGATAGTTGGCGATAAAAAGTATTTTTTCAAAAAATATGCAGATAAAAAGCCAATACTTGAAAGACAGTTTCTACATGCGAGCGAATTAAAAATCAAGTTACCAAATGGCAAGATAAGCATTTTTCAATCAAATCTGGCCAGTGAGATGAAAGAGTTTGTCTTTAAAATAAGTAGTCTTGACTAATTCTATTTTATACAGTAGTATGAAGTAGTCTAAATAATAGATTTGTATTTTTAGCAGAATGAAAGAGTTTCTTGTTTAATTTAAAAAGTAATTAAAAATATGACAGTAACACTACAAGAATTTAACCATAGTCGTATTCGTACGGATATGCCAAATATTAAACCTGGACACGTTGTGAAGGTTTATCAAAAAATTGTTGAAACAAAAGGAGTGGGAAAAAAAGCAGAGACAAAAGAAAGAATTCAGATTTTTGAAGGTCTTGTTTTGGGTAGAAAAGGGGGAACTGGAATTAATTCAACTATAACTGTTCGAAAAATTTCAGGGGGAATAGGGGTTGAAAGAATTTTTCCAATAAATGCTCCAACTATAGAAAAAATCGAACTAATAAAGATTACAGAAACACGAAGAGCAAAATTGAATTATATGAGAGACAGGGTTGGAAAGGCAACTAAGCCAAAGGGGGAACTTGTTGATCCTAAAGAAAATATGGTTGGCGTAGAGGAAGAGATTTCTAAGGAAGATATAGACGCAAAATCAAAGATTGAAAGTGAAGAAGTTGTGGCATCAGAAGTAAAAGAAGTTGTGGCTGAGAAAGAAGAAAAAGCCGTAGAAGATAAAAAAGGAATTATAGAAGAAAAATAGATTTGCAATTCATTAATTTTATTCAGCCGAGGTGGCGGAATTGGTATACGC
>JAGLID010000050.1 GCA_023143145.1 Minisyncoccota bacterium | reverse complement strand
TGACGGGGAATTTATTCTATTAAAACCAACTAACCACACATAATAAATTATTTCATCTCCTTCTTAATCCTCATGAACTTGATTGTATTTTGCCGACCTTTCACCTTTGACTCTATTTCTAGCCTTGACTTGGCTTAAGCGATGAGTGATGATGCGCTATTTTCCATTCTCCTCGATCATTCTTTTCCCAAATATATGTAAATCTTGCCTCAACTACTTGCCTACCATTGTCAGAGTCAACTTCAAAATTATACATTCCAGAATATATATAGCAATCATCACTAAGAGTTTGCACTTTTTTTTCAATAATCTCAGCAACAGGATTTTTTTCAAGAAAATGTTTGAAATATTCTTCCGCTCCAAGTTGCCCTTTTTTAAATTCCTCTGAAAGTGTAGGCAAAAAAGTAGCATTTTCAATATAAAATTCTGCCATTTTTTTTGGATCTTTATTTTGCAAAGACTTATTCCATATTTCAAAATTTTCACTGGCAATAACTTCCATTTTTTCTTGCGTAGTTTCTCGCATAATTTCGTCTTTCATTTTTTCTTAATTAATAATAATGATTAAGCATTCTAAATTCCTATAATTATTTTTATAACAATTATCTACCTCATTTCAGCTTCAATTTTCATCAACCGATTATATTTTGCCAACCTTTCACTTCTGGAGAGAGAGCCTGATTTCAAAAAATCAGCACCACAAGCAACAGCAAGATCAGCTATGAAATGATCGCATGTTTCACCAGACCTGTGCGAAACAATTATTTTCCAACCCTTTCTCTTAGCAAATTTAATACAATCAATCGTCTCCGAAAGAGTTCCAATTTGATTGAACTTTATAATAATCGCGTTCGCGCATTTGTTGTCATCCGCCTTTTTTTCTCTTTTAATATTTGTAACAGTCAAGTCATCACCCACAACCATAAACCTCTTATACTTCTCATTGATTCTTTTTTTCATCTGAGTCCACTGGTCCCATTCATTCTCATTTAGACCATCTTCAATCGAAATTAAAGGATATTTTTCGATCCATTCCAAATACAATGCAATTAAACGATTATAATCCAAAGAAATGTTTTCAGGCTCCAATATATATTCCTTACTATTTGAATCACAAAATGAATTTGCCGCAGCATCAATTGCCAGTGCAATATCTTTGCCAATTTTATATCCAGATTTTTCTATGGCCCTTATAATCAATTCAAACGCCTGCACATGACTATCAAGTTTTGGAGCAAAACCTCCTTCATCACCAACTCCGATTGAATAACCCTTGGCAGAAAGAATTGTTTTCAATGTATGGAAAATTTCACTCCCTGCTCTAATCCTTTCTTCTGCCCCCTTAATCCCAACTGGCAAAATCATAAATTCCTGAATCGAAAGGCCACTGTCAGCGTGCTTGCCGCCATTTATAATATTAAACATTGGAACTGGCGAACTGAAATCTTTTATTTTAAAACCGTACGTTGACGCTATATATTTATAAAGAGGCTTATTCATTGTTTTTGCTCCGGCACGAGCGCAAGCTAGCGAAACTCCCAAAATCGCGTTTGCGCCCAAGTTTGATTTGTTTTCAGTTCCATCAAGGTCAAGTAATATCTTATCAATTTTTTTCTGATTAGTTACAATCTCGCCTTTTAAGACTTTATTTATTATTGTATTAACATTTTTACATGCTTTCAGAACTCCTTTGCCAGCATATCTTTTTAAATCACCATCTCGCAATTCTAATGCTTCAAATTCTCCCGTTGAAGCTCCAGACGGCACAGCTGCCAACGCACTCCTCTTATTTTCTAAAATAACTTTAACTCTAATCGTAGGATTGCCACGAGAATCAAGGATTTCTAGAGCTTGAATTTTTTTGATTTTATTAGTCATAAATATTTGTTATAAATTTTTAAAATCAGTCTATTAAATTATAATAATTATAAAATATTAAATTCATTCGAATAAAATATTTCGGATCTTTGACACTCTTCCTTCCCTGGCTTTCGACAATTATAAAACACTTGAACAATGCTTCTGTACAATCCCTTTTCTCTTGATGGCAACATAATGCTACAATTTTTGACTCTATTTTCTCTATTAAATTCTGACTCACTGTAAACTCTATCGTCATTATTAATTGGTATTTCTTGCCATGTCCCATCAATTTTTTTTTCAAATCTATTTTGATACATACAAGGCTCAATATATATTGCTTCTTCCGAATTATTTTCTACAAATAAAATAATTGCTTCTTCGCTACTATAAAATTCTTTGTCTGTCATGATTAAAATATTTTGAGCTTTTAATTTATTATTCTTTGAATTGTTTTCAATTTTCAAAAAAAACATAAGCATCAAAACAAAAAATAAGGATAGAATAATAATTACCCCGAAAATAAATTCTAGAAAATTACTTCTTTCCACCTTCTCCTTCTTCTTGTTGCTGTTATTATTATTGTTGTTGTTTTTTTTGTTTGATTTCTTAGTTAATTTTTGTTCCATAATTTTATTTTAAATGTTTATATTGAGTTTACAACAAATATTAATAGATGAAAATATATTTCTATATTGAGTTTAGGGCTGTAAGGAAATAACATCTCTAAGTTTGCTCAGATTTATATCAGATTGGTTTGAAAATAATTAAAAGATATCATTATATATTGAAAGTTTTTTCAAACAAAGATGGTGTGAAGATGAGATAAAGTTTGGGAAGTTATTTATTTACAAGCCCTTAGTGCTTCAATACCAGGCATTTTTTTTCCAGCTAAAAATTCGAGCATTGCGCCACCACCCGTACAAACATAATCCATCTTGTCCAAGTATCCAAACTGGTCAAGTGCTGTGATAGTGTCTCCTCCTCCAATAATTTTATATCCTTTCGATTGTACAACTGCTTCGGCAATTTTTCGTGTGCCTGACGCAAATTTTTCATTTTCAAATTTTCCCATTGGACCATTCCAAATAATCATTTTCGAATCGGCAATTATTCTTGAAAATAATTCTTCTGTATCAGGACCAATATCTAAAATTCTTTCATCTCCAATTTTACTCATAGGGGTAAGCTCAACTCTTTTAATTTTTGAATTACAAACTATCACATCGAATGGGATGTATAACTTTTTATCATCAAGATCGATTTTTTTGACTTCTTCGTGGTCAATGTCGCCAAGCATAGATTTTCCTATATCAATTCCTTTTGCCTTAAGCATAACATTTGCTACAACGCCTCCCACAAGAATATAATCATATTTATCCATAACAAACTTAATTATCGGAAGTTTTGTTTCTGCTTTTGCTCCACCAATTATAATCGTTGCTGGTCTTTTCGGATTTCCAATTGCTTCGGAAAGAATCTTCACCTCTTTTTCCAAAAGTAATCCCGCATAGGATGGCAAAGATTTTGTAATTGCTGAAACTGAAGCATGAACCCGATGAGAAACAGAAAAAGCATCATTGATGTAAATATCGGCAATGCTAGCGAGTTTCTTTGCAAATTCTTCATCATTTTCTTCTTCCTCTTTATAGAATCGCAAATTTTCCAAAAGTACTATTTCGCCAACTTGCATTTCATCAACAATTTCTCTAACAACATCTCCAATACAATCAGGAGCTCTTGTAACGGAGAGCTCTAGGAGTTCAGATAATCTATCTTGCACAGGACCAAGTTTCATTTCTTCAACGACCTTTCCTTCTGGTCTGCCAATATGAGCCATCAAAATAATTTTCGCTTCATTTTTAAGCAAATATTGAATCGTCGGCAAAACAGCTTTAATCCTCCAATCCTCTTTCCCGTCCACCACGCCATCATCACCAACAGGAACATTAAAGTCAACCCGCACCAGAACTTTTTTTCCTTTTAAATTTTTGATTTCTCTTATTGATTTCATAAAGATATATATTTAAAATGTTAAATTATCAAAAATCATAACAAAATTCAGCAAGACTCCCTATTTTCCAAAACGAATTTGGAAATATGCAACCTGAAATAAAAATTCTGTCTTGACATCATCGTATAGACCAAAGGCGTCTCCTGATTCAAATCTAGTGCTTTATGCTCTTGATAAGGATAAATAACTATTTTGTATTCATTACCTATTTTTAAACTTAAATCAATCCCAATTTCTCAAACCAATATCTCCACACTGGCTCGAGCTCAAGTTTTTTAATTTCCTCAAGAGTATACCAATCGATTGATTTTGTTTCATTGATGTTTTGTTCGATATCTCCCCCAACAAAACATTTAAATAAATACCAATAATGAACACTTATTCCTCTTCGACAAGTATTCCAATCTAATTCTTCTTCAAAAAGAAGTTCGAAACTTTCCACATCCAAACCACTTTCTTCTTTGACTTCTCGTCTTAGGGACTCTTCAAAACTTTCTCCCTCATTAATATGTCCAGCCACGCCTGCAAAACCAAGCGGAGGCTTTACTCGATTGATAAGAAGATATTT
>JAGLID010000005.1 GCA_023143145.1 Minisyncoccota bacterium | reverse complement strand
TACACAAATAACATATTGTGATTTTGTTTAATAAATAAATTTGTATCTTACTCTTGCCAAAACATAATCCTTGTGCTATTTTATAAGTACTTAAAGATATATGGTGTATACACAAATATACATCCAAAGGTCCATATATGTCTGTCTTTTTTGTGTCAAATTGCGCAAATTTAATAAATTTAACAAATAATCAATGAAAAATTACGAACTATTGTATATCCTGCCGTCAAATATGACAGCTGTAGAAATCAAATCTAGTTTTCTTGAGATTGAAAAAGAAATCGAAAAGTTGGGAGCAAAAAAACTTGTAACCCTACTAGAGCATCCTTTTCTATCTAAAACAGAAATGTCAAAGGAAGAAGGTTCAGAAGACTTGAAAACTATTCCAGTAATCAAGAAAAAGCTGGCCTACCCCATTAAGAAAAATCGCTTTGGCTTCTATTGTCTTTTTAATTTTAGCGCTGAAGAAAAAAGTCTCAAAGAAATTGAATACTATCTAAAAATGAGCAAGATCGTTATCAGACACATAATTCTTCAAGCAGATTCAATGAACGAAGAACAACTGAAATTGCTGCATAAACTATTTGCCCGTAAAAAATCCGAACAAGACAAAGAAGCTGATAAAGAAAAATTAGACAAGGAAGAAAAAAGGGCTAAAAAAGACATGAGAGCTAAAGAAAAAATACCTGCCAAAATAGAAGAAAAGCAAATCGAAGAAGTTAAGGAGAAAGAAGTCAAGAAAGAAAAAGAAGCTGATGAAGAAAAAACCGAAATCAAAGAGGAGAAAGTCAAGAAAGTAATCGAAGAAAAAAAGGTAAAGAAAGTTGAAGCTTCGAAAGCGAAGGAAGTCAAAGAGGTGGAGGTAGAAAAGAAGGTTGAAAAGAAAGAGGAGAAAGAAGAGAAAGAGAAAAAAGAGAAGAAAACCGAGAAAGAAAAAAAGAAAGATACGAAATCAGCAAGTAAAAAGAAATCCAAAGTAAAATTAGAAGACCTCGAAGATAAACTTGACGAAATTCTCGAAGACACAATGATTTAGATTTATAATAAATTATTTATAAACTAACTAAAAAATATGAATTTCAACAAAGCCATAATTATTGGAAGGGTAACAAAAGACCCCGAAATAAGAACAACTCCAAGTGGTCAAACCGTAGCCTCAATCGGTGTAGCCTCTAATCGAACTTGGAATAATAACAGTGGGGAAAAACAAGAAAAAGTAGAGTATCATAGTATTGTTGCTTGGGGAAAACTTGCCGAAATTTGTGGGCAATATCTTGTCAAAGGACAACTTGTATTATTCGAAGGCAGACTTGAAACCAGAACTTGGGATGGTCAGGACGGAGTCAAAAGATCTAAAACTGAAATAATTGCTGAGAATATGCAAATGGGACCAAAGGTCAGAGGTCAAGAAGGAGGATCTTCTTACCAAACCAAAGAAAATAACTTTGAACAAAATAATACTAATCAAAGCCAAAAAGAGGAACCTTCAAATAATAACCCATCTTCTGATGATGAAATAAAAATTGAAGACATCCCCTTTTAAATAAAATAACATAACATAAAATAATTTATGAATAATCAAAATAACATAGTAGAGAAAAAACAATGCCTGTTCTGCATTGAGAAAGAAAGAGATGTAGACTACAAGGACCCACAAACACTCCGCAGATTTATCAGCCAGCGTGCAAAAATTATGCCACCAAAAAGAACAGGGGCCTGTACTAAACATCAAAGAATGATTTCTAATTCAATCAAGAGAGCGAGATTTATGGGACTTCTTCCTTATATCGCAAAATAATAGCGTCGGGAATCAAACAAAAAATATACCGATTTTAAAATCGGTATATTTTTTATTGAAGTTATTTTAACCCCGAGCAATCTCAACTTCTTTTACAACCGCCTCTTTAATCTTCTTGATAATTTCCTCAGTAATTTTTGGATTATCCTTGAGGAACTTTCTACTAATTTCATATCCTTGACCAAGCTTGAGTTCACCATAATTATACCAAGCTCCTCCCCTCTTCAATACTTCATATTTGACACCTGTATTGAGGACATCGCCATAATAAGCAATTCCTTCATTGTACATAATATCAAATTCAGTTGTCTTGAATGGTGGAGCAACCTTGTTTTTGACAACTTTCACTTTCACCCTGTTGCCAATAATATTTTCACCTTGTTTAATTTGAGCTGACTTACGAACTTCAATTCTGACAGATGAATAAAATTTCAATGCATTTCCACCAGTTGTTGTTTCTGGATTTCCAAAGACAACTCCGATTTTCATTCTGATTTGATTAATAAAAATAACAGTTGTATTCGATTTATGAACAATTCCTGTCAATTTTCGCAAAGCCTGACTCATGAGTCTCGCTTGAAGTCCCATATGGGAAGCTCCCATCTCACCTTCAATTTCAGCTTTGGGAGTCAATGCTGCCACTGAATCAATCACAACCAAATCAACGGCTTCTGAACGAACCAGAGCTTCGACAATTTCCAAAGCTTGTTCCCCGCTATCAGGTTGAGAAATGATTAAGTCTTTTGTTTTGACACCAATTTTTTTGGCATATTCTGGATCAAGAGCATGTTCTGCATCAACAAATGCTGCTGTTCCACTTCTTTTTTGCAATTCAGAAACAATATGCAATGATAGCGTTGTCTTTCCACTTGCTTCAGGACCATAGATTTCAATTATTCTTCCTTGTGGAATGCCACCTCCCAAAGCAATATCAAGAGAAATCGAACCAGTCGGAGTGAATTCAACATCCATTGCCCTTGCTTCACCGAGCTTCATAATCGAACCTTCCCCGAATCTAGTTCTAATTTCATCTAAAGTCTCCTTAACCAACTTTTCTTTTTTGTCATTTTTTTCATTTGTAACTTTTTCACTATTTTTTTTATCTCCTTCTTTTGCCATAAATTTTTTATTAAAAATTAGTTATTAATTATTTCAGGTCTAAAATTTATAATATTACGGTCCAATAAATTCTATTTCTCCTTCAAAGCCTAAATCTTCTTTTTGAAAAAGATTTTTTTCTTCAACAGCTATATCTTCCTTTATCTCTAACTCAAATGGAATAAAGTCCTCCAGCACTTTTTCATAAACTATATTTCTTGTCTCAATTGCAGTTTTTCCAAATCTATTTGTAGCCTCAATAATTAAAACATTATTACCTGGCTTAAAGATTATTGTCTCTTGAAAATATCCCTCAAAATTTACATAAACACCTTTGCCATTTATTTTTAAAGTTGCATCCTTCTCAATTTGTCCTGCGATTACCATCTCTGCTTCTTTTGATATTTGATCAGCCGTTGGACTTGAAACGACAAGATACGGTGCTGAACTAAACGAACTAATTTGGTGCCATAAATAATATCCAACAAATGACAAGACAACTAAAGTGATTAAAACTGTTATTAATCTAGGAGTTATACTCAGGTATTCTGAAAATGAAAATTTGTTATGTTTATAAATTTTTTCTTTTTGGTTTATTTTATTGATTATTTTATTATTAACAGCCTTCTCTCTGTTAAACAGTTCAATCATTTTTTCAGCGTTAAAACCAACGAGAATAGCATAAGCTCTTATAAATCCTTTAACATAAACATCTGGCGGAAGTTGCTTGTAATTATTTTCCTCAAGGTCCTCAAGATAACTTTTTTTAATTTTTAATTTTTCGCTAACCTCATTGAGAGAAACATTATGTTCTTCTCGTTTTTTTTTAAAGCATTCCCCTACTGTCGTATTCGTATTCACTTTTATAGTTTTAAATTTAGCTGACATATTGATATAAGTTAGGTTTACAGTACAGATACTATATGTTCCATAAGCAATATTATATAATATCGTTTTCAAGATGATATCAAAATATTTTTTAAATTATTTTTTTCTAATGTAAAATACTATTCTTCCTCTTCATCATACTAATCATCTTCAATTTTACTTGTTGAAATAAAAATTTCTCGAGGCTTTGCTCCTCTCGAAGGACCTATAATTCCTTGGTCTTCCATTATGTCCAAAAGACGAGCCGCACGAGAATATCCCACTCGAAGCTTTCTTTGTAAAAAAGTTGCAGAGGCCTTGTTTGATTCCTTAATTAATTCAACGGCTTCTTCGTACAAACTATCATCGACAACATCAGTTTCCAGAGATGCATTAATAAGCGATTTTTTATTTTCTATTATCGAATTATCGTATTCAACATCTCCTTCTTTTTGTTTTCCGAGAAATTCTGAAACTTTCTTAACTTCTTCTTCGGAAATATAAACTCCTTGAATTCTTCTCGGCTTATTCAAATCTCCCGAGAGAAAAAGCATATCTCCACATCCAAGAAGTTTTTCTGCCCCACCCATATCAAGAATTGTTCTAGAATCAATCTGGCTTGCTACTTGAAAAGCAATTCTGTTTGTTATATTAGCTTTAATCAAACCCGTGATAACTTCCACGGATGGTCTTTGGGTTGATAAAATGATATGAATTCCGACCGCGCGAGATTTTTGCGCCAGACGAACAATAGCCGCTTCTACTTCTCTCCCATTCGTGACCATTAAATCTGCCAGCTCATCAACAACAATAACAATGAACGGCAAAATTTCTCTTTGTTTATATTTTGTTCTGACGACAGTATTATATGATTCAATATTTCGACAACCTATCTGACTTAACGTTTCATATCTTTCTTCCATTTCACTAATTGCCCACTTCAAAGAATTTACAGCTTTGTCAGGGTCGGTTATCACTGGTGTCAAAAGATGAGGTATGTCGTCATATGGAGTGAGCTCAACTCTTTTGGGATCAATCATGATAAATTTCAAATTATCAGGTGTATTTTGATAAAGAAGCCCAGTGATAAGAGTATTAATACAAACCGTCTTTCCACTTCCCGTAGATCCAGCAATCATCAAATGAGGCATTTTTTCAAGATTAGCTAGAATTGGATTTCCTGAAACATCTCTACCAAGAATAACACTCAGATTAGATTTTCGATTATAAAATTCAGAAGAATCCAACATATTTTTTAAGCGAACCATTGCCACAGATTGATTTGGTAATTCAATTCCGATAAAAGTTTTTCCAGGAATTGGCGCTTCAATTCGAAGTGAACGAGCTGCCAAAACCAAAGCAAGATCATTTTGCAAAGATACTATCTTACTGAGTTTAATTCCCACTGCAGGCTTAAGTGTATATTGAGTAACCGTAGGTCCAACATTAACCTCTCCCATCTCAACTTCTATTCCAAATTCAGAAAGAGTTCTTTTAATGATATTTGAATTTCCTTTTATATCACCACTCGTAGGATTACTATCTTTTCCATCCAAAAGACCAAGGGGCGGAATCTGCCAATTATGTTTTTTCTGCTCAGATATTTCTAAATCTTTGTCAAGATTACTATCTTTACTATCAAATTCTGATTCTTTTTTTACATAATCTTCTTCTAGGGCCTTAATTGAGAATTTAGGCTCATTTTTATTCTTCGTAATTTTATCCGTAAAAGAAAAAAATATTCCCTTTTTTTCTTGACGCTTACCTGCAATATTAATTTTTATATCATCATCGTCTTCGTATTCATCTTCCTCTTCTTCGATATCTTCCTCTTCCATATCTTCACACTCTTCTTCTGATTCTTTTTTATTCAATTCATTCTTTTTCTCAACTACCTTACTATTTCGTTTAATGAATTTAATTTTTCCCAACAAATCTGTAAACGATATATTAAAAATTAATAACACCGAAATCAAAAACATTGCAAAAACAACTACCAGAGACCCCCACTTACCCATAAAACTTAACATCAGCCATGCAAAAATTGCTCCAATTATTCCTCCACCTTTTCCCTCTTTTGCAATTTCAAAAACGACTTCAATATTATAGAAAGAATGAATAAAAATCAATACAACAATAGTCATCAAAATCATTCCTATCAAAGAAGTTCTACTTTCAATAAAATCTTCTGATTTTATTATTTTCAAACCCCAAAAAATCAAAACTAACGGAAACATCACAAAGCCATAACCGAATAGAAACCTGAGTCCGAGATTTATTCTTTCTCCTAAACCACCTGCCAAATCCATAAAACTCAGAATGCTAATCAGAGCCAAAGCAAAAATGAATATTGCCAAAACATCTTTTTTTATCTCATCGTCTATTTCAATTTTTGGAAAATTAAATAAAAAACTTCTATTTTTGTCCTTTCTTTTCTTCCT
>JAGLID010000049.1 GCA_023143145.1 Minisyncoccota bacterium | reverse complement strand
CCACTATAAATACTTAATTCTTTTTATTAATCTATTCTTTATGTTTATACTTTCAAGTGCCTTTACTCTTTATAAAAGCTCTTTGCTTTGTTTTTCTAATTTATCAACACATTTCTTCATTGCTTATATTTTCTTCAATAATAGCCTCAAAGATTTTTCGAAAAACTCTGAAATTTATCCTGAATAATTAGTGCTTTCAAATCCAATTCCCTTTTTATACATAAATCTATCTAAACCATTCATAGTTACCCCTCTTTTCTTTTAAAAAATTAATATTTTAATCCCATTTAGTCAATAGCCTTTATTTTCTATTCCTTAATAAATATGAGGGGAGTAAATATAATAAAACATGGGCAATAAAAACAAATACAGAGATAAAAACAATAATTGGAAGCTGTTTATAAATTCCTTCTGTAAAAATACTTGCCAAGAAGAAAAAGTGAATGAAAATTAATATTGAAAAAGTAGGAAAATTCGCCTCAGCAACTATTTTATCCCGATTTATATAAATTTCTTTTGTTAGATATAAAACAAGCAAAATAACCATACCAAATAAAATATATGCCTTTGCGATTTGAACTTCAGGATAATAAGCATAACTATAATCATGCCTACTATAAAGAGCTACAACTTCATTCAATGTAAACTTTCCAGAAATAACAGCTGATAAAATAGTATAGCTAACTATTTGAAAAGCCAGCAAAAATGGCGAGATAATTACAGAAGAATATTTTATCACTTTAGACAATTTCTTGCTCAAAAAATTCTGTCTGCTTAAATTTATAAAAAATGAAAATGTCCAAATGACCGCCATCCATCCAAAAAGATTGTCATAAGGAACTCCAAACCACTCTTGATTGAATGGAATTTGCCAACTCCAAAACCCAAGGCGTATAGCGACAACATCAACAACAAGATCAATGCTCAAAGCTATCAAAGACATAAACAGTGGGATTTGCCACCATTTCAGATCATAATTTTGCGCGCTTTTATGCGAAATATAATAAATGACGCCCCATCCCAAACCAATGGCAAGCGGCACGTCATAAATCTGAACCATAAATTCTTCTCCATAAGAATATAGCCCAGACATATGAACATTGAGAACTTCTAATATAACTCCATATAGGACAGCAAGTATCAAGGTTTCCAAAAAATCTTTATTTTTTCGCTCTTTGAAAAGTATGACCAAAATCGCAAATATCGCGCCGAATTCAAAAATATAGAAATAAAAATTAATCATGTTTGTAAATTATTTACTCTCTTTGAAAAGAAGATGATTTTTAGTTTAAATATTAAAATTCTTAATATCAGACTATAACGTCTTTTAGTACGACCGCGCTAAAAGACACTATAGCAAAAATGGTATCATGGTATTATTACACACTATTATTATCACACATTATCATTTCGCATTATTATGCTATAATTCCTCCTCCTAAAATTTCATTTCCTTTGTAAAAAACAATTGATTGTCCAGGCATAACCGCACGCTGGGGTTTGGAAAATTTTATTGCATATTTTCCCTTGATTTTATCAACAATCGCAAACTCTTCGTCCATTCTATATCTGACTTTTGCTTTTATTTTAAGAGGAAGTTCGGGAACGCTTCCAGAGATCCAATTTACTTTTTTCACGATAAGTTCCTTTGAAAATAAATTTTTGTCGTTTTTATTATCGCTTACGATAAGCCGATTTTTTCCACGATTCATTCCAATTACATAATATGGCCCCGTTCCACCGATACCAATATCTCTTCGCTGTCCAATTGTA
>JAGLID010000048.1 GCA_023143145.1 Minisyncoccota bacterium | reverse complement strand
TTTTAACTAAAAAACAATGACAAGTAAAACAAACTCAATGACTACAAAAACAATGACTACACAACAAATTTACGATCTTGCGATTAAGATGGGAATTGAGTCGGATCCAAGGGGGCTAAAGAAAGTTCATGAATTGATGAAAAGAAAAAAGATTCAGTATGAAAAGATGAGCAAGGATGAAAAGAAATATTATAATATGGAAAAGTTGAACAATCCATATCCTGATGCAATGATTTTTGTTGGTTCTCCTGATAAAAAAATAAAAAAAATTCTTGCTGGAATTGATATTGAAACACCAGAATTACTTTTGGCAGACAGAATTGGAGGCGTTGATCTTGTAATTGCCCATCATCCTGAATGGCCTTATATTCATGAAGTGATGGATATGCAGGTTGATTTTTATAATCAATGTGGAATACCTATAAATATTGCAGAGTGGATTACAAAAGAATGGTCAAGAGAAATAGAGAGATCGACCAAACCCTTGAATCACGAAAGAGCAATCGATGCAGCAAAATTATTAAATTTGTCTCTTCTTGCTCCTCATAGCTGTATGGACAATTTGGCGCATGATTATATTGATAAGTTGATAAAGAAAAATCATCCTGAATATATTGAAGATATTCTTGATATTTTAATGGAAATATCAGAATATCAAATTGCCACAGAAAATGGATATGGACCTTCTATTTTTTCTGGGGACAAAAACAATAGAGTTGGAAAAATAATTGTTGAATTTGCAGGGGGAACAAGTCCTTCGTTAAAAATGTATGAAAAATTATCACAAGCTGGTGTTGGAACTTCGGTCTCAATGCACATAAAAGAAGACGCGAGAAAAGAGGCGGAGAAATATAATATGAATATTGTAATTGCTGGACATTATGCTTCAGACTCACTGGGAACAAATTTATATTTAGATGAGATTGAAAAAAATGGAATTGAAATCGTTCCTTGTTCGGGATTAATTAGAGTTAAGAGATTTAAATAATACATAGATGGTAAAACTAAAAATCAAAAAAACGACTTGGAATCTAAAGTCTTTATTCGAAGGTGATAATGATCATCAAATTAAAAAAAGAAGAAAAATTGTTGAAAAGGAAAGTTATAAATTTATAAACAAGTGGGAAAAACGTGATGATTATTTGAAAAGTCCCAAAGTTTTGAAGCAAGTTCTTGATGAGTACGAAAAATGGATTTCTCGATTTGGTGCAATGGGCGATGAAGAGGCTTATTTTTATCTACGCTATTATCAGGAACAAAATAATTCAAAATTGAAAGCTAGTCTGGGTATCGTAGAAAATCTAAGCAAAAGAATTTCAAATGATATGCAATTTTTTATGTTGCGAATCGCGAGAATTCCGCAGAAAAAACAGCCTAAATTTTTAAATTATAAAGGGTTAGGAAATTATAAACATTTGCTTGAAAAAATATTCAATGAATCTCAATATTTGTTAAGCGAGAAAGAGGAAAAGATTTTAAATTTGAAATCAGGACCTGCTTACACTAATTGGGTAAATATGACCGAAGGATTTTTATCAAGAGAAACACGGAAAGTCTTAGATGAAGATGGAAAAAGAAAAGAAAAAAGTTTTTCGGAAATTTTAAGTCTGACGAGCAACAGAAAGAAAAATATTCGTGACGAAGCGGCAAAGGCTGTAAATGAAATATTTCAAAAAAATGGTGATATTGTCGAGGCTGAAATGAATGCAATTATGGCTGACAAACAAATAAATGATGAATTAAGAGGTTTTTCAAGACCGGATTCTTCGATGCATATATATGATGATATTAGTAATAAAATAGCAGATAATTTAGTTGATGCGGCAATTGAAAGATTGGATATTTCAAAAAGATATTATCAATTGAAAGCTAAATTATTAAAAGTAAAGAAACTTCAATATTATGAGCGTAATGTTGAATATGGGAAGAAAACAAAAAAATATACATATCAGGAAGCAGTAGGTATTGTATTTGACGTTTTTTTGAAGATAGACCAGGATTTTGCAGATATTTTTCAAAAGTTAATTGAGAATGGTCAAATTGATGTTTATCCAAAAAAAGGGAAGAGTGGTGGAGGATTCTGCTCTCATCATCTTATGTCTCAAGAAACATTTATATTACTGAATTTTACCGGTGAATTGAGTGATGTATTTACCTTGGCGCATGAAGTGGGGCATGGAATAAATAATGAATTTATGAAAAGAAAAGGCAATGCGTTGAATTTTGGCGGACCTCTTTTTATGGCAGAGGTTTCAAGTAAATTGATGGAAGCCTTTCTTTTTGAAGAAATATTAAATGAGAAAAACGAAGAATTGCGTTTGGCTACGATGATGATGAAATTAAACGATCAAATTTCTCACGTATTTTCGTCGGCTACAAGAAATAAATTTGAATCTGAAATGCATTATAGTTTTCGAGAAAAAGGATATTTATCAAAAGAAGAGATTGGAAGCTTGTATAAGAAGTATTCAATAAAATATATGGGTAGCTCCGTTGAACAAACTCTAGGATCAGAGAATTGGTGGATGCACATTTCTCATTTAAGAATATTCTTTTATAACTATCAGTATGGTGCAGGAATTTTACTTGCAGAAACATTGAAAAGTAGTTTTAAAAAAGATCCGAAGTTTATCGAACAAATCAAAAAATTTCTTTCAGCTGGTTCTGAAAAATCTCCTGCCGACATTTTTCAACAATTAGGAATAAATATTAAGGTGAAAAATTTTTGGAATCAAGGAATTGATGAGATTGAAGAATTGCTTATTGAGACAGAAAAACTGGCGAAGAAAATGGGGAAGATATAAGAGTGTATAAATATAAAAAAACTCAGTTTCGTGTATTCGGAACTGGGTTTTTTATTTGTGAAAATTATTATATATTCACAATAATTAATTTTTCTTTTACAAAAATGACTTTTCGAATTATTATTTAATATTTAGCGACATTAAATTTATAACAAATATATTTAAACTCCTAGTATAATATTATACCACTATATTTATTAATCTTCCTTTTACAAAAATAACTTTTCTAATTACTTTTCCTTCAATCCATTTTTGAACCTTCTTGCTTTCAAGGGCGAGTTTTTTTGCATCATCTTCAGATATGTCGGCTGGAATTGTGATTTGGTCACGCAGTTTTCCGTTGATTTGAACGACAAAGTTTATTTCAGTTTCTCTGACAAGAAGAGGATTAAATTGTGGCCAAATCTGTAAGTGAATGCTTTCCCTCCCCTTGAGATTTTCCCAAATTTCTTCTGTAATATGTGGAACGAAAGGGGAGAGTAAATTTAGAAATAGTTTAAAATTGGCAGTAGATATTTTTTCTTCTTTTTCCATCTCATTTGCAAAAATCATTAATTGAGAAATGGCAGTATTAAACTTCAAATTATCAATATCTTCTGTAACTTTTTTGATGGTTTTATGAAGTAAAGATTCGATTTTATTTTCGGCATTTTTTGAATTTTCATTGAGATAAGAAATTAATTTATTTGTAGCTTTTAATCTGTGATCAAATTTATATTTCTTTTCAGCAGAACACTGGCCAAAAGATTTTTTAAATCCATTCGGCATAAAAATTGGATCATATCCAAAACCATTGTCTCCTTCGGATTTTGTCATGATTTCACCGTCACACTGACCTTCAAATTGATTAAATTTGTCGTTTTCAGGGTCATATATTGTCACTACAGCATTGAAATGAGCAGATCGGTCTGAAATGCCTTCCAACTCTTTCAAAATCTTTTTAGAACCTTTTTTGTCATCACCTTCAGAGTATCTGCTTGAAAAAACTCCTGGTCTTCCACCAAGTGCATTTACACAAAGTCCACTGTCATCCGCAATTGTCAGATATCCTGTTTTTTTGGCATAATATTTTGCTTTTAGTAAAGAATTTTCTTCAAATGTTTTTCCATTTTCTTCTGGCTCTTCAATTCTTTTTTCAATATCTTTCAGAGAGATGATATTGAAATTTTTGAGATGATTTTTCAGTTCTTTTAGTTTGCCTTGATTATTTGTCGCAACAAGAATAATATTTTTAATCTCTTTTGTCCTTTCCTTATTAGTAGAGAAACTTTGTCCCACTGATAAAGAGGGTTCGGGGATTTGACTCTCTACTTTACTTTGTAGATTCCAAACTCTTTGTAAGAAACGATTCATGCCAATTAAGCTAGTCGTATTCCAGGGAATTGCATCACCATAAGGACCCATAAACATTTCATATAAGCGGACTGTATCTGCTCCGTATTCGTCGATAACATCGTCGGGATTGATTACATTACCACGAGACTTGCTCATTTTTTGTCCATCTTCTGCCAGAACCATACCATGTGAGCGACGCATTTTGTATGGTTCTGCACTTTGGACAAAACCAAGGTCAAAGAGGAATTTATGCCAAAAACGAGAATAGAGAAGATGGAGTGTAGTGTGTTCCATTCCACCATTATACAAGTCAATTGGCATCCATTGGTGAAGATTTTTCTTAGAGGCAAATTCTTTTTGATTGTTTGGATCAGTGTATCTCAAAAAATACCAGCTTGAACCTGCCCAATTTGGCATAGTGTCGGTTTCTCTTTTCGCATTGTTTCCACATTTTGGACATTTTATATCAACCCATTTTTTGATATTGGCAAGTGGGGATTCTCCAGTCTCAGTTGGCTCATAATTTTTGACATTGGGAAGTTCAAGGGGAAGTTCTTCTTCTGAGAGGGAAATATTTTCCGTGATATCAATCTTTTCAAATTCCCAACCGATAAGTCCATTTTTCTTAATTCGGTTAAGATAATCTTCTGTAAAGCTAAAACATTTTTCTAACTGAGAAAGTTTTTCAATCTTTACATCAGGAACGATTTTCTTAATTATCTTTTTCGTTTCAAATAATTCATTTAAGTTCTTGAAATCATATATCTTGTTAATTTTGACAATTTCAAATTCTTTCGTATTTTTATTATTAAATCTAACCAAATCTCCTACTTTGATATCACCAAAGAATTTGTCTTTTTCTTCTGGATTGAATGCTCTAGTTTCAATTGTTTTTTTGTTGGTTATAATTTGATTCCAGACTTTGTTTATTCTGAAATTAAGTTCCATCTTAATCTGTAGTTTTTTCAAGCCGCATTCTTGGCATTTCACAATTGGAATCGGTTCACCCCAATAATGCTGACGAGAAAAAATCCAATCACGAAGTTTGAAATTTATAGCCTTTTTACCAAGTTTATTTTTTTCCAACCAAACGGTAATTTCTTTTTTTGCCTCGATAGTTTCTATATTATTCAAAAAACCAGAATTAATATTTACGCCTTCTTCTTTGAAACATTTAATTTCTCCTTTCAATTTTTGCCAAAACATTTTTTGATTTGCTAAATTCAAAAAATCATCCATCTTGTCAGCATCAATCCAAACTGCCTTATGGTTTTTTGTTTCTTCTTCGTTTGGTTTTTGCCATTCTTTATTCTCTAGTTCAAAGAGTATTCCTTGTTCAACTGAATATCGATTTTCATCTTTGTGTCTTGCAAAAAAAGTATTATGTTGTTCACTACCAAGATTGCGCACAAATTTCAGATTTTTATAACCAGTTTCTTCCAGAATTTCTCTTCTTCCTGCTTCTTCAAGGTTTTCACCATCTTCAATTCCACCAATAATTCCTGTACGCCAACTAAATTTTTCCCAATCAAGACAAAGATATTTGTCTTCTTTCCAATGCTTTAAGAACGCAACAACAACTTTTCTGTGAACAGTTTTTTTATCGGGTCTAATGACATCATTTCCAGTAAATGCTTTAAATATTGGAACGACAACTTCATTGATTTTGATTCCAAAGTTTTGTGCGAACTCGAAATCTCTTTCATCGTGTGCAGGAACTGCCATAATGGCGCCAGTTCCATAAGATGTCAAAACATAATCTGCAATCCAAATTGGAATTTCTTTGTTATTTGCTGGATTAATTGCCTTGATTCCTTTCAACTGTACGCCTGACTTTTCTTTGGACAAATCAGTTCTTTCGATATCCGATTTGTTGAGAGTTTTTTCTTGATAGTTTTCAATCTCTGTAATATTCTCAATTTTATCTTTATATTTTTCAATTAAGTGATGTTCAGGAGATAAAACCATATAAGTACAACCAAAAAGAGTGTCTGGTCTGGTAGTAAAGACTCGAATTTTATCTATTTCGTTTTTTATTCCAAAATCAATTTCCGCTCCTTCTGATTTTCCAATCCAATTAATTTGTTGAGATTTAATTTTTTCCAAATAATCAACAGTGTCTAAATCCTTGATTAATCGGCCGGCATATTTTGTAATTCGGAGCATCCATTGTCTCATTACTTTTCTTTCAGTTAACGCGCCGCATCGCTCACAATTTCCATTTATAACTTCCTCGTTGGCAAGTCCAATTTTGCAGCTTGGACACCAATTAATTGCCATTTCTTTCTCATAAGCTAATCTATGAGTATCAATAAATTTTCTTTTCTCAAATTCATCTAAACTTTTTGGCACTTTAAGTTCCTCAATTGGTCTAGCTTTATCTAGTTTTTTATCATAAAAACTGTTGAATAATTTCAGAAATATCCATTGAGTCCATTTATAATATTCGGGATCAGTAGTGTTGATTTCTCTTGACCAATCAAAACTTGGACCATAACTTTTGATTTGACGAGTATAGTTTTTGATATTATTTTTTGTAACAATTTTTGGGTGCGTTTGTGTTTTTATGGCGAAATTTTCTGTTGGCAAGCCAAAAGCATCCCAACCAATGGGATACATCACATTGAATCCGTTCATTCGTTTTTTGCGAGCAACAATATCAATGGCAATATGACTTCTCAAATGTCCCACATGAAGACCAGCTCCGGAAGGATAGGGGAATTCAATCAAGCAATAATATTTCGGTTTTTTCGAAAAATCTTCCGCCTTGTAAATTTCGGTTTTATCCCATTTATTCTGCCATTTTTTTTCTATATTTTTAGGATTATATTTTTTCATACTAATTTTTATTGTTATTTTGCTATAATCATACCTTCGTCAGCAGTAGATTGTTTTATATCTCTTGTAGTAAACTTATTTTTTAATGTCAAATCGTGTTCTGTAATAACAGGTCTTTCCTTTCCTTTTCTGTTTTATTTAAATCCACAGTCCCTGTATCTTTAGTTTTTTCTACCTCAGGAATATATTTTCCTTTCATTATTACTTTATTTATTTCATCAAAATCAATCTTTTCTATTTTCATTTTTTTGATTTGATAATAAAAAATAGAACAGGCTTATATTTATAATCTATCTCATATTAGATGATTAATTAATTTTATCATAGATCAAATTTTTTTATAAATTAAATAATTTGTTAGCATTCTCGCTTGTTTGTTTTTCAATATTTCCGAAGCTTGTATTTCTGATATGAGCGATTTTCTCGGCAACATATTTCACAAACACGGGCTCGTTTCTTTTTCCTCGCTCAGGAACAGGGGAGAGATAAGGACAATCTGTTTCAATAAGAATTTTATTTAATGGCATATTTTTTATCACTCTATAAATCTCTGGTTCGTTTCCTAATTTGGATTTGTCCTTATAGTAAGTAATAGTTCCCGTAAAGCCGATGTGAAAACCTAGACGAATATATTCTTGTGCAATTTTCCAGCTTGCCGTATAACAATGAATAACACCTTTCCAATTTGATGTTTTGTATTCTTTTAAAATATTTATCAAATCATTGTGAGCATCTCTGCAGTGAATTATAACGGGCATATTGTGATTTTCTGCAAGTTCAAGTTGCAGTTTAAGGGCTTTGATTTGAACTTCTTGGGATGTCGAGTTTTTGAAAAAATCAAGTCCAATTTCACCAACGGCAATGACTTTATAATGCTGAGCAAGTTCTTCAAGTTTTTTCAGAGAAGCTTCATTGACCGTGTCGGCATCATGAGGGTGAATTCCAGCAGATGCAAAAATATTTTCATTATCTCTGGCAAGTTCAAAGCTTCGTTTGCTAGACTGCAAAGTACATCCAACATTAATCAATTTTTCACCGCCTCCATCAAAAAATCGTTTGATAACTTCCTCCCGGTCGTCATTAAATTCTTTGAAGTCGATATGAGTATGTGTATTTATCATAATTTTAATTTTGATCAATTTATGATTGTCATTCTGAATGAAGTTCAGAATGATAGGTATATTTTTGTTTTTAATATAAAGCATTGCCAGTTTCTACTTTTTATGTTACGTTTCTTTTAAAGAGGGATTTTATGGATAATAATAATAAAGAATTGAGTACAAAAGATATTAGATACGGGTTATTACTACGTGCGATAGTAGCATTAACACCGTATATATCAATACTGGGAGTGATTACAATTGTAGCATTTATTGTGATTGTTTCAACTTAGTTAAGGCGCGGGAATAGAATCTCGCCCTTTTTTATTTTTATACCTGACTTTAAACCTCCCCAAATTTGTGCTTCTTTTAAGGTTTTCTGAAGTTCAGTTTTCCTTTCTTTTTCATCTGCAAAGAGTTGATTGAAAATTTTATCTGATGTTTCTGGAAGAAATGGGCGAATCATCCAAGCGATTTGGCGAAGCGATTCAAGCAAATTATAAACTACGATAGCAGTTTTTTCTTGGTCTTCTTTAATCAGTTTCCAAGGTTGCGAATAATCAATATAATTATTCAATTTTGGAACTACGCCGTTTATATCCTCTTTTCTTATATTGCCAAAGGAAATTATAAGACCTAGCGTTCGATCAATCTTAAATTCATTTACACTATCCTCGATAGATTTCCACACTTTTTTAAATCCAATTTTACTTGAATTAAAAGTTTTATTTTC
>JAGLID010000047.1 GCA_023143145.1 Minisyncoccota bacterium | reverse complement strand
CAAACTCTCCCCCGCTCTCAAAAAATCTTCTAATATCGTTCAGTATGTCCCGCCAATTCAAAAACCACCCTCGCGGGTGGTTTTTTGATAAGTTAATCTAAGCATCTTTCCTCTCTTTGCAAAAAATATACAAAATATTTATGATGTCATAATTCAACCATAAACAACTATTTTAATTTAATTCACATCACCATTCCAATCCAACATTTCGATTTGTTTGTTTATAGGTCCCTATAGAATTAATCCGAATGCTAGGATTAACGCTTGAAAGAACAACGCTATATTTTCCATCAAAAATATTTTCAGTTAGAATCTCATCTCCCTCAGCAAAGCTACTAATATTTATCGAACCTTCTCTAATTAATTTATACGCAATATATTCTGCACCTGTATCTGCCAAATAATAAGATTGTGATGAATGAATCTTATTTAAGGTAGTTTTGACTTGTTTCATTAATTCATCAGTCAAAAACAAACCTACAAAAAATAACATAAACATGGTGGACAACGTAATTAATAAAGCAACTTGCCCTTTTTGATTATTAATACCTTTTATAAATTTTTTATTCATACAAATAATTATTTTTTCAAGTTTCATGATAATACTCATTAATATATTCTAATCACAACACTGTTTTGAAGTAAAATTTCTGTTTTATGTTGACCTATAGACTCAATGTTCATCGCAATTGTGACCATAGGTTGACTGGCCGAAAAATCTTCTGAAGTATAAAATACTAGATTATTAATCATCGTGTCCGAAGAGCTAATAACTGCTCCATTTCGAGAAATATAATCACCAGTCACATCACAAACTCCATTTTCATCGGCCCGACAATATATTGTAACTTCACTTTCATAATTAGTAAATTCAATAATAGAACCAGAAAGGTCTTCTTGATCATCAGCTATTATAGTGGCCATTTTTAGCTCACGAGACATTGTTTCCATCAAATAACCTGCCTCTCTTTGTACTATATACAATTCAAGAGTCATTTTTTGAGAAACGGTTCCACTCACAAAAATGCCAACTACTGAAGTAATTACAATTGAAAACAAACCAAGGGCAACTATTGTTTCGATAAGTGTAAAACCATTTTTCATTTTAATCTTTCTACACATAATTAGCTAAACTTATATTCATACATAGACGCGTTTTCGCGAGTGACATTATACAATTTCACCTGCCTCTAAGAAAAGAGCCGTATGAATGATTTTCTTTAATTAAATTAATTTATTTCCAATTATAAAGACGCGTCTTTATTTCAACATTTGTAATACCAGAATGAGCTACGGTTGAAGTAATCTCCAAACAATCAGAAGTCACAGCACCGACACAATATTGAACATCCAACCATCTTGTAAAGCCAGTTTTCTCGCCTAATACTTCTCCATTCACCCTAGGATTATAATATGAATCAGCGCCCCTAAAAACTTCTTTTTTCCAATTCTGACCTGCATCATTTATTCTATCAGCTTCACAACCTTCAGTAAAATCATAATCATTATCAATATCAATATCCCTAACAACCACTACAAGATCCACATCCGAACATACTCCAATATTACATATTCCAGTTACCCATGTATGACCCGCTACATCTATTTTCCAATTAGTGTCTCTTATATTCCGAATCATCTCAATCTGTTCTTCTGCTAAATAAATAGCAATCAACTTATTTCGGTTATTAATTCCACTTTGAATATTTTGAGTGAAAAGAGATAATATTGACATAAGACCAACCGTCATAATTCCAATTGAAAAAATAATCTCTATCAAACTAAAACCATTTTCATTTATTTTTTGTTTTTTATAAAATATAACTTTCATTTTTAAATAATATTAACAAAAATAATCTCGTCCACACTATTACCTTAATCTATAAGACCAGAGCTACTCATCATAACGCTTTTAGAACCCGTAGTATTATTAACCACAATCTCTAAATTTATAAAATCTAAACCAATTTTATTTTGACCATCTATAAATACTTTCCCATAAGGTGGTGTAAAAACTAGGTCTATCTCCCCATCAACTTCTTCAATGCCATCTATTTTTAAAGATATAATCTTAACTCCTCTGGAAAGATAAACCGTTTTTACATCTTCAGTAACTCCATCATACCCTTGGTCATTGTTATTATCGGCAAAAATAATATACTCATTTGAATTTGTCAAAAAATAGATACCATATCCACCAGCGGGGTAGGTATCCACCTCGGATGCTAAAGTACTATAAGCGTAATTTTGAATCATTCTTACGTCACTAACAACCTGTGCTAACCCAAATGACAACGCCTTGGAATTACGATTTTGTGCATAATAGGGAACGACTATGGAAGTCATTACACCTATAATAGCAATAACAGTCATTAATTCAAGAAAACTAAAACCCCTAGAACCAATCAGAGTAGAACCTATTTTAAGAGGTAAAGTGTGACATGTATCAGGTGACATTTTATAATTAATTTTTCCCATAAATACAATAACTACTAAATTAGATGCATTAACTAAACCGTAATTTCTATATCATCTCAGTCATTTGATAGATTGGCATCAAAATAGATGCAACAAGAACTGCGACTGCACCACCCAGAACAAAAATCATAATTGGTTCTATAATTGCAGTCAATCCGTCAACAGCGATATCAACTTCCTTTGTATAAAAGTCTGCTATATCTTTTAAAACAACATCCAGCTTTCCAGTCCTCTCTCCAACTCTGATCATCTTTGGAACTAAAGGAGGAAGTTGATCACTTCTTTCAAAAGAATATGCTATAGATCCACCGATTTTTACTTCATCAATACTGCTATAAATTACTTTTTTATATACACTATTTCCAACAACATCTCCAGATATTCGCAAAGCAGTTATAATAGGAATTCCACTGGAGATAAGCAATGAGAGATTTTCTGCAAAACGAGCAACATAATATTTTTTAAAGATTGGACTAAACTGCGGTATCTTCAGGAGTAATGTGTCTACTCTTTCTTTTCCTTTCACAGTTTTAATATAATTTTTTGCAAGATATATAAAAAAACCACCTCCTATTAATATTAAAATCCAATAATTTTGCATAAAATCGCTAACAAAAATCAAAATTTTAGTTGGCATTGGTAATTCCTGACCACTCCCTTCAAATATACTAACCAATTGAGGAACAACTAATACCATCATCGCGACACCAACTAAACAAAAACCACTCATAACAATCGCGGGATACATCAAAGCATTTTTTACTTTACTAGATAAAAGATATTGCTTTTCTATATAACTCGACAAATGTAAAAGGGCCTCTTGCATTTTTCCAGATTCTTCGCCAGATTTAACTATATTAACAAAAAAATCTGAAAACATATTTGGAAATTTCGACAAAGCATCTGAGAATGACATCCCATCTTCAACCATGTTTGAAATCATAAAAATACGCTCTTTGAAATATACACTTTCCTCTTGCCCATATTGAATCCGCAATGATTCTACTAATGGAACTCCCGCCATAAGAAGAATCGAAAGCTCTTTTAAAAATATTACTATTTTTTTGTGACTAACTCTATGAAAAACTGCGGAAATCTTTTTAAAAGAAATTAATTCTCTCACTTCTTTTATTGAAATAACAACAAGCCTGTGCTTTTGCAATAATTCTACTGCCCTCTCCATACTCCCAGCTTCAATTTTCCCAAGTTGCTCTGTACCACTGATTGATATTGCTTTATATGTAAATTTCATAATAAAATCTTAAACGATAAACTAATTCTAATTAAAAAACTTCTTCTTGTAATCAAACATAATAAATATAAAAATTCCTAACAAAATAATTTTTTGCATCCTATTTTGTTTCATCTTAATCTCAATTGACTTAATTTCACAAACCCTAATTTCCAGGTGCAATCTCGTTCCATTTTGGATAACTTTCTGCATCGCCAACATTAATTAGTTTAATTTGGCTACATTGATATGTATCAGAATCGGTTACAGTCAGCTTGATATTATACTGACTTAAAGATGGATTTGTATAGATATATGTTGTATCTCCACTAGGCGTAACTGACCAAAGAATTTCTAAATCATCAACGCTACCATTCTCAAAGTCCCACTGCCATTTATCTACCGCGCCATCAGCATCATAGGCATGTGAATTTTCAGTAATAATAATTTCATCGCCAAAGTTAGGATTAACTGGCAAAAAATCAAAATTTGGCTCAGGATATTGATGCAAGGGAGTAGAAAATGAAAAATCATCCGTGTCGCCATCATCAGCTAAAGGCCTATTATATATTTCCCATGCTGACACTGCACCTTTGTAATCTACTACTTGGACTCTCCAATAATAAGTCGAATTGTACTCAAAGTAGTCTTCATCTTCAACTACAGCGTCAACAGGGTCAAAGGTATAAGAGTGTGTCGATACTTCTTTATATGCATCCAAAAACAATCCACTATCGAAAAATGCTGCATTCTCAGGATCATCAAACTCACTTGTCTTTTTCTTGATTTGAACTCGATAAAAATGCTGAGTATTTAAAACAAGCTCATCTGGATCATAATAAGACCATTGAAAAGTAACATAATTTAAACCACTGCAGTAGCTTTCGTCTTTTCTTACTTTTAAATCGGAAGCTTCTGGAGGTTGATTTGAAAAAATTACATTAAAAGAATATGAAGAACTACAATCAATTGGATCGCATTTTGAGTTATTATTATTGTCAAACCCTTGAGCTTTATATTTTACAACATCCCCAGCATCAAATGAGTCAATCAGCAATAAACAAGTTTCATCGTCCTCAAAATCATCCCCAGTGAAGCCACAAGTTTTTTGATTAGTAGTTAGATAATTGTCATCAGTCCAATAAATAGTTACATTTTTTATTCCTGAAGAGTCAATTGGCCTTGCAATAAGGCTTATTATATCGCTATCTTCCACATCATCCTGACCGTCTATAAGAACACTGTTCAATTGATTTCTTGCCTCAATATCAGACGAATCTAACTCTCCGTCACAAGCTAACTCCTCTTCATCTATTGAAGAATTGCAATCATTGTCTTTTGCATCGCTGCAAGCCTGCCAATAACCCGGAACATTATTATTATTAGTGTCATTGAAAGACTTCGACCACGTCGGACCATTTAGAGTTCCGTGATTGCTATTCCCAGAACTATCTGTCGCCGTGCTTACAGTAACAGTATCATCGAATTTCCAATGGCCTACTAATCCAGATTCATCTTGATATATTCCCTGGAAATGCTGCAACGCCTCATCCTCGAATATGACACGATTATAAATGCGGACCTCGTCAATCATTCCCGCAGAACCATTGCCGATAATTAGATCGTCAACATTTATATTAATAGCACTAACCAGTGCTTTACTATCCACTTCATTTCCATCAAGATATAGCTTTTGATTATTTCCATCATAAATCAAGATCACCTGATACCAATTATTGCCAGCGATTTGCGCAGAAACATTTTGGTCATTAATATTCCCATAAACATTGCCATCACCATCAACGGTCAAAGAATAAGCGTTTTCCCCGATCCCTTTGCTAATAATTACTCCCTCCAAAAATTCATCTGCTCCGATATCCCACAAAGATAAATAATTATTACCATCTATATCACTACTAATATCATCTTGCAAGTTTATCCCAGCATTTATAGCGTGAGACGATAACTGAAGGTGCAAATCTTCAGCGGCGGCGGAAGTATCCACAAAAGCGATTTCTCCTAATGTTTTGTTAATCAACGAATTTACTCCCGGAGCGGTAGCGTCAACAGAAATATTATTCGAAGAGCTGGCTTCATAATTTCCTTGATAACATACTCCAGAAAAATAGATAATATTATTTTTAGCAATTGTTCTGTTATCATTGCCGCCATCTAAATGACAATTATAAAAAGTATTATTATAAACCCATACATAATTACTGCTACTAGCTGTGTTGGAAACATACAAATAACTCTTAATAAAAATATTATTAAAAATATAGGCGCTCATATAATCACCGACGGTCAATCCCCTATAAGCAACATCAGGCACTCCAAAATTTTGAAAAATGCAATTACTAACCTTGGAAAAATTGCCTTGACTGTAAGTTGTACCAATACCTGTATTATAACTAACCGTACTGTCCAAGATAATTCCGTCTATCTCAGTATATTTTTCACTAATGCTTATTTTAGTTCCACCACTTCCCATCAAAGCAAATCCAGTATAACTACCATCTGCTTTTACCTTACCACTATGTCTTTCTAAAACCGGCGCATAAATCTTTATATAATTATCGCTATCGGTTATCCAACCGATAACAGATAAATTATCATCCAATCCCGTTGGCCAATCATTATAACACTCAGCAATTGCCCTGCCAATCTGCTGACCGATATCAGAAATTGTAAAAATATGACCAGTAGAATTAATTGTAACCGTTCCAGTATTAACTGTTCCAGCAACATCCACAATATACGCTTTATTAGAAGTGTTAAGATGTTTCAAAGTTCCCGTTCCTCCGCCATTAAAAGTTACCGCCTGTCCGTCGTCTGTTAAATAATCATAAGTTCCTCTGTCTGAAACTGAAAAAACTTTAGACGACGATAAAATTAAATTAGATTGAATCGCCGCCTCCCAAGTTGACAATTTGTCGTAATCGCCATCGCTTTCTCCCGTACCGATAGTCGCTCTAATCTTTGAAACAAAATCATTATCATTTATTGTATTAGCATTATAATTTACTCCTGTTCCAATCATATCTTTTACCCACACTTCTACGCTAATCTCATCAGAAATATTTAGGCTTGAATCATCTGACACTTCCACATAATCATCCACTCCGTCAAAACTCAACGAAGAATAAAATTTTTCTTCAAGATTATATCCATTACAACTGCAACTACAGTCATCAGAGCAATCATCGTCAATTGAATTACAGGACACATCACAACTAAAATCTTTAAAGAAATCACCATCGAAACAATAATCCATCTTTTGATTTATTGGCTTGTACTCACAAAGCCCAGAAAAACATTGATAATCAGTAGTTTCACAACCACTAGCAGAAAATGCGGTGCATAAACCTGATGCAGGCTCATTACAACTTGTTTCATCGTTCTTGGGAATCAACTCCCAAGATTCTCCATTACAGCCCTCAATTCTACAGTCCTCGTCATATCCACCTGCATTTGAAGCATCAAAAGAAATGTCACATATTCCTCCACAACATTCTCCAGTAGCTTCGCAAGGTCCATCAATATTAACACCATTAATAATATCATAGCATTCATTATCGCGTAATATAAAAGAATAATATTCACTACAGTCGACAGGATCACAGGCAGAATTATTATTTGTATCAACTGCATATGATTTATATTCAATAACATCTCCCGTGCTAAAAACTCCAAGATCTGTCTCGTCTATCTCACAAGAGCCAGAAGCGAAGCAACTCTTTGAAGTTGCACCTAAGCCATTTATTTTCCAATGAACAGAATGACTATTAATTCCAGAAACATCACTAGTTTCAGATTTTATTTTTAGAGTTCCAAGAAAATCAGCCAAATAAATTTCGTCACCGTCTGCAATCTGATATTCTTCACTAGGGCCATATTTAGCCAATACTTCCAAGACATCAAGCTCTCCATCGCAACTTACTTCGCTTCCATCTTTGATAGAATTACAATCATTATCTTTATCGTCAGAACATGTTCTCCAATATGATGGAACATTATTCACATTATCAAAAGATGTCGCCCAAGTTGGACCATTTACCAAGACTCCATTATTGCCATTTCCAGAATTATCAAAAGCCGTTATGTTCACATCATCAAATTTCCAATGACTTACTAATCCAGATTCATTTTGATAAACTCCTTGATAATGTTGCAACACCTCATCTTCAGATAAAGCACGATTATAAATACGGGCTTCATCGATTAAACCATTATAAAACCTATCATCAGTCAATGTCCTTCTGCCAATAACAACAGGATCTAAAGACGAAGATAAATTACCGCTTTTCGGTATGCTTTTTGCCACAGAACCGTCAACATAAATCTTTATGTTAGAACCGTCATAAGTTCCTACCAAATAGTACCATTCGTTTTGAGTTAATGCATTATCGGCAACTGCTTGAGTATAAGAACCTGTATAAACTCTCATTCTAGGTTTTTCATCGTTTGTTATTCCAAGCATATATCTCTCTGTGTTTACCGAAGGACCTTTTGTAATTATTCCCACATCACTCACTTGGTTACCCACAAAAACCCACGCTGAAATTGAGACCTTATCTCCTGTAATATTCAAGCTTAAGTCATTCGGAATTTCCACAAAATCACCATCTCCGTCAAAACTCAATGAAGAATAAATTTTCTCATCAAGATTGTAACTTCCGCAACTACAACTGCAATCAGAACAATTATCATCGCTGGAAGAACAATCTGCTCCCGAACATCCATAATCGACAAAAGTATCTCCAGAACAAATATCAGTACCGAAGCTTGCAGTCGTATGCAAACATATTCCAGTATCGCAGCTATAATCTCTCTTTTCACATCCCGAAAAATAAGTAAAACAAGAATTTTCTTCCGCAATATTACAACTTACTCCATCTTCAGTAGGTACATATTCCCAAGATTCAGCGTTACATCCCCCAACCATGCATTCTGCGTCATATAGAGTTG
>JAGLID010000046.1 GCA_023143145.1 Minisyncoccota bacterium | reverse complement strand
CAGTCTCTCCCTCATTACCACTCATATCTTCTGCCCATGAATAATATTGAAAAATAGTTCCAATAGATAGAGGACCAGTTATAACTCCAGTACATTCTTCTATTCCGCCGCAATTAATTTCGTTTGTAGTGCCCCAATCATCTATTGTCCAAAATATTTTATGTTGATCGACTATGCGCTCTGAATCATAATCATCTTCAGTGATAGAAACTAGTGTAATCGAATCTGTCATAGAGTCAACTAGTTGCTCATCGATATCAAAACCGTCGCTGTCATTAGCCACAACGAAAATCGTACCAAACAATATATCACAAATTGGATCTTTTAGCTCAGCAACAATTTCACAATCAGGATTACAACCATAATCTTTCCGAACAAAACCAACACAAGAATCAACATGTGTATTAGTAATATATGAACTGCAAAAACCAGAAGAACAAAAATAATCTCTTTCCTCACAACCATCTCCGACAGCATAACATCCATCAGAATCAGTTCCATCATCACAGTCCCATCCTTCGTTAGCCACAACCCACTCCCAACTACTCAAATTACAACCTGCTACAGAGCACTCATCATCAAAAAGATTACTGCTTTGAGTTGTATCACAAATATTATTACAGCAAACACCTCCAGTTGAACATGTTGTAACGAGATTAGGTTCTCCTTCACATTCAAAATCCTTAACAATAAAACTATAATAATTTTCATAAGTAGCACAATCAGGACGATCACAAGCAAAATTAGCACTAACAGAACTATCAGTGGCTCTTACATAGTATTTTATTTCTGTACCAGTCGGAAAAGTGCCTATGACTATTGAACAAGAAACCTCGCTTCCACACGATTGTGCGGATTGTAAAATTCCATTTTCATACCAATATATTGTATGCGAAATCAACCCATTTAAACTGAGCGGATAGTCAACAGCGGTTGAAGAAAGTACTACTGAATTATTATTATAAATATCAACAACTGGAACCCCAAGCACTTTTCTTTCGATACTCACTACTGGAGCAACAATATCGCACTCAGGTTCTCCAGAATCCATAGTTGTATCACAATCATTATCAATTTCATCTTCACATTTTCCATCCAGCAAATTCTCAACAGAGTTTATTATCTCCACAGAATTTTTCATGGTAATAAAATTATCAACAGATCTAGGATAAAATAAATTATCGCTACTTTGAGGATAAACAGAAACATCAACAAGATCGATCGATCCACAGATTGGATAAAATACAAAATCATTACTGCACGACCAATTCGATCCATCACCAGTGCAACTAGATAGCACCTGATCGCTAATATCCAAACCAGTTCCAAGAATGCTCACATAAAACTCATCATTATTTGCCATTCCTTGTGGATCGCTTATATTAATCTTAACAGAATTATTCTGGTTTCTTTGAAATTTCCCGTTCACATCACCATTAATTTCCATAGTTGCACTTGCAACTTTAACACTCTTGCTAAACCCCGTTCCATCTTCCGTTCCTTCTGCTTCGTTATTATTAGTATCAAGAACATAAGATTTATAATTTACTGTCATTCCCTCACCAAATGTTCCAATGTTTTTTTCGCAAATATTTTCAGACCCTGTATAAACATTACACAATTCTACAGTTTCAGAAACCCAATTATTAGTAGACCATTTTATTTTATGTTCCTTTATCCCAAAATCATCTGAAACATGCGATACAATAATCAAATCGTCACGAGAATACAGCGTCCCCTCTCGATTTTTTGCGACATCAACTATCAAAGGAGGATTACCATCACAAATAGATGCTGAAATCTCATTATATACACAAACTAAATAATTTATTTCTTCGCAAGGATAAGAAGCTTCAGAGGAATAATAATCTCCTGGCGCAGAAGCAATCTCTTGCATAAATATTTCCGCTTCATCTCCCGTTGGAATACCCAAGCCTATTGAGATAATCCGAATCCCACCTGTTTTTGCCGCAGTAGCCGCCAAAATGGCCTTACCCACAGGATCAGTACTTGCGGTAATACTTCGATTTGGAATTCCATCACTAAGAATAATTAATACCTTTATTACAGAGCTTCTACCATAATTAAGAAGCTCTTCTCTTGCTTGTACAAGAGCAGCCTCTGTATTGGTTTGGCCTCCTTCTTCAACCTCTAATAAATTAATCTGAGTATTAATATTTTCAAAATCACTAGTCAGACCAGATGGCATCTCAGCACTGTTTGCAAATTTTACAAAGCCAACTCTATCATTATCAGAATTCAAATTAGTGATAAAATCCAATGCTGCTTCCTTAGCAATGCTCATTCTAGTATATTCATCTTCAAGTGTATTCATACTTTCAGATCTATCTATAACTATCATAACATCAAGCGCCTCAGAACATTCCTCAGCTTTCGCTTTATTTTCATTTTTGATAATATCAAAAAATATAGAATAAACTACTAGCGTGAAAAAAAACACTACAAGCACAAAAATTTTTTTTGAATGATTGTTGATTGTTTTCATATTATTTATTTTTTTGTTTTGAAATCTTTTTTTATCTAATGCTAACGCCACCTTCTCCCACGGCAATAAACCCAACCGCGTCATCACAATTATTCATAGTTAAGAGGTAATTATTACTACCTAAATCAGAAAATTTATCAACTGATCTGAATTTATTTTCTTCCCCAAAAACATATTCTGCCATAAAGTTCTTAATTATGCACTCTCCTCCGACATTCAAACTGACATTCACTACTAATTTATTTTCTACACATTCTTGTTTCTCAATACTCAAACTTCCTCCACGACATTTACTTACGATCGCCTCAACTTTCTCCTTGTCAACCTTCAATTCCTTAGTAATTCTAATTTCCCCATTATTGTCCTCAGTACCTATTCCAAACTCTTCTCCACAGTCATAAATTTCGCAAGTTGAATATTTCTTTTCATTACATAAAAAATATAACCCACAAGTTGTATCAAGACAATCGTTATAAATGAGACCACAACCTGGAAAAGATGCATGAAATTTATCCTCCACTACAATTTCTGTTTTTAAATCAACAATAACACCACCATTTTCAGGTGCTCTGCTTTCTCTAGACAGAACCAAAAAACCAATTATAACAAACAAGAAAATAACTAAAGCAATTATAAATATAAGTATCGCTTTGGATTTACTTTTTTTAACTACTTTTTTTTCCATAATTTTTTATTAATTATTAGTACGACTTATAAAAAGGATCCTCTTTCTTTTCTTTTTTGATATTGTCTATTAGTAAATCTCCATAATTCTTCATACCTTCCAATTGAGTGCTGTATATTTTCCTCTCCGTCTTGCTTTTGATTTTAACTATCTCTGCGCTATAGGTAATTAAGTCAGTTTGTAATGTTTTTTCATAATCAAAAACCTCATCCCCTCCCTGCTTTTCATCATAAATGAAAAATACAATAACAAAGATAAAAACAACCACAAAAAAACTTTCATATAAGATTTCTTTTTTCTTTTTTATCTCATTTAATATTCTTTTGTAAAAATTTATTTTTTTCATTTAATAATAAAAATAATTAATTTTTACAGAAAAACTCAATCTTGAATTTAAACTAGCAACCTCATCGGTTTTTTTGTCAATCTTTTCAATTTCAAGATGGTTCACTTCCATTAAAGGCATATTTTTTTCAATGTCTTCTAAAAAGTTAATAAAATTAGAAAATTCACCAGTAGCTAAAACATTGATTGCTTCACTATTAAAATTTGATTTAACATCTTTTTCAATGGGTTTTTTTTCTGTATCTGAAATTTGCAATTCATTAATTATAATATTTCTTCTATTGGCAAGATTGGCTATATTAGCAAGATACTCTTCGTACTGATTGCCTTCAGAAACTAAATCTTCAATTTTTTTGACACTCGTCTTATATTCATCATTAACCTCAATTTTCATCACCCGCGAAAGTGTAAACTCTCTCGATTCAATACTTTTCTCTTTCGCTTCTATCTCGAAACCTCCCAATTTCAAATTATTATAGATAGGTTTAGTAAAAATAATTATGATAATACAAGAAACCATCAAGGAAATAACCAAAATTAAAATATTGTTGGTAATCTTTTTATTATGCTTAATAATTTCTTCGTTGGTAATCTTTTCGTTATATTTAACAATTTCTTCCTTGTACATATATACTTTAATTAATATTATAACAGATTAATTTATTCACCACAATATAATCCTTCTAAAAACTACAAACATCTCTAGATTCGAAAAATCAAAACATTATGCATTTTTTTTAATCAATTCTTTCTGGTGATTTCATCGCTACTAGAGAAATAGTCCCAAGCAGCCTCAACCAAGGCTAAGGCCAGAGTTGCATATTACCTTTGAACCTAATAAAATCTGACTCTTGTTTTCCATCTAAATCATAGCTAACCGATACGCTTTTAACAAAACGACTTGCATTTTCCAAACTTTTTTCCAATAAAATTAATTTGTCTTTGTCGTAAGCAATGCCATCGAATTCAATTTCAATCAAATCTTCATCATCCACAGATTCGATAAGGTTTGCAGAATAATTTTCTAACTTCAGAAATCTATTTGTTCGTAACGAAAGAATTTCTAAACCAAAATTGAAATACTCTTCCCTGTATAATAGAATATCTCGATTAAAAACTACATCACCTTCAAATTCCACACCCTCATCCTTATCCGATGTAAAAGTATATATATTTACTTTTTTAATCCAAAAAGAATCCTTTAAAACCGCAATCTGTTCTATGGCTGCCATATAATTTTTTGCAAAACCACTGAAAGAAAATATCAGATCTTCTTGATCAGCAACATTAAAACCGCCATGCATCAAATAGACATCATTATTTATTATTTTCTGCACTACGTTTAGTGCTTTAGAATAATAATTATGACTATCCAATAAGATTTTCGCATCATTCATTATATACTCTTCCACGGGCAGTTTATTTTCATTCAAACCCATTTTTATTTCTACATCCAATTCATTCAACCTTGAATCAATGTCGCTGAGCTCCTTGACCAAAGTATTGTTCATAAGAAATACTATTGTAAAAGCGGCAATTGAAAAAAGCAACATAAAACATGAAATCAAATAAGTATCTCTCTTGCGTTTAACAAGATATTTCTTATCTACAAAACTTTTAGGCAATAAATTTATCGATGACATAATTTTATAATTGCTACTAAACTTGCTTAAATTTTCGTCTAAAAAGTGGAATTCAAAACTTTAGAAAAATACATTTTTCTATCTATAGTGTACCACGCATCTAAAACAGATACAAGCTATTGTATCTGTTTTGCGCCCCGTAGAAGTATTCTTAAACTTAAGACATTTCAATGCTCTCTATTCACAAATATAATTTATTTTCAGCTGATAATATTTTGATTTTACATATGATATTCCTATCAACATTATCGCTTGATTTATTTGTTTTAATATAAATACGAAAAAACACAACTAAACCACCAAAAACAAATATCAAAATTAGTTTTATGATTACAGTTAATCTGTAAACAACACTAATTTCTTTTGTACATATATCTGCTATACCACTTCCAGAAAATGTTTTAAATTATAATATATCACACAAATTAATTATGAGGAGCAATCTCCTCCCAACTTGGATTTCCATATCCTATGTTAATTGTTTTCTGTTTGCCTCTGTCAGATGCGAAACAAGAGTAACCAGCCCCATCAGTAACCTTCAAATCAACTATATATATTCCTGTATCAGAATAAGAATAAATCTCCATTGGATCACTTGGCTCAGTAACACCGTCAAAACTTCCATCATTATCAAAATCCCATTCAAAAGTTAAGCAATCAACAGGACTATTCAAATCATCATAACAAATGGAATTATCTGGAGAAATCAGAGGACTGAATGCAATATCTTGAAATAGAACTGGATCTACAGGATCATATGAAAAATCAGCGATAGGTTTTTTATGATCTGGCATATTATTTAATGAATTGTTTAATGTAGCACTGTCCGATGCATCAAAGCTGTCATAAACAGTAACTGTCCAGTCATAACCACTGCAACCATACTGAATCACATTTGAACAAGTCCCACTACTATTAATCAGTGCCACCGACGCATATGTTCTTGTGTCTTCTAATCTCCCTGTTGAGCATAGTCCCGCGCCATAATCAATTGAAATCTCAAATGCAGTTTGAACAGGTAGCCCAGTAAATGGATTTTGATCATGCCCGTCTAAATCACTAAAATTCCAAGAAAATTTTATATCATCTAAATCCTTTTTGCAATGATCAGCCTCTAAAATATCAAGGCTATCGACCGAAGGAGAAGAATTTGAATCTAAAATATAAACCCTATAATCTGGTCCAATAGCACCAAGGTCACAACCTGGTGAAATACTATTAAAACATATCCAGCCAACAACGTCATCACCCCATGCCCAATTTTCAAGGTCAGGATAAGTTAATGAAACTTTATAATCCACGACAGAGTCGCCTATGTTGTCACCACCACAAACAACATCAACGAATCCATTCCCAATTCCTCCATCAGTGTCACAATTTCTATAATTTAAATTTATCCAACCATCCCAGCCATCTCCATTGCTAGATAAAACTTTCGCCCAACCATAAAATTCTGTGCCGACCAAGCGCGGCTGACAATTTCCACCACTGGGACATCCAGCAACATCCAATGGTTCAAAGCTTATCCAGCCAATATTTTCACTCCAAGCATAACCAGATAATTCATTAAATGTAGGACTCACGAGATTAAGATCAAGACTAACACCATAAGAAATATTAGAACTGCCATCATTTAAGCACCCTATTACTCCATCATTATTTAAACCATCTCCATCCAAATCACAATTATTTGAATTAAAACTTATCCAGCCAATATTTTCACTCCAAGCAAAGCCAGTTACATTATGAGAACCTATAACCCTAAAAGAATACTTTGTCACTCCTCCGGCTGGATCATAAGTTTGACTTCCTGCATCATCTGTTGCTTCAGCTTGATACTCTATCAAATCACCGTAATTTAAGGGACCGTCTATTGTTATGGAATGCAACCCTCCTGTAAACCATGTAGCCACAGGTTGAATTACTCCGTTTTTCCAATACCTTATCTTATGATCTTGAATAACTCCTGAAACAGCTGAAGCGTTTGAGTGAATAGTAATTTTTTCACTCGCTTCATCAATATCTTCCAAATTAACTACTCCTCCATATGCAATATAAGTCCCTCCGTTATCTGGAATATACGCTTCGGTAATGAGAATTGGACCATCGGTTGATTGTCCATATTTAATAGTTCGAGATTCATTAATAGTATGTTGATAACGGCCCGTTATATAAACATTAGAATCATCGTCAACAGCAATATCATTTCCCCAGTCATCCTCTCCGCTATCATAAATTACATTCCATAATATATTCCCATTTCCATCAAATTTAATAATCCTAAAATCAGTGTTAATGCCATTATGAGAATATCCTCCTGCATAAATATTGTCATTTGAATCAACGGCAAGTCCATATGGAGTATCATCAAAATCGCTAATATGATAAACATTGTTCCAAACTTCGTTTCCAAAACTATCATATTTAATAATACTCAAATCAGTGTCAAAAATAGCACTAACATATCGGCGACCCGCCACATAAATATTATTTGCCGAGTCAACCGTAATAGCAAAGGCAGAATCAATGGTAACTGGATCGCTATATGTTAAATTCAAAAGCACATTTCCGTTAGTTTTATCAAATTTGATCGTGAGAAAGGAGTTATCAGACACATAGTTATAACCAGTCACAATTGGATTTGAAGCCGAATCAAGAGCAATGTCAACTCCGACTTCATTATTATTTGTTCCACCATCATAAATCACATTCCACAATTCATTTCCATTGCTGTCATATTTGATAATTCTGAAATCACTGTCGTTGGCAACGTTCTTAGAATATCCTGCTACATACACATTATCATTTGTATCAACGACAATTCCACTCGCGCCATCCCAAAATCCGCTATCATATATTTTGGTCCAAATCAAATTTCCGTTGTTGTCATATTTAATTGTGCGAATATTAGAATCAAACGAAACAGGCACATGTTCTCCTCCTGTTATATAGATATTGCCAAAAGAATCTAAAGCAATGCCACGCGCAGAAGATAAGCCGCCATTGTTATTATCAACAACACTTATCCATAATTCATTTCCATTGCTGTCATATTTCATTGTCTTAAATCCGGAATTTACGCCATCAGTACCAGAGCCTGTTATGTATACATTTCCAAAATTATCGACAACCACACCGTCAGAAAATCCGTCGGTTGTCACATTCCATGCAATAGTAGGATCAGGTTCAACTGCCAAAACGAAATTTGGCATGAGAAAAAAGCCGAGTACAATAAATAGACTTGACAGAGCAATTGAAACACAAGGATAGCTTTTTATTTTTTTATTCATATTAATTATGTTGTTTTATTATAAATTGCTATTATTCTTTTTATTTTATTTCAACTCCGCCTTCACCAACCACTTTAATTTCAGAAATGACTCCACATTGACTCACAGATAACTTATAAACATCACCTTCTTTTTCAAATTTAGCGATTCTGTTCTTGCCATCAATCGCCATAATAAAACTGTTGATTTCACAATCGCCAGCTGTAACAACTTTAACTCTCGCTATTGATTTAGAACCATCGCATTTTTTCTCTAAAACTTCAAGCGAGCCACTACACTTGCTAATCATCTCCTGAACTTTTGACTGGTCCAGTTTTTGTCGAGTTTTTTTGACAATACCGCCATCTACTTCTGTTATCTCTATACCATATTCTCCGACACAATCGTAAACATTGCAATTTAGATTTTCCATTTCATTGCATAAAAAATAATATTTACACAAAGGACTATTGCAAGCATTTACCAAAACCTCGCAATTGGGAAAATTTTTAGATATAACATCATTCTTATCTTTTTTATTGAACAACGCTATAACAAAAAACACAACTAACAAAATTATTAATAATAGCATTATTTTTATTTTTTGATTTGATTCTGACATAATTTTTAAGAATAATAATTATATTCGATTATTCAAATTTTTCTTCAGATACTTGCTTCAAACATTCAATATTAATTAATTGAACATTTGCATCATTGTTATAAACAAAAAATGGCTCACATTTTTCGTTTCCCGCTTCTTTGATAAGCTGGTTTATTGTATCTGCTTCACCAAGCCGATATGCTTGTGTCAATTGTTTGTCTTTAAAATCACTCCAAGTATCAAAAACGATGTATGTCATTGAAAACATTATCCAAATAATAATTAAAACATGAAGGATTGTTTTTTTTGAAATAGTCATTTTTTTACGTATTTATGGATTAATCTCTTTTTATAAAAATTAGATGAAAATCAGCAGGTCCTAACTAAACTCACACGAATTGACTGGGGATTACTTGAATAAATTACCTCTCAGCAAGCTGACGAAGTATCAGTTGCTCATCTCACGCTAAATCATCAAACAATGTTGGTTAAGAATGATAAGTTTGTTTATAATCCTTTCCTTGATTTTTAACATAGTTCTTTATTCTCTCCTCATTCGCATTAAAGACCTACGTTATTTATATAATATCCATTTGTCCAAAATTTTCCTCCCCAAAGAAAATTTTTAACTTCGAGATGATATTTAAATATTTCTCTAGCTGTAATGCTTTTAATTATTTGAATAATACTTTTTAGAGCTATAGTTGAAACTTTCTGTGCAAGAAAATGAAAAACGCCATCACGAACACAACACATGTTATGTTTTTTGTTTGTCTGATTGCAATGTTCATAGAATTAATTTCTCTTAAATTATACAATATAGCAGGTTAAATTTTAATAAATTAATCTCCATGCATAAGCGCCTCCAGCTTCTTTAGCGCAAACCGTTACGCTATCTTTTACGCCAACTGCTCCCTGAATGAACCAAAAAGTACCCCTTGTAGTAAGGTTACATGCTGGCCTCGCGCTAGTGGTATTTAATTTTACTCCTCCGTCCACCTCAAGCTTTTGACTTGGATTACTCACATCTCCAATGCCAACATAATACTCTAACCCAACTTTCTTTGTTGAAATTATTTTTTCTCTTGTTCCAGCCCCATCAATATCAGTATCCTCAATCCAAAATCGATTGCCCCAACCATCGTTTATATTTATAATTCTCTTAGTATTTTGGTCTACTGTGCCAGAAGAGGTTGTCATTCCAATTGCGGCAGAACCTGAAGAATCAATTAAAATTTCATGCTCTGGGTCGTTTCCTGAAATATGTAAAAATGCATCTGGATCACTTGTCCCAATACCGACATTGCCACTTTCATGAACTTTGAACACTGGATTACTCACTTCATCTTCTATATTAAAATAAGAGTTAGGACCAGTCGCGGTTCTTGAAATATGAAGCCCTTCCGAAGTGCTTGTCTTCATGTCAACTTCTAATTTCGCACTTGGACTACTTGTCCCAATGCCAACATTACCAGTACTATCAATATATAATCTGCCGTCGTCAGCTCCTCCATCTGCTCCACCTCCCCAGATAAAGAAGTCATCATCGTTTTGAGACCAAAAATCAGTACCGATGCACCAGCCATTAGAGCCAGTATCTGGACGGATAAAACATAGCTCACTTTTTTTTGATCCTGCATTTGTATTTTGAACTGATATACGAGCATCTATTGGAATATTGTCAGGAGTATCTCCAAGAACATGAAGTTTTGACAAAGGATCAGGTGTTCCAATTCCAATTCTGCCACTTGGCGTCATAACCATTTTAATACCTCCAACTCCAGCTGCGAATTTTAATCTATCGCCATGAGACTTAATATAAAAAGCACTAACATCGTCAGTAACATCAAAACTAATCCCAGCGCTTCCGCCAACTCCATTATGCACTAAAGCTATTTCAGCGGCGCTTCCCGAATCTCCTTCAAGTTGCAACTGCACTAAAGGATCAGATGTTCCTATTCCAACATTGCCGCTAGGTAGTATAGTCATTCGGCGCTTTGCAGGCGGTCCAATATAAAAGCCTAATCTATTATCATAAGCCTTGATTGCATAATTGCTAGGATCATTAGTAACATTAAAACTAATCCCAGCGCTTCCGCCAACGCCTTTATGCACTAACACTATTTCAGCGGCGCTTCCCGAATCTCCTTCAAGATGCAGTTGTGCAGAAGGAGTCATTGTTCCAATACCAACATTACCAGTATTATTGTTATATATATCATTAGCATTCTCTGTCCAAAAACCTCCGCCACCTCCTGCGGTGCTTAAACATACTCCTCCCACATCTGTACAAATATCTCCTGTTGAATGAATCGCTCCATTAACATCAAGTTTTTTTCCTGGAATATTTGTTCCAATCCCAACATTACCATTAGTCCCATCAATCGTCATTCTATTGTTGTTTCCGGTCCCATCATCCTTTATCGATAAAATATGAAACTTATCATCTGAAAATGATACAATACGAAAATTAAGATTATCTACGCCCCCAAATCTAGTAGTTTCTAATTTAATTTGTGGACTACTGTCTCTAACAATCATTTCGTTTACTTCAAAAAGCGCCCTACCACCATACCAATGAGGTGGCACATTCCCAAGATCAGGATCTCCTTGCACATGCAAAAGCTCTTGCGGAATTGCCGTTCCAATGCCTACATTACCAGCAAAGACTCCAGATGGCGTAGCAGTGGCGCTTGGGTTAATATAATAAGAGTCATCGTCAGCGTCGTGAAGTGCAGTAACATCCAATCTTGCTGGTTTAACTTGATCGATCGTAGAAACATTTATAGGCGCAGCAACATTATCAGAAGGAGGACTAGCTGTTGGCTCGGTCCAGACCGCAAGAACAAAACTTCCAAGACCAAAGGAAGCAATTAGAACAGCCATAAGAAAAGTAAACTTCTTGAATTTTTTTGATAAATCAGAGTTTTTAGTCATATATTTTAATTTAATTTATTATTTAATATTTTAATACTATTTTGACTTAATATAAATAAACTATGTTTAATTAAAACTTTTTAATAAATAAATTTCCTTCTTTTATATATCTTCCTTTTTTTATCAAATTATTTTCATTGCTTAATTCAATAAATTCTTTTCTTTCAATTATATCTATTACAAATGTTCCCTTCTTAAACTCATCTATTCTTTCATTCGGATTCGCTATTAAATAATCATAATTGGGAATTTGTCCGGCATCCACTCCTTTATTGTCAATATTTTTCATCGCTATCCATATAATTAAAACGAACGAAATAAACACAACCGCAGATAATACATTTTTAAAATGCGTACTAATAAAATAGTTGTTTGAAAAAAATTTTATATTATTGCGGATTTCCATTAATTTTTACTAAACAATTATTTATAATAATACGATAAAACAATATTAGCAGTGATTTTAATATTTTCATCTAAACTCTTATAGTCAAGAACCTCATCATCTATTAAGTCATTTTTTTCAATCTCTAGTGATTCTAGATTTACAACGAGAACCTCATCATCCATTAAGTCATTTTTTTCAATCTCTAGTGATTCTAGATTTACAAGCGGAATTAATTTTTCGATTTTACCAAGAAATACGATTAATTTACTATATTCACCTATTAATGAAAAATCAATTGTTGCTTTAACTAATCCACCTTCTTGATTTGAGTCAACCTTTCCAATTTCCCCCATCGAAAGACTAACAATTTCCATATCGCTATCATTTAGTTGGGAGATTTTGTTTATATTTGCGATATACAACTCTGCCCTATCTTCTCCTTGAAGCAAACTTTTAACTTTTATCAATTCTTCGTTTTTAATATTTTTATGTTCATTACTAAAATTTTCTAAACTAGCCAGAGCACTATTTTTTAAATCTAAATTTTTCTGGATTAATTTTATCTGATCTTTGTTAGTTTTCATTTCCATATATATCGGTCTCGCGAGAACAAACAAAATCATTAATGAGAACAAAAAAGACACAATTAGAACTTTAAATTGTAGATAAAGATTACCACTTTCTTTGTTTAGTAAGTCGTGATCTGTATTGTGTATTGTCATTTATAATAATTATTATTTATTTTCCTATATTTTTATCAAAACTTATCATACCGCTAAAATCTAAATCCATACCTTTTTGATTAAATTCTTTTAAGTTAATCATTTTTGTTTCTGACATTTGCTTGATAATATATAACTGTGTTGCTGCGGATTGATAATCTTTAACCGATCCTACAAACTCAATGTTTATCATATCCTCATCATATATTATCGAGTAAGATTCGATATAAACGTCATCAGTTAACATCTTTTCAAAATGATCAATAATTTTTGAAAAACTCGAATGAGTTGATAATATGTATTCAATATTTCCTCCTTCTACCTCAGAAATTACAAACTTTTTATTATTGCTAATTTCTTCTACTAACTTAATCTCTATTAAATTTGATTGTGAATTAAGCAATCTGACATTTTGAGAAAGCTTCTCATTTTCAAAATAACAATAGATTAAAATTGCAATTGAGGTAAATATTAAAAAGAAACAAATAGTTGAACCAATGTCAATTATTTCCCTTTTTTCATTTTTAATGCCCTTGGGCAATAAATTTATATTAGACATAATTTCTCTCCTCAAAATCATAATTAAACCTTGTCTATATTATACCATTATTATAAAGATAAACAAGTCTTTGTTTTTTACAAAATATTCATCTCCTTAAATACTTTTTCAAAATTATAAACTGCCCTCTTTGCTTCTTCATGCTCAACAACATAATCATCATCACTCAATATTTTATCTTTCAAAGCACAAGACCAAATAATTTCTTTTTGATATTCTAATTGATTGTCTGGAATTTTTCTTAATCTCTCTTCGATAGTACTTCCTGAAAAATTTGCAAACTTCAAAACTCTACTAAATAATTTTTCGGCGAGAATAACTGCGTTTTTATAATCTTCTGGATTTTTTGACTCTACGGCAGAAGAAATTGTTTCCCATTCTCGCTGAGTTTTTGTTTTTGGCAATCTTCCTGCTTCCATCGCTTCTTCAACCGCTTCTCTTAATCTAATTTTATATCCCCCTTCAACTCTCACAAGAATCAATACTATCCCAATGATAAGAATAATAGTTATAATAATAAATACATACTTTATAATTGCGAAAACAAAAGGCCACCAACCAATATTTATCATTAAATTCCCAATCTGCAAAACTTCTTCTGCGGCTTGAGCTGAATTTATTAGTTCAAACATATTTTAAATTATATCTATTTAAGCGCTGGCTCAACATTATGCCAATTTGTATTATTTTCATAAACACTAGCTAGCCTCAAAATATTTTTTTCATCAAAGTATTTTCCAATTATTTGCATTCCAATTGGCATTTCAATCTCCCTATCATTTGGCTTGGCAAAACCACAAGGAACAGAAACTGATGGTAAACCGGCCAGACTGACAGCACTGACAAAGATATCTTCCATATACATTTCCAAGGGGCTTTTACTGTGCTCGCCAATTTTGAAAGCGACTGATGGAGTAGTTGGCGTAATAATCGCATCAACTTTTTCAAAAGCTTCATCAAAATCTTTTTTTATCAAAGCTCGAACTTTTTGTGCTTTCAAATAATAAGCATCATAATATCCACTACTCAGTACGTAGGTTCCAAGCATAATTCTCCTTTTCGCCTCGCTACCAAAACCTTTACCTTTTGATTTGCAATATATTTCAATGAGATCTTTCGCCTCAACACTATCATCGTTAGTAGCAGAATATCCAAAACGAATTCCATCGAATCTTGCCAAGTTTGAGCTTATTTCAGAAGGTGTGATAATATAATAAGTTGGAACTGCATATTTTGTATATCGCAGAGATATTGGAACAATAGTCGCACCAAAACTTTCAAATTTTGCAATTGCCTCTTCTACTGCTTTTCTGATATCAATATTTAAACCTTCAAGAAAATATTCCTCAGGTATCCCAATCTTCATTCCCTTAATATTTTCATCTGCCAAAAATTCTTGATAATTATCAACTTTATTTTCCGAACTCGTTGAATCTCTTTCATCTTTTCCCGCAATTTTTTCCAGAACAATCGCCACATCTTCTACTCTTCTAGCAATGATACTTGGACAATCAGTTGATGATGTCATTGAAATCAAACCATATCTTGAAATTCTGCCATAAGTAGGTTTCAATCCCACTAAATTGCAAAAAGATGCTGGTTGCCTAATCGAACCGCCTGTATCAGTTCCAATCGAATAGAGACATTGACTAGCTGCCACAGAAGAAGCTGAACCTCCAGAAGAACCTCCTGGGACTCTGTCTAAATCCCAAGGATTATGACTTGTGAAAAAATCAGAATTCTCAGTAGATGCACCATGTGCAAAAGCATCACAATTCACTTTTCCCAGCATCACCATTCCTTCTTTTTTAAGCCTTGAAACCAAAGTGGCGTCATAAGCTGGAATATAATTTTTCAAAATATTAGAAGCCGCAGTTGTCAAAATTTCTTTTATATTTATAACATCTTTAACCGAACATGGAATTCCAAGTAATAAATTATTCTCCTCACCTGATTTTATTTTCTTGTCAGCTTCTTCGGCCTGCTCAAGAGCCGACTCTTTTGTCACCGTAATAAAAGATTTAATTTTCTCATCCGTTTCTTTAATCCTGTCCAGATATGATTTCGTCAGCTCCACCGCAGAAAATTCTTTTTTCCGCAAACCTTCACTGGCCTGAGCTATATTTAATTCATTTAATTTCATAATATATTACATAACCTGTTTAACCTTAATATAATCACCATCTTTGTCTGGGAAATTATCGATCATTGTTCTTCTTGTGTCTTCATCACTGCTCTTTGCAACATCATTTCGCAAAACATTAACAAGACCAGTCACTTGCGAAACCGGTTCAATCCCTTCGGTTTCTACTTCTTCTAGTTGTCCGATATAACCCAAAACATCTGACAGTTCACCAGAAAACTTTTCCACCTCTTCTTTTGAAAGTTCAATCCTAGCTAGTTCGGCAATATGTTCCACTTCAGCAATTGATATTTTTTTATTATCTGCCATTTTTTATTTATAATTTAAAAATTAGTATTACTATAATCAATTACACATTAACATATTTATCAGAACCACACAACAAAACTTCACAAAATATATTCCCTCAGGACAATTTCACACGGAACAATAGATTGAAGTGTCTTCTTGATTTCTCTTATAATCACAACCTGTTTTATTTCCAAACCCCTTATCACAGAGGCTATGACAATCAGCATTGAAAATCCTTGATTATCAATTACAACCAGCTGCAACAATATTATATGCCTCTCTTAATCCGTTAATCTCACACCTCATTATCTCGTTAAAACCAAACTCATTTATTATATTATAACATTTTTTTGATTTTTAAAAACGCGATTTTTGTATTGTCACTTCTTATAATTCAAAATAATCTAAAGCGTCATTTTCAAAAATTCTTTCTCTCCAATGATTTTTACTCCCAGATCTTTCGCCTTTTGAAATTTACTGCCCGGTTTTTCTCCCACAATAACATAATCAGTTTTAATGGAAACTGAAGAAGACATATTTCCACCTTTTGCTCGAATTTTTTCTTTTGCTTCTTCACGACTTATTGTTTGCAAAGTCCCAGTTAAGACAAAAGTTAATTCTTTTAATTTCAAAGATAATTCTTTTCCGGGCACACTTACTATATTTTCAATTTTCACTCCTAATCCCAACAATGTATCAATCATTGCCAGATTTTTTTCATCAGAAAAATAATCACAAACACTTTCAGCAACTTTTGGCCCTATACCATCTATTGATTCAAGTTCTTCTCTGGAAATAGTTTGAATTCTGCTAAGCGTACTCAACAACTCGCCAAGATCCAGAGCCATTTCTTCGCCAACATGCCTGATTCCTAACGCAAAAATAAATTTTCCAAAAGTTATGTTTTTGCTTTTTGCAATCGCGTCAATCAAATTGTCAGCCGACTTTTCTGCAAATCTTTCCAGCGGTTCCAAATCCCCTTTTTTGAGTTCAAATATGTCAGCAAAATTTGATATAATTCCTTCATCTGCCAATTGCTTAATCTTGTTCGGACCAAACCCATCAATATTAAATGCCTTTTTGCTAACAAAATGAGAGAGTTTTCGCAATTCAACGGCAAAACAACTTTTGTTCGGACAATAATATGCCACCTCTCCTTCTGACCGAAAAACTTTTGTTTGACAATAAGGACACTTCGTCAACATCACAAACCTTTTTTCCTTACCACTTCGCAATCCTTTGACAACACTCACAACTTCCGGAATAATGTCCCCTGCTTTTTGAATTACAACCGTGTCTCCAATTCGCACATCAAGCCTGTCAATTTCATCTTGATTGTGAAGCGTGGCCCTGGAAACAGTTGATCCAGCAACCTTCACAGGTTTCAAATGCGCTACTGGAGTTAGCGCTCCCGTTCTTCCAATTTGAATCGTAATATTTTCCACAACTGTTGTGGTTTGTTCCGCTGGAAACTTATAAGCGATTGCCCATCGTGGAGCCTTGCCCGTAAATCCAATGCGATTTTGATATTCGCGACTATTTACTTTAACCACTATTCCATCAACCCAATAATTCTCTTTTTCCTTATTATTCATCCAATATTCCCAAAAAAGAAAAATCTCATCAACATTTTCACACTTCTTGTAGTGATCACTCACTTTAAAACCCAGTTCTCGCAAAAACTCCAATTCCTCAACTTGACTTTTCAAAAACTCTGATTTTTCAAAAAAAGAAAGATCATATATAAAACAATCTAATTCTCTGTCTTTTACAATTTGAGAATCAAGCTGTCGAATTGCTCCCGCAGCCGCATTTCTTGGATTTGCAAAAAGCGATTCCCCATTCTTCTTTCTCTCTTCGTTTAATTTTTCAAAAATAGTTTTTGACATAAACACCTCTCCTTCCACAATAATATCAATATCTTGTTTGATTTTCAATGGTATACTTTCAATCGTTTTGATGTTTTGAGTGACATCCTCGCCAATTTTTCCATCTCCTCTTGTTGCTCCAGAAACTAGAATTCCATTTTTATATGTCAAAACAATATGCAACCCATCAATTTTCAGCTCGCAATTATAATCAACTTTAATTTCTTTATCTCTATCTAACGCCAAAAATTTTTTAACCCTTTTATCAAAATCAATAATTTCATCCTTTTCAAACGCATCGTTAAAAGACCACTGCGAAACTTTATGCTTAATTTTCTTGAATTTATCCAATGGCTTTCCTCCTACTCTTTGAGTCGGAGAATCAGCAGTAATAAGTTCTGGAAATTGCTCTTCCAATTTCTCAAGTTCATGCTTCAGTGAATCAAGCGCCGAATCTGAAATTTCCTGTCGATCCAAAACATGATATAAATAGCGATGATGATTAATCTCTTTTTTCAATTTTTCAATTCTTTCTTTTACGATATATTTTTTCATAAATATTATTCAAATAATAAAGATTTGTCATTCTAAAGTTAGTTCAGAATGATAATGATTTTTATAGTTTATCAAAAATTCCTATAAATCTACAAAAATAAGTCAAAATACAACTTCACAATTTCCTCTCCATAAAAAATGCTCAGAACCGTCCCGAAAACAAGAAAAGGTCCGAAAGGAATCATGCTTTTCGCTTTTTTTTTCTTTCCAATAATTAAAGCCACGCCAATGATTGACCCTAAAACCGAAGCAAGAAAGATTGCCAAAAAAACAAGAGGCCAGCCCAAAATTAATCCCATCAAAAAACCAAGTTTTGCATCTCCTCCTCCCATCCCTTTCCCTTTTGTAAAAATTATAATAGCCAAAAAAAAGCCAAACGAAAAGAACGCTGCCAAAATATGATTCGTAAAAACTGAATTCATAAAAAGAAAATCAAAAAACAACTTTAAATTTTGAGAAAAGAATTCGAAACCATTGAAAAACGAATGTATCACGAAGTGCAAACTTGTATCAATGTAAAGATTATAAAATATTGAAATTACAACTGCAGGATAAATTATTTTGTCAGGAATAATATAATGTCTCAAGTCATAAACAGAAATGACGATAAAGACAGAAATTATAAAAAGATAAAAGAGAATATTAACAGCAAAATATTTTTCAGTTGTGATAAAAAAATGACTAAAGATGAAAACAAAAAAAGATGCCGTAATCAGCTCCACTAGAGGATATTGTATTGATATTTTCTTCTGACAATATCGACACCTACCTTTCAAAGAAATATAGTTAAGAACTGGGAGCAAATCTTTCCAAGATAAAATATGCTTACAGTTCGGACATTTTGACCGGTCATTCACAATTTTTTCTTCAGTTTCCAATCGAAATATAACAACGTTCAAAAAACTACCAATCACAAGACCGAGAATGAAAATTATAGTAAGATATATATAAATCATTTTGATGTTAAGTTATTATTAGAGAAGTTCTTTATTTTCTGCCATTCCAAAATGGCGCTAGCACTTGAGCAATCTATAAATTATCAAAGCCTCCTCTGAACTATATTTTCCTCGCCTATAATCCCATTTACAAATTTTCGACTTCAGCAAACCTGCTCTTTTATATCATAATTATAACAGATTATCATAATTTAAAACAGATTCATATATTTTCTACTCATATATTATTATTTTCTACAAAAAGCATTATACCTATCCATCGATATTTCATTAATTTAGACACAAATATATATTAAATACTTATTAATATACACATTAATCTTCATTTCTTGCAATAATAAAACAAAAACCACCCAAAGGCGGTTTTTGTTTTATAAATGATTTACAAAACTATCATGTCTAAAAAATACAAATTATGGACATCCTGTATAAGTTACTGTTGATTGTGTAACAACAGATCCAGTACAAGTTCCTGTTGGATTTGGATTAGCAACATAAGTAACTTCAAATGTTCCATTTCCATTAGGACCACAACTTTGACCAGCTGAAATAACTCCTACAGAATGCTTTCCTGCTGCTACAATACCTTCTGTTGTAACTGCTAAGACTGCATCATCACAAGAAGAGATTAGAGCAGGTTGGATTGATGACATTTCTGCTTTATAAGACGCAGTATTTGCCTTTACCCTTGCCCCAGTCAAACTTGTCAAAACAACACTAGATAAGATACCAATAATCGCGATGACAACCAAAAGTTCAATTAAGGTAAAACCTTGTTTATTAATTTTTATCATTCGTTTCACCTCCCTTCCTAAATTTATATTTATTTAATATTTATAATATATACGATATAAATAAAAACATTCTATCACATATTTATATTCTGCCTTAATTTCTATATTATATAGCATTTTGAGATTATACGCAACAAGCCGTTCCTATCTTCTTTGCATCATCATTTTTAGATCATTAATATTAGAGGAATATAACTCTGCATTCTCCATAGATATTTTTCCATCTTTCACTAAAGTCGCCAAGGAGCTATTCAATGAAATCATTCCCTCGTCAGCACTTGTGTTGATGACCAAATCCAACTGATGAGTTTTGTTCTCTCTGATTAGATTTCTCACGGCAGAATTTGCAATCATAATTTCTATTGCAGGAATTCTTCCTCCTTCGATTTTTGGAATCAAACGCTGAGAAACAATACCCAAAAGATTTCCAGCGAGCTGAGTTCTAATCTGATTTTGTTGTCCTGCAGCAAAACTATCAATAATTCTTTCAATGGTCTGTGATGCACTATTTGTATGCAAAGTAGCAAAAACAAGATGACCAGTTTCCGCAGCAGTAATCGCAGTACTAATTGTTTCCGGATCTCTCATTTCACCGACAAGTACAACATCCGCGTCTTCTCTGAATATACTTCGAAGGGCATTATTGAATGAATCCGTATCAGTATGAACTTCTCTTTGGTTTATTATACACCTATCTTGAGTATAAATATATTCAATTGGATCTTCAATCGTAATAATGTGCTTATATTTTTGATGATTAATACGATCAATCAAAGCCGCCAATGTAGTCGATTTTCCATGTCCAGAAGGTCCCACGACAAGAACAAATCCCTGAGAAGGTTTCGTAAAATTATAAACCAAATTTGGAAGCTCTAGTTCTTCAAGCGTTCTAATTTTTGAAGAAATAAGACGAAATGCAGCGCTTACAAATCCTCTTTGATAAAAAACATTAATTCTGAATCGAGCTTCACCTTTAAAATCATATGAGATATCTAGCTCTTTATTATTCCTAAATTTCTCTCTTTGTTCGTCAGTTAAAAAAGCATCCACCAGTTCCTTAGTTTTCTGTGGAGTCAACATCTCTTTGTTTGTAAGAGGAATTAATCTACCGTCCATTCTCACTGTAGGATATCTACCAACAGACAAATGAAGATCAGAATGTCCTTCTTGAGCAGTAATTGATAATAGACTTTCCATTTCCTGCTTAATGTTTATACTTGTCATAAATTATATTTTAAATAATAATTAACTACAATGTTATTTCTGTCTATAATTTTCTAACCAACCTAACCAGTCCTAAAAAAGTGAATCACTCTGCCATAAAAATAAAAGACACAAAACACTCTAACAAAAAATACTTTTGTAAATTATTTATCGTCTAATATATCTCTAACTTTCTTCACAACTTCCGACGGAGTAAAGTGAGACTTAACTATATAGTTTTTAGCTCCAAGCTTAAGACCCTTTTCAATACTTTCTTTTTGACTTAAATTCGTCAACATAACAACAGGTATATCTTTATGTTCTTTACTACTCTTTATTATTTTTAAAACATCAAATCCATCCATTACAGGCATAACAATATCTAAAAGGATAATATCGGGTTTTTCCTTTTCAATAATAGCAAGTACTGATGCTCCATCATTAGTTATAGTTGTTTTAAACTTTTCAGACTCAAACTTAATCCGATACATTTCGGATATATATATATCATCCTCAATTATTAAAACTCTTATTTCTCTATTTTCCTTCATATTTTTATTATTAAATTAAAATTTTTATATATAAATGAAACTTCATTTAGGTGACGTTGGAATACCACTTTCAGTAAATTGAAATATATAAACAACCATACTTTTAATTAATTATGAAATAAACATTAGCCTTGCTACACAATCATTCCTTAATGAGAATTTCGCATTTTGAAATAATTCTTAGATATTTTTATCAAAAATAAACACAACAACAGAAATTAATTGAATGATTAGTCACAAAACCTAACTTTCAGTGGCCTTTAGAACTTCTTCAATACTAGTAAATCCTAGAATAGCCTTCATAATTCCGTCTTGTCTCATTGTTATCATTCCCTGCTTTTTCGCTTCCTTCGATACTTCAAAATCTGTAATTTTTGAAGACATGATTGCTTCCAATTCAGGAGTCATTGACAAAACTTCGTAAACACCCATCCTCCCAGATGTTCCTGTTTGCTTACATTCAGTACAACCCTTTCCCTTAAACAGCTTAATCCCATCAGAAAGATTTAAGTCCTGTTTTTGATCTTCAGGAATATCTGCCAGCTCTTTTGTAAGAAGATTCAAAATCGCTACAGAAGGAGTATACTCTTCCCTGCAATGATGACATATTTTTTTTACAAGTCTTTGTCCAATAACTAAATTAAGAGCAGAAGCTATAAGAAATGGTTCTATGCCCATATCAATAAGTCTTGGAATAACTCCTGTAGCATTATTTGTATGAAGGGTAGACAGTACTAGATGACCAGTAAGAGCAGCATGAGTTGCTAGTTCTGCAGTTTCCTTATCTCTAATTTCTCCAACCATAATTATATCTGGATCTTGACGCAATATTGAACGCAAACCAGATGAAAAGGTATACCCTATTTCTGTTTGAATTTGACTTTGATTAATCCCTTTCATAAAATATTCCACAGGGTCTTCCAATGTCACAATATTTACACCTTCTTTATTTAATGTTTTCAACATAGCATATAAAGTTGTTGACTTTCCACTTCCTGTTGGACCCGTAACTAGCATAATTCCAAAAGGCTTCTCTATGTTTTCATTAATAATTCTCAATCCCCTTTTCCAAATTCCTAAACTTTCAAGATCATTAATATCGGAAGATGTGTCTAAAATTCTCATTACAATCTTTTCGCCATTCACAGTAGGAAAGGTGGAAATACGCAAATCAACACTTTTTTCAATATTTCCGCCAGAAGAAAGATCAAACCTAAACCTTCCGTCTTGCGGTTTTCTTGTTTCATCTATTTTTAAACTAGCAAGAATTTTTATTCTCGAAACAACTGCGGCACTAATTCTTTTCGGAAGAACCAGCGAATTATGTAAGATTCCATCCAGCCTATATCGAACCCTGAGATCATCTTCGTTGGGCTCAATATGAATATCACTGGCCTT
>JAGLID010000045.1 GCA_023143145.1 Minisyncoccota bacterium | reverse complement strand
AATGGAATTAAAAATTGAAGTTTTACAAGAGGGCATTGGAGATGTCGTGACAAAAAAAGGCGATACAATTTCAGTTCACTATACAGGAACATTGGAAGATGGTTCGAAGTTTGATTCAAGCGTCGATCGAAATGATCCGTTTTCATTTACAATTGGAGCGGGACAAGTTATTCAAGGTTGGGAACAGGGAACATTAGATATGAAAGTTGGAGAAAAAAGAAAGCTCACAATTCCAGCTGAGTTGGGATATGGAGCAGCTGGGGCTCCTGGTGCAATTCCACCAAATGCTACTATAATGTTTGATATTGAATTAATCGGAATTCAATAAAAAATATTTCATAAAAGAATCTTATTAAAGTAATAAGATTCTTTTATTATCAGAGGTATTATTGTTTGAAGGCTTTACTTTTTACTAAATTTTTGGTAATATGTTTTGGTAATTGATAAATATAATAATTATGTCAAAAGGTGATGTTATTTTGAGATTTGATGAAGTCTCGTTTGAATATTTACACAAGAAACCTATCTATCAGGAGGCTAGTTTTTCAGTGCGTGACGGGTCAAAAATTACCTTAATGGGACAAAATGGTGCGGGGAAAAGTACCATGTTTGAATTGATTACAGGAAAGCTGAAACCAATCAAAGGTCAAATTTCAATTACTGGTGGCGTCACAATCGGAATTGCCAAACAGGTAATTGAAAAAAGTGATTTAAAATTTTCAGTTCAAAAATACTTTGAAAAATCTTATGATGAAGTTCCGCATAATGCTCCCGGTGAAATAAAAAAAGTTCTTGATGCAGTAAATTTAAATGTGCCAATTGAAAAAAAGGTAGAAGATCTTTCTGGTGGTCAACAAGCACGATTACTTTTGGCCTTTGCCTTGATTCAAAAACCAGACATTCTTTTACTAGATGAGCCAACAAATAATCTTGATGAAGATGGAATTGCGCATCTGATTAATTTTTTAATGATGTATGAAAAAACTGTGATTGTGATTTCACACGATGCTGATTTTTTAAATTGTTTTACAGATGGAGTTATCTATCTTGATGTTTTCACGCACAAGACAGAGCAGTACGTGGGTGATTATTATTCTGTAATGACAGAAATTGAAAATCGGATTGAAAGAGAAAAAAAGAAAAATGCACAATTGGAAAGAAATATTCAAGATCGAAAAGAAAAAGTAAATTTCTTTGCCCATAAAGGAGGAAAAATGAGAAAACTCGCTAAGAAGATGAAAGAAGAATTGGAAGAAGATGAAGAAAGTAAAGTTGATGTTAGAAAAGAAGACAAGACAATTAGAGATTTCACAATTCCGACTCAAGAGATTGTTGGTAAGATTGTTGAGATTAGCTCTGTGAAAGCTTTGATAAATGGTGAGGAAGTGACCAAAGAGAGAGAGTTGACTCTTAGAAAAGATACTCATGTTTTAGTTAGCGGTCCAAATGGTGTTGGCAAAAGTACTTTTTTGAAAAGCTTGATTTCTGGCAATTCACTAGATCATAAAATTTTGGAAGGCGTTCGTGTGGGTTATTATAGTCAAGATTTTTCTACTTTGGACTATGATCAAACCGTAATGGATTCTCTCTCTGATGCAATGATTGGAGAAAATGATATTCAGAAGATGAGATCTATTGCAGCTGGATTTTTAATAACTGGTGAACTTATGGCTCATAAAGTTTCAGCCTTATCTGAAGGGCAAAAGGGACTTCTGAGTTTTGCTCGTTTGGTAATGATGCAACCAGGGCTTCTAATTCTTGATGAACCAACAAATCACATTAATTTCCGTCACATTCCAGTTATTGCTAAGGCGTTGAGTAAGTATGAAGGAACAATGATTATTGTGAGCCACATGGAAGAATTTATCGAACAAATTAGAATTGATGAGGTTTTGGATTTAGGCGGGTTGTAAAAATTGATTGAATATTTATAGTTATAAAAAAAACGTTCTAGGAGTGTTTTGTTTTCGTTGTTGACAGGAATATATTTTCTGCTATACTATATTTATATTGAGGATGCGATTGATTACCTGCCACAGAAATGGACAGGTTTTTTTAAAAGATAGGCAAGCAACTCTCTTAATAATTTAAGTAAATAAATTAAAACAATGGAACATAAACAATTTGTATCGGCGATTGAGCAGATATGTGAAGAAAAGGCGATTTCAAATGAAAAAGCAATTGAGATTGTAGAAGCTTCTTTGGCGGCTGCTTATAAAAAAGAGTATGGGAAAAAAGGTCAAACAATTAAGGTTAATTTTGATGAAATATCTGGGAGCATGGAGGTTTTTCAAATCAAAGTTGTTGCAGATGAAGATGAAGAGAGTGATGAGAATGAAGATGGGATTACAGAAGATGAGTTAGATGAGAATGGAGAAAGAATTATTAAAAGGAAATTTAGTGTTGATAAGAATATAACAATTGAAGAGGCAAAAGAATATAAGAAAAATCCTGAGATTGATGATGAAATTGAAATTCCATTACCACCTAAAGATGATTTTGGAAGAATTGCAGCTCAGACTGCTAAACAAGTGATGATTCAAAAAATAAGAGAAGCAGAAAAGGAATCAATTTTTGATGAGTTTAAAGACAAGGAAGGGGAGGTTGCTAACGGTGTTGTTCAGAGAATTGAAGGAAGAAATGTTTTCGTAGATATTGGAAAAGCCGTGGGTATTATTTATCCAGTGGAACAAATTGCTGGAGAGAGATATAATATTGGACAAAGACTAAAAGTATTTATTGTCAGAATTGATAGAGAAGCAAAAGAAGCAAATCTTGTTCTCTCAAGAACGAATTCGGAAATTATCAAAAAACTTTTTGAGCTTGAAGTTCCAGAAATATTTTCAAAAACAGTGGAAATAAAGTCCATTGCTCGTGAAGCTGGTTCAAGAACAAAGGTTGCAGTATTTTCTAATGAAGATGGTATAGATCCAGTCGGTTCTTGTGTTGGTCAGAGAGGTTCAAGAATTCAAACAATTATCAATGAGCTTGGCGGTGAAAAAATTGATATTACAGAGTGGAGTGATAATTCAAGTAAATTTATTCAGAATGCTTTGTCTCCTGCAAAGGTTGTGCATCTTGATATTGATGAAGCGAAAATGCATGCTGTCGCTTATGTTGAAGAAGACCAGCTTTCTCTTGCGATTGGAAAGCAAGGACAAAATGTTCGTCTAGCCGCAAAATTAACTGGTTGGAAAATTGATATTTTAGAAGACAAGAAAAAAATAGCAGTAGAGGAAATCACAAAAGAAGATGATAAAGACGAAAAAGAAATCGAAGAAAAGGTTGAAAAGAAAGAAGAAACTTCCAAGGAAACTGACACTGAAAAATCAGAAAAAGAAGAAGGTGTTGAAAAAGAAACTAAAGTAAAAAAGAAAAAGAAAAAGATTGATAAAAAGGCAGATAAGAAATAACTTCCTATAGTGTTCTTGTTATAAAATAAAATTTAATTTTAACTAAATGAAAAACAAAATTATTTCTATTGGTCATAAAAATCCTGATACAGATTCTGCTTTATCTGCTTTTTTGGTTTCGCGGTTTGGAAAAAGAATATTTGGTTTTGAAATTGAACCAGTCGTGGCGGGTGAGATAAATAATGAAACAAAATATATTCTAGAGAAGTTAAAGATAAAAAAACCTCGAATTTTAAAAGCAATTATAAATGAAGTTGTTGTTCTTGTCGACACAACTGAGCCATCTCAAATTATTGATGGATTAACGGAGGATAATTTGATGGCAATTATCGACCATCATAATCTGGGTGGATTGAAATCATCAAAGCCGATTTTTACACGCATTGAAGCAATTGGATGTACAGCATCCGTGATATATAAAATTTTGAAGGAAAAAAATATCAAGATTGATAAAGCTTCGGCTGAGTTGATGATTACTTGTATTATTTCAGACACTATTAACTTTAATTCTCCAACAAGCACTATTGATGACAAGAAAATATTTTCAGAGTTGAATAAGATTGCAAAGCTAGATATGAAAAAATTTGTCAGCGAAATATTTGCTGCAAAATCAAGCTTGAAAGGAATTTCTGTGGATGATATAATTAGCAAAGATTACAAGGAGTTTGATATGGGTAGATATAAAGTTGGAATCGGAGTCTGGGAAACAACAAATCCCGGAACAGTGAATGTTCAAAAGGACAAAATTATTCAATCTCTTATAGAGAAAAAAGGTCAGGCAAAAATGGATTATATGTTTTTTGCAGTAGTTGATATTGTGAAGAATAATTCTGATTTATATGTAATTGAAAACAAAGAAGAGAAATTGGCTGAAAAAGTATTTTCAGGCAATATAAGAGAAAGTCTAATGTCTCTAAAGGGAGTAGTTTCTAGAAAAAAACAATTGGTTCCACCATTGATGAATAAATTAGGAGAATAACAAAAACGAAAACGAGGAAATTTAATAAATAATACATTAACAATAAAAATTAATGAAAAGTGAGATTAAAGATTTAGAAAAATCACAAAAAGAAATTAGTGTTGAGATTTCCGTTGAAGAAATGGAAAAATATATGAAGAAGGCTTTGGATAAAATGTCAAAAAATGTTAAAGCTGATGGATTTCGTGCGGGAAAAGTTCCTAAAGATGTCGCAAAAAAACAAATTGGAGATTTAGCTATTTTTGAAGAAGCAACACATGACGCAATTGAGAAATCATATTTAGAAGTTATCGAAAAAAATAAATTGAATCCAATTGGTCATCCAAAAGCTGAAATCACAAAAACAGCGATTGGAAATTCTTTGGAGTATAAAATTATAATTTCTGTGCTTCCAGAAGTGAAGTTGGGGGATTATACAAAAGTTTCTGGAAAAATTGAAATCAAAGAAATTGAAGCTGGCCGAGTTGAAAAAGAATTAGAGATGATTCAAAAGAAAAGAGCAAAATATATCACAAAAGATACAAAAGCCGAAAAGGGAGATCGAGTTGAAATTGATTTTGAGACAAGAGTTGGCAGTGTGAAAATTGAAGGAGGGGAAAGTAAAAATCATCCTTTGGTTATTGGAGAAGGAAAATTCATTCCGGGGTTTGAGGAAAATCTCGTTGGAATGAGTAAGGATGATATCAAAGAATTTAGTGTAATTTTTCCAGAAGAATATAAAAAAGAGTTAGCAGGAAAAAATGCTGATTTCAAAGTTGAGATGAAAATAATTCAAAAGGTTGAGTTGGACGAAGTGAATGATGAATTTGCTAAAAGTCTTGGAAAATTTGAAGACTTAGATAGTCTTAAGAAAAGTATCAAAGATGGAATGATGACAGAGAATGAAAATAAAGCCAAGGAAGAACTTAAAAATAAACTTATTGACCAAGTAAGTGAGAAATCAACAATTGACTTGCCAGATGTTTTGATTGATTCTGAGTTGGACAATATGCTCAAGGAATTTGAAAATAATGTTACATATTCTGGTATTGAATTTGCAGACTATCTTATTAGTGTAAATACGAGTGTTGAAAAATTAAAAGTTGAATGGAGGGAAATGGCTGAGAAAAGAGTGAAGACTGGGCTTGTGATGCGAGAAATTTCTAATAAAGAGGAAATCAAAATTGAGGAAGACGAGATTCGAGAAAGAGTAAATGAAACTTTAAGACATTATCCGAATGCGGAAGAAATGACAAAAAATATGGATACAGAAAAGTATAAAAATTACATTGCAGGAATTATGATGAATGAAAAAGTTTTTGAAGTTTTGGAAAATATCGCTGAAAAGAACGGAAAATAAATCTTAATTCAATAAAATATATTATGCAAGGTGAAAATATATTATTGGAATGGAATATGCATAAATCATGTATTAATATCAAGAGAGATTTTCATGCTTTGCTTTTCCTGTCTTTGTTAGTCCTTATTTCCTTGGGAAGTTTTATTAATTTTTGGATAGTAGTAATATTATTATTGGTGGTTTTATATTTAGTGGCTAAATACTATATAAATATCCAGAAAAGATGTCGATATAACATAGATATTAATGAAATAGTTGAAAGATACAGAATAACAAATAATGGATTCACGATTAATAATCTTATTTTCAATACAACAAAGACAGTCGCTTGGTCTGAAATGGAATGCTTTTACGTAAAACCTAAAAATCTTATTACTTATATGACCGCTCAGATGTTTGGTGATATCATCTTTATTGAAAATAAAAAAAAGCACAAATTCAGGTTGCGTTGTAATTCTGATATAATGTTCAATTTTGTGAAAATATTATCAGAAAGATTACCGTTTAAGAATATAATGAAAAACACCAAAGAGATGTTGGATTTAAGTGGCAAGAGTAAGAAACGGTAGAATCTAAATTATCGTTATTAAATTTTAAGTATTAATATAAAATATATGAATCTAATACCAACGGTAATCGAAAAATCTTCAGACGGTGAGAGAGCTTATGATATTTATTCACGACTTCTTAAAGATCGGATTGTTTTTCTTGGTGGTCCAATCAATGATAGTGTAGCAAATAATATCATTGCTCAACTTTTATTTTTGGAGAAACAAGATGAAAAAGCCGATGTGATGCTTTATATAAATTCTACAGGTGGAATTGTGACTTCGGCCTTGGCGATTTATGACACAATGAATTATGTAAAATGTGATGTCTCGACGGTTTGCATTGGAATGGCTGCCTCGGCTGCATCTTTACTTCTTTCATCGGGAGCTAAAGGGAAAAGATTGACACTTCCAAATTCTGAAATAATGATTCATCAAGTAATGGGAGGCGCAGAGGGTCAAGCAAGCGATATTGAAATTTCGGCTCGTCATATTTTGAAAATTAAGGGAAAGCTGAATAAAATTTTAGTAAAGAATACTGGACAGTCGCTTGATAAAATTGAAAAAGATTCTGATCGTGATTACTATATGAATGCCGAAGAAGCTAAGAAGTATGGAATTGTTGATAAGATTGTGAAATAAAAATGATATAATATCCAAGTTTCGATGCTTACGAGGATACTTAGTATATGCGTTGGAAACTTAATTTATTTTCAAGATATACAATAACAGTAAATTGTTGACATAACCAACGTTTACTGTTATTTTTTGTTTAGGATTGAACAATTTGGAGAGTTAAAATCTTACAAAGAGAGGTTTGATCATTGAAAATAAAATAAAAGGGAGGTGAAAATATATGTGTGATTCAGAAGGATTTGAAGAGGAAGTTTCTGGCTTTAATCAATTAAATGTTCTTTTTGGGAAAGAAGTACATTGTGTTGATTGTGCTAGAAATGGTCAGTGTTCTTGTGGTAAAAAGGATTAGTAACGATAAGAGACGGATTCTCTTGGAATAGAATGAATGGAAGGTGAGAAACTATGGAATTTTTTTCAGATAAAGCAATAAAGGGCATAATTAAAAAAAATAGTGTCCTATGCGTAGGATTTGATCCTCAATTAAAGCATATACCAGAACATGTACTTCAAGAAGGCTGGAAACAGGCAAAAGATAAAACGGGATTTGAACCAATTGCCAGAGCTTTTGTTATTTTTAATACCGCAATAGCAAGGTCTACAGTCCCATTTGCAACTTTTGCGAAACTACAGATGGCTTTTTATGAAAAGTATGGTGCTTGGGGTGTTTGGGCATTTGAAGAAACTAAAAGAATATGCGAAGAAGTTGGTTTTATCGTCATTGAAGACGCTAAGCGCGGTGATGGAGGAGCAACAGCTGAGGCATACGCAAGCGGACATCTTGGAGTGGTGGAAAAATGGGATGGAAACGAAAAAAAGGTTGTAAAAGTTCCATCTTTCAATTTAGATGCAATGACAGTTCATGGCTATATCGGATCATCTTGCATAGATGAATTTGTGAAAGTCATAAAAGAATGCGGCAAAGGAATATTTATTGTCGATAAGACATCCTTTAAGCCAAATTCTGAAATTGAGCAGATGACACTCCGTGATGACACTAAAGTATGGCAAGGTCTTGCCAAACTTGCTCTTGATTGGGGAAAGGGAGCAGAAGGAGAACTTGGTTATAGTAATGTTGGCGTTGTGATGGGAGCAACATATCCTGAAGATGCCGTTATTATGCGTCAAATCATGGGCGAAAATTGTTTGTTTCTGATACCGGGATATGGCGCTGGACAAGGAGGCGGAGCAGATGCAGCCATCACTGGAATTAATAACGATGGCTTTGGAGTTGTTAATTCTTCTCGAGGAATTTCCGGTGCATATCTGAAAGGTTCATTCGAATGCAGCCCTTATGATTATGCAGAAGCATCTGCAAAATCAGCAGAATTTTCAAACAATGAACTGAACGAAGCACGAAGACGCGCGGGAAAATTATTAGAATAAACCGACTGAGATTATCTCAGCCACAAATTTTTCGAAGAGGTGAGTAGTGGAGGTTATTAACCCTCGCGGAAATTCTTGAGATTTATATTAAAGAAAGATTTATAACGGAGGAGGTAAGACAAGAAATTCTCGCATATCCAAAATTAGTGGATCAATATATAAAAAATAAAAGATAAAGAGCAATCGTGCACATTTAGATCGTTGAATGTGCATATTTATTTGATTCTCAGACTTGACAATATTTATTATATGAATTATGCTGTCTTATTGGCTATGTATACTATAGTCGTATATATAAATTGCTAACAATGCAATTTCTGGAGGGAATAAAAAGTTGGAAAGTCATAATAAAACTTTTGTAGGGTATCTATTACCCACTATTGCTGGACTATTATACTTTGGTGCAAAAGAGGAAATTCTAATGTTCATAATATTTGCATCATTAGTATTGTTAGGTTTCTATCTCACGATTTTTGGAATGATTGAATTTGAAAAAGATCGACATAAAATCGCAACAAAATTAAGAGATGGAGATTACCAAATAATTGGTCTCCCAATTGTAGAAATTCGAGAAAGAAAAGAATCATTTTGCCTTCAACATTTTGAAATCATAGATAAGTTTGATTTTCAAAGAGCTGCGGATTCCATAGTAGTACATCTATATCTGAGGTCACCATATACTGACGGACCGATGAGGCATTATATAATTTTGTCAGAAAAAATACCTGCAAAGTTATGGCCAATGCTTTTGTCTGGTTCTGTGATAAAAATAAGTGATAGTTTCGTTAGAGAGATATATATACCTGGCGAAGGGAAATAATAATTTCAACTGGGCACTCTCCTAATTTTTGGGAGAGTTTTTTTAAATAAAAAAATCCCGCAGGTTATAATCCTGTGAGAAATATTGATTTATGTTTATTTGAGAAGACCTTTGTTTATTTTTTTTATAATCCATGGTCCTTCATAAACAACTGCCGTAAAGATTTTAATAAGCTTCACACTCTTTATTGATAGCATCTCTTTTGCCTGTTCTGGTGTGGATATTCCTCCTACTGCGATAATTGGTACCGCACCTTTTGTATAGTTGTCAATTTGTTTTACTATCTCAATAGCTTTTGGCCAAAGTGGTTTACCACTTAATCCTCCTTTTTCACTCGCTGGAGCATTCAATCCTTCTCTCGATGTTGTAGTGTTAACAGCCACTATACCGCTTATTCCTAATTCTAGACAGATATCCAAAATATCATGGAGCTGTTCCGTCGATAAATCTGGTGAAATCTTTAGGAGTAAGGGCTTTTTGTTTGTTTCGTGCTCCTTGCTCAGAATTATAATTTCTTCTTGTAGACGGACGAGAATATTTTTTAGATATTCTTTCTTTTGCAGTTCTCTGAGATTTTCTGTATTTGGAGAACTCACGTTTACGATAAAAAAATCACCGTAAAGATAAAGTTTTCGAATAGAATATAGATATTCTTCAACTGCATTTTCAAGAGGCGTTCTCAAAGACTTGCCTAGGCTGATTCCAATTGGAATGTCTATTTTTCTCTTTTTGGATAGTCTTTCAGCTGTTTGATCTGCTCCAGGATTATTAAATCCCATACAGTTTACGATAGCTTCGTCTTTTGGAATGCGTTGAGTTCTCGGGCGTTCGCTTCCATCTTGCTGATATTGAGTAAATGAACCTAAACTTGCAAATCCAAAGCCTAATATCTTAATGCCATATCGAGCAGAACCATCCTTGTCAAATCCGGCCGCTGAACCAACTGGATTTCTAAACTTCAATCCCCAAAGCTCTACTTCAAGGCGTTTGTCTTTGACTAAAAACAACCTTTCAATTAAATATGCAATAAGTCTATATTTTCCGATATAATACAGAATTTTTATTACAAGTTCATGAGCTTTTTCTGGATCTTCTCTTGACCAATAAAATATAATCGGCCTGATAATTCTTTTGTATGACAAATATATCATCTCCTTTTTGTAATGAACTTTTAGAATAATAACCGAAAAAAATAATATTAGCAAATATCTAGTTTGAAATAATTCTAGACTTTAACGATTATGTGCTATATTATTTATGTACATAATCATTGTAAATAGAAAATGAAATTCAAATTACAAGCAAAATTCAAGCCAGATGGGGATCAGCCAGTGGCGATTGAGAAATTATATCAAGGTCTGAAGAAGGGAAGCCAACATCAGACACTTTTAGGTGTAACGGGAAGTGGCAAGACTTTTACGGTTGCTAATGTCATTGAGAAAATCCAGAAACCGACATTAGTGATTGCTCACAACAAAACATTGGCAGCGCAATTAGTGAGTGAGTTTCGGGAATTCTTTCCTGATAATGCGGTTGAATATTTCGTTTCCTATTATGACTATTATCAACCGGAAGCATATATGTCATCGACAGATACTTATATCGAAAAAGAAGTTCAGATTAACAAGGAAATTGAAAAATTGAGGCATAAAGCAACGGCCGAACTTTTGTCGCGAAAAGATGTGATCGTGGTGGCATCAGTGTCTTGTATTTATGGTTTGGGTTCACCAGATGCCTATCGGAATGAAGTACTTTTTATTAGCACAGGCTTATCGAGTAATCGCGAAAAAATTATTAGTCAACTTGTTGATATGCATTATTCGCGCAGTGAAGTTTTGGAAAGAGGACGATTTCGAGCGCGTGGTGATGTTATTGAAATTATTCCTCCCGGAATTGAAAATATAATCAGAATTGAATTGAGTGGCGAGACAGTAAAAAGGATTACAGAATTCGACGGATTGACGCGAAAAAAAATCAAAGAGCATTCTGATTTTATGTTTTTTCCAGCTAAACATTTTATTGTGGAAGATGGTCTGTTGGAGAAATCATTAGGGAGAATTGAAAAGGAATTGAAAGAGAAATTGAAGGTTTTTCAAAAAGAAGGAAAATTATTGGAAGCTGATCGATTGAAAAGAAGAACAAAATATGATTTGGAGATGATTCGAGAGGTTGGATATTGCAATGGTATTGAAAATTATTCAAGATATCTTACTGGCAGAAAAAAGGGAGATCCTCCATATACTTTGATGGATTATTTCCCAAAAGACTATCTTGTGGTTATTGATGAATCTCATGTCACAATTCCGCAAATCAGAGCGATGCATGCGGGCGATAAGGCGCGGAAAACTAATTTAGTAGATCACGGTTTTCGTTTGCCATCGGCTTTTGATAATCGTCCTTTGAGGTTTGATGAGTTTGAAGAGAGGGTAAATAATGTTATTTATATCTCAGCCACACCAGCAGATTATGAAAAAGAAATATCATCGCAAATTGTAGAGCAAATTATTCGTCCAACTGGACTTGTTGATTCAGAAATTAATGTTCGACCTATTGAAAATCAAGTGGATGATTTGTCAAAGGAAATTGAAATTCGTGCCAAGAAAAAAGAAAGAATTTTGGTGACGACTTTGACCAAAAAGATGGCGGAAGACTTGGATGAATATTTGCGGGACATGGGAATTAAATCAAATTATTTACATAGCGAAGTTGATACTCTTGATCGCATTAGAATTCTGGAAGATTTGCGTAGGGGTAAATTTGATTGTTTGGTGGGAGTGAATCTGCTCAGAGAAGGATTGGATTTGCCTGAGGTGACGTTGGTTGGAATTCTTGATGCGGATAAGGAGGGATTTTTGCGAAGTGAAACATCACTTATCCAGACGATTGGTAGGGCAGCTAGAAATGTTTCCGGAAAAGTAATTATGTATGCCGACAATATGACAGGTTCTATGAAGAGGGCGATTGATGAAACGAATCGCAGAAGGAAAAAGCAAGTTGCCTATAATAAAATTCATAATATTACACCAGCCACGATTCAAAAGAAAATTAAAAGCATTATTAATCACGAAATTGAGTCAAAAGTCTCTGAGGAATATTTGAAGATTGAAAGTTTTGAAAATATTCCAAAAATAATTAAGATGAAGGAAAGGGAAATGAGAAAATTTTCTCAAGATTTGAAGTTTGAACAAGCGGCAATGTTGCGAGATGAGATATTGGAATTAAGGAAGCTGGAGAAGAGGTTTTGATTCAAGAAAGTATATATCTTGATAAATTACTGATATGATGCTAAAATAACTCAGTAAATTGATTAAATTATAAAAATATAAATATATATGGCAAAAGATTATTATAAACTTTTAGGAGTTTCCAAAGATGCAAGTGATGATGAAATCAAGAAGGCTTTTCGAAAGGCGGCTCACAAACATCATCCAGATAAAAAAGGAGGAGATGAGGTGAAGTTTAAGGAAATAAATGAAGCCTATCAAGTGCTTTCTGATAAACAAAAAAGAGGTCAATATGATCAATTTGGTTCAGGATTTGATCAGGCTGGGGCAGGTGGAGGGCAAGGATTTGGAGGTTTTGATTTTTCTGGTTTTCAAGGAGGTGGTCAGAATGGATTTAATTTTGAATTTGGTGGAGATGGTGGAGATGGTGGAGGATTTGGCGATATTTTTGGCGATATTTTTGGAGGTAAGGGAAGAGATCAAAGCCAGAATCAAGGAAAGGGAAATGATATATCTGTTGATATTGAAATTACTCTTGAAGAGGCGGTAGTCGAAACTGAAAAAGATATAAATATATATATTTCAATTTTATGTTCATCTTGCGATGGAAGCGGAGCAGAAAAGGGCAGTAAAGTTGAGTCTTGTAAAACCTGTAGCGGAAGTGGTCAAGTGACGAAACAAAGACGAACCATTCTGGGAACTTTTGCTCAGAATGAAATATGTCCAGATTGTAAGGGTTTAGGAGAAACATTTGATAAAAAATGTTCGGTTTGTGGAGGCGATGGAAAGACGAAGCAAAATAAAACTATCAAAGTTAAAATTCCCGCAGGAATTGCTGACGGACAGACAATTCGTTTGTCGGGTCAAGGTGAAGTCGGTTTTCGTCCTGGAAAAAGAAATTCAGTTGCTGGTGATTTATATATTACAGTGCGTGTAAAACAGCATTCTTTCTTCGAAAGAAAAGGCGATGACATTATATATAATTTACAGATATCTATTTCGCAAGCCGTGCTCGGAGACAAGGTGAATATTCCAACCCTACAAGATGAGGTCAAATTGAAAATTCCTTCAGGCATTCAGAGCGGAAAGATAATTAAATTAAACGAAAAAGGAATTACTCATCTTCAAGGAAGAGGAAAGGGAGATATGTTCATTGTTGTTCGGGTTGTGATACCAGAAAGACTTTCTAAGAGTCAAAAAAAATTATTTGAAAAATTGAAAGAAGAAGGAATTTGAGGATTTCCTTTTTTGTGGTATAATATTGACAATGGTTGTAATTATGCAAAGTAGCAGATAATTTGGTTGTTTATAACATATTTATCTGTTTTAGCTGAGTCTGGTTAATCTCTAGCGGTGTGGCCTTTATCATTAAACTATGAATATTCTTTTGTTTTAATAATAAAAAATGTTAATTTTAAAAAAATGGAAAACGAAAATGAGAAAATCAAAAATAAAGAAGAAACAAATACGAATCCTGAAGGATTAGAAGTAATTGCTTCAGACGATACAAATAGTGAAGGTCCTGTTAATAATATTAAAAATACTGAAGAGGGAATTGAAAACAATATAGCTAAAAATATTTCAAACAATATTAACGCAGAGTTAGATGGTATTGAGAAAAAAACATTTTCAAATAAGATAGAGAGTACTTTTCCTTCTGTCAAAAAAAAGAAAAAAGACCTAGGATTATTTATTATGGGTTTTATTTTTTTAATAGCAGCATCTGGATTTGCCGCGTATTATTTCTTTTTTAATAAAAAAGAAGATGTTTTTAAAAAAGAAGATATAAGCCATTCTCAACAAATTATAAAGTCTTCTCTTGAAGCGATGAGTGGTGTTAGCTCGTATAACTTCGATGGGAGATTTGATGTGAATTTTAAAGGTGAGATCTCAGAGAATTCAATCAAAGTGAGTGTTAGTGGAAGTGAAGATGGAAGTGATGTAAACATTCCAAAAGCATCTTATGATTTTGGCATAGATAGTGAAGTTGATATTGATCAAGAAAGAACTTCATTCTTTTTGGATTTAGGTGTAATGAGTTTTGGCAAAGGCGAAGAAGCCGAAATATATATGAACCTGAAGAATTTAGATTCTGAATTATTGGAGTCAATCCCAGAGGTTCAATTGGATTCTTATAAGAATAAGTGGTATGAATTAAGAATGAAGGATTTGAAAGATATGGGCATTCTGAGCTCAGAGATATTTGATGTCATAGACAGTTCGAAAGAAAATAAATTGGACATCAAGGGTATTTATGAAAAGTATGACCTTTTCAATTTTAAAAGTGATCTAGGGGATGAAAAATTAGGAAATGTTGATGTCTACCATTATAGTGTTGAAGCGGACAGTAACGCTCTGATCGATTTGTACATTGAACTTATTAGAGAGGGCTTGTTGATGCAAGAACAGGGAGAAATTTCTTCTATGGGTTTAATGAATGACTTTGACGAGGCGATTGATAAATTTGAAGAAAATCCTGAATATAGGGAGATAATAAAAGATTTTTCGAATGAAGTAAAAATTGAGATGTGGATAGGCAAGGATGATAATTTTATTTATAAAGTAAAGATTCATTTAGAAATGAACGAGGATTCTCTAAAAAATCTGGAAAGAAGGATAGATGAAATTGAGGGTCTTTCTAGTAATAATTCTGTAAATTCTCGCGAAGACACATTTTCTTTTAGTATAAATATTGAATTAAATATGTCTGAATTTAATCAACCGCTTAATATAGAGAAGCCGAAAGATTATGAAAATTTACTAATGGTTTTAATGAAAAGCGCTATGAGTAGTAGTTTGTCGAGTTCAGTGGATTCTGATGGTGATGGTTTGACCGATGATATGGAGTTGATGTTCAAAACTGATATAAATAATCCTGATACTGATGGAGATGGATTCACTGATGGAGATGAGATTGATGGAGGATATGATCCACTTATTCCGGGAGATGCGAAGCTGAATATGGATGCTTTTTTGGGGGTGTAGAGTAATATTATTATAAATAATTTAACAATAAATAAAGGTCGAATTCATTTTTAATTCATTTTTAATTCAAAAATTATGATTGGACTAATCTTATTTTATGCAATAATGGCGGTTGTGTTTATTCTTGCAATTAGTATTAAACAAATCAATGAATACGAAAGAGGTATCAAATTTCAAATAGGAAAATATATTGGAACAATGGATCCAGGATGGAGAATTGTGATTCCTGTTTTTCAATCTTATCAAAAAGTTGATATTAGGGTTAAGGCAGTGGATGTTCCTGATCAAGATGCTATTACAAAAGACAATGTTTCTTTGAATGTTAATGCAGTTTTATATTACAAAGTAGCAAATGCAGAGTCTGCTATTTTGAAGGTTGAATATTTCGACTATGCAGTTTCACAACTTGCTCAAACGACGATGAGGGATGTAGTTGGAGAAGTTAGTCTCGATGAATTACTTTCTAACAGAGATGATATTTCACTTCGTATTCAGGAAATTGTGGACAAGGCTACTGATCCGTGGGGAATTAAGATTGTTTCAGTTGATTTGAAACACATTGAACTTCCTGAAAATATGAAAAGAACTATTGCCAAACAAGCTGAAGCAGAAAGAGAAAAAAGAGCAGTAATTATCAAAGCTGAGGGAGAAGTAGTTTCAGCTGATAATATGGCAAAGGCAGCGGGAATTTTAGCTTCAGCTCCAGGCGCACTTCACCTTCGAACTTTGCAATCCTTGAATGACCTCAGTTCGGATCAGTCAAATACAGTTATTTTTGCAGTACCTCTTGAAATTTTGAGAGCTTTTGAGCACAAAGTAAATTAATGAGTATAAATTATACAAACAACACCAGAGCTTTTTAAGAAGCTCTGGTTGGTTGTTTATAGATTTTTAATTTCAGGTATTGCCTCGGAATAAAAAGTGTGATATAAAGGATAGGTATTAAGTAAGATGAAAATTTGAGTGGGGGGTGTTAGCTCAGTTGGTAGAGCAACAGCCTTTTAAGCTGATGGTCACAGGTTCGAGTCCTGTACGCCCCACAAATTAAAACACAGCAAATTTAGCTGTGTTTTTGTCGCTGACTTCTTTATTTGATATGATATTCTTTTAGTAGAAAATGAATGACAATCTAGCAATCTGACCTCAGAATTTTTTGTTCGGAGTATGGTCAAAATACTAGAATATAAAAGCAGTCTTTTGATTAGTACTTATACTCTAGGTCTTTGCACGAAAGGGTATTGGGTAATTTGAAAGATTTATCACCGACGGGAGACCTTTTTTGTAAAGTTTTTATTTATTATTAGGATTAAAAATATGAAATATCTAAATAAATTTATTTTCTTTGCATTTTCTTTGTTATTTATAATTCCACTTTCCGCTGACGCAACCAGTGGCGCTTGTTCTTATTATGGCGGAGTTAATTGTAATAGCATTTCTTCTTATGGGAAAGTTGTTTGTAATGACGGCTGGGTTAATAGTTCGGTTAATTTTACAGATGCGGAAGAGTGTAAATTTAATTCTTGTTCATCTTTTTTGGTTGATGACTTGCCTTTAATTTGTAGAGAAGAATCAGACTATCAGAGAAAATTAGATTATGTAAATGAAATAAGAGCTAATTGTAGTTTTAGAAAAAGTATGGGAAATTTAATCAGTGATGATTGCTCAACACTCAATCAGATTGAGCTGGACTCTTGCAGATCTGGTATCAATCTTTCTGAAATAGCTGAAGAAAATTACCAATCATGTCTAGATAAAATTATTAAAGACAGATTTGAATCTAGTCTAAGTGAAGATGATAAACTTTTATTAGATGTCGGACAAGATGTTTATGTTCAAATAAAAATGAATGAATATTGCGAAGAAAAAAGAGGAATTGGTAGTAAATTTGATATAGATAAAGAAGTGTGCACAGAAGCATCTATTGAAAAAATGATCAGAATCAATATTTTGTTCAGCAAAGAATTTTATAGAACACTAGATGAAATGCCTGAATATAAAGAGATTGCTGATTATAGTGTTATTAAATCTCTTACACTTGATCCTGCTAATCGCAAGAAGACATTCGCTCAAATTACTAAGGAAAGGTATCCCGATGTAGTAAAATCAAGTTCTAATGTTAAAAGTGCCATCCCTATAATCATTGAAATTTCCGAAGGAGCTCTAATTAAAACAGCAAATAATAATGATATTTACATTGTTAAATATGTCGGTTCAAAAAAATTCAAACGACTAATTCTAAATCCTTCTATTTTCAATAACTACGGTCATTTAAAATGGGAAGATGTGATGAATGTAGGTCAATCAACACTTAATTCTTTTAAAACATCTGAATTAGTTCGTGCCGTGGGTGATGATAAAATCTACAGATTATATCCGCAGGGAGATTTTGGGCAAAAACGACTGATAAAAAATAATAGCGTTTTGAAAAAATTAGGTTTTGATGCAGATTCTATCTATGAAATAAATAGTTTTGATCGGGAATCTTATATAACAGGTATAATATTGGAATAGTGAATAAAAAAATAAGAAAAATTTATGAAGGGAAGCGAAATCCAAGAGAAAGAAGAAAAAAATTGCGTAAAGCGTTTTTTGTCATATTATTGTCAGGAAAATAATGAAAGAGAAAAAGATGCTAAAATCAAACCAAATGAAATACAAGATGTAGTTGATGTTTTTGTTAATTTTAAAAATGGAAAGAAACTAAAAATTCAAGTTACGGTTGCAGATTATATAAAAACCGGATGTTTTCAAACTCAAATATCGAAAAAATATTATGAATCTACACCACTTAATACACGGAATGAATCTATACCATTTAGTATACGAGACCGACATGATATGAGACCGGTCTTAAAAGCCCTTAATGCAAAAATAGAAAAGTATAAAAAACAAGGAAAAGATGAGAAAGAAATGAATAATATTTTTTTACTTTTTGATGATCAAATGGGAGATTTTCCAATAGATGCGACTAAAGATATTGGCTGGAGTTCCTGTAAAAATTATTTCAAAGAAGTTTGGTATGTTGGAAGAACTCGTTGTATTTATAGAATTTTATAAAAATTACAAAACAAGTTCCTGACAAGAAACGAGTTACAGACTCATTCCTGCTAGATTGCAAACCAATCCTTGCAATAAATAGAACTTGCTTTAATTAAGCGGGTTTTTTGCTATTTTTCGAAGTGGAAAAATAAATAATGAAATAAATTTGAATTTCATTTGTAATAATATATATAAGCACTAAGTCGTTGTAGATAAATAACCTTTCAAATTTCATCTGGTTTGTGCGTTATCTGCGTTTTAAAAAAGCTTCAGCATAGTATTCTACTCCTCATCTTTTTAAAAGCACATCTGGCACACATTTTGGCGAAATTATGAAATGATATTTATTTACAATTTAGGTCAAGCAAGAGATGTTGTCAGTGCGGACGCAATTAGAAAAGAACTTGGTCTGAGAACTAGTAATGGCGAAAAAGTTGGAGCTAAATATAAAGGACAGAACAACGTTGACGGAGAACGAAGTGGAAAAATGAGCGCTGAAAACAAGGGACAAAATAAAGGCGGGGAATTTATTAATGCTAATAGTGATGGTAGTTGCGATAATTTGTAATAATTAGCTAAAGCCGAAAAAGGAGAGGCACCTCTTCTTTATTTGGTTACAGTATAAAAAATATATAAATATTATATGAAAAAAATAATTTTAATAATAATTGCTATTGTTTTAGGCGTAATTGTGGGATATACTATTGAGTGTTCAACGATAGAACTGGCAACGCAGAAAAATATATCTGAAGAGGATACGGCAAAAGAGATTATTTCTGAGAACGAAAAGCATGAAGAACATGAAGACGACGAAGAACATGAGCATGATCATTTTATGGAAATTGAAGGAAGCGCGATGAAAGCTTTGACTGTGCAAAAAGTGGCTGATCTTTGGGAAATTAATGCGGATGTTCTTTTGTTAGAAATTATAGCTGAATTTGATTTGCAGGGGAATTACACTGTTGAGACAATTTTGGAAGAAATAAGAGACGCGGAATATAAATTTTCTCCAGCGATAATTAAAGATCTCGCGGAAGAAACAAAAAATCAAAATGCAATATGAAAAAAATAATTTTTGCTTTACTTTTGATAATTTCAATTCCAACAACGGTTTTGGCTTGGGATAATTGTCCTTATGGCGAGGTTAATTCTCCTTATCCTGGAGATTGCAATAGATATATTGATACAGACGGCGATGAAATATGCGACCATTCCCAGCCCGCACCAGAAGACAGGAATACTGAAATAATAAATACTCAAATAGAAGATAAAGATTTAATAATAAATAATAAGCAATCTGAAACAAATTATCATCTCATACCAATTTCGTTGTTTTTAATTTTGATATATTTTATTACTCATATTTTATCTAAGAAAAAAATTATCAGTATTATCAATCACAGAAAGATCTGGAATTTTTTACTGCTAATTACTTTTTTAATTTCCGGTTTGTTGGGGATTTTATTGATTATAGAAATTAATTTTGGTATAACAATTTCTTTGCCATTTAACACTTTATTTTGGCATGTTGAAATCGGCATCGCGATGTTTGTAATTTCAATATTTCATACTTTCTGGCACTGGGCATATTTTAAAAAAATGTTTAAAATATAAAATCAGAGTATAAAAAATAATAATTTAATAAAAAACTATTATGAAAAAAGTTATAGCAATAATAAGTCTGTTATTCGTTTCTGTTTTATTAGGGTATCTATGGCAAAATAGTAATAAGCAAAATGAGAATAATCAAACATCAGAGAATAGTAGATTTGCTGGATTTGAAAAGCCTGAAGAAAAGGCAAATCTCTCGGGGATTGTAAAAACTATTATTGGTAATGAAGTAACGATTTTAGAGATTGAAAGACAAATGTCTGGTGAAAACAATGGACTTGAAGAAAGTGAAAGCGTTGAAGATATAGATGATGAGAAAGAGAAAAGACCATCATCAGGTGCGGGTGGTGGCATGGGTATGGGCATGGGCATGGGAGGTACTCAATTAAATACTACTGATGATGATGTTGACGCAAGGTTAGAAATGTTGAAAAGTATGAGTACAGGAGAAGAAAAAATTATTATTCCAGTTGGAATAAAAATACTCAAAAATGAAGACGGAGTAATGGTTGAAGCTACACTAAATGATATTGTCAAAGATAAAATGCTTTTAGTTTGGACCGATAAAGATATCACGGACAAGAATATTGCAAATTTTGTGATAATTAATTAACTTATTTAACTTTTAACTGAACATTATATGAGTTCTATATTAGAAGAAAGTAAAAAATCTAGAGGCAATAGTGGAAAATTTAAAATAACTAAAAAGAAAATAATAATTTTAAGTAGTATTCTTTTAGTTTTAATTTCTGCCTATTTTTATTTTGACAAAAAAGATACAAAAGAAACAGCTGTTTCTCAAAAAGAATGGACAGTGAAAAAAGACAGTTTGAAAATCTCTATTGAATCAGACGGTAAGGTGATTGCAGAAGATGGAGTTGAATTATCTTTCTCTGTTGGCGGTGATAATCTGGAGATAGAAGAAGTATTTGTTAAAGAGGGTGATAAAATCAGCAAGGGTGATAAAATTGCTACTGTCAAAACAGAAATACTGGAGTTGAATGTTCGTACTGCATATTCAAATTATTTATCAGTTTTAGCGGAGTATAATCAAACAATGGATGGAGCTACAGATGAGGAAATTGCTAATGCCAAAGACAGAATTACTTCAGCGGAAATATTATTAAATCAAGCTGAGATTAGTTTGGAAGGAACTAGGCAATCTGCTGAAGAAAGTATCCAGAATGCTGAAGATGCAATAAATGACGCTAAAGAGAAATTAGACGACAATCAAGATGAGCTTAGTAGTGAAGATGTAGGTGATGCTTATGAAAGCTTAGTGGATACAATAAAATCAATTAATATAAGCTTAGATAATATCTTAAATGAATCAGATGAAATTGTAGGAATAGACGATAAGTCTATAAATGATGATTTTGAATATGTTTTAGGTGCGTTAAATATGTCTTTTTTAAATCAAGCAAAAAGTAGCTATTTAGTGTCTCGGAACGAGTTACAAAAACTTGATTCTTTAGTGCTGTTATTAAATTTTAATAGTTCTTATAGTGAGATTGACGAGGCGGCAAATCAAGCGGTTTTTGCTTTGGAGAAATTTGAAACGCATTTGTACTATATGAGTTTAATGCTTGAAGCAACAATTACTTCATCTGATTTTTCACAATCAGAACTTGACAGTTTCATATCAACAATTAACACAAATAGAGCAACCGTTAATACTAAAATTACATCTATAAACACAAAAATTGAAGCAGTAGATGATGTGAGGGATCGTCTTGATGATTATATTATTGATTATGAAGATGCTAAAAGAGATTTGGTCAATGTTAAAGCTGATGCCAAGAGGAGCATTGAAAACTCAGAAGCTAATGTAGAAAGTAAAAAATTAAGTGTTGAACAAATTAAACGAGATTACAATAATCTATTAGCTCCTTTGACTGAAGCGGAAAAAGCTTCTGCACGCTCAAGATTAACTAGCGCTTCTGTAAATCTTGAAAAATCTCAAAATGAATTAGGAAACGCAACTATCGTATCTCCGATTGATGGTGAAGTGGCAAGACTTAATTATAAAACAGGTGATATTATAGTAGATAGTGGAAATATTGACCCGGTAGCAGTTATTATAAATAATGATACTTTGTTTATTGAAGTGGATATTGAAGAAGCTGATATTAACAAAATCAAAATCGGGCAAACTGTTTATGCTACTTTTGAGGCAATGGACAGCTTAATGCTTGATGGGGAAGTTAGTTTTATTTCACTTACTTCAAAAACAAATAGTCAAGGAATTGTTACATATTTAGTTCGTATTGTAATAATGAACAAGGCAGACAATCAAATAAGAGAAGGTATGACTGTGTTTGTTGATTTTGTAACGGCTGAAGCTAAAAATGTTTTAGTTGTTCCGGTTAGCGCGGTTAGAAATATTAATGATGTTCCTTCTGTATTGAATATTAACGAAGAGTGGTTGCCAGTTACAACCGGATTTACAGATGGTAAGAATGTAGAAATTATAAAAGGTCTAGATGCTGGTGAGAAAATAATATATTAATAGAATGATATTAAGTGAGAGAGTTCCAATTAAATTAAAAGTTATGGAAGAACTATTAATACAACTAAAAAATGTTCATAAGTCATATTACCTTTCTAATGACGAAGAAGTGCCAGTTCTAAACGGTATTAATCTTGATATTAGAAAAGGAGAATTTGTGGCGTTAATGGGAGAATCTGGTGGCGGGAAAACAACTTTATTAAATATTATAGGGTGCCTCCATTCTTTAACTGATGGAGAATATTTTTTGAATGGAGAAAATATTGGAGAAGTTAGAGACGATTATACACTAGCTTATATTAGAAATAAAAAAATGGGTTTTGTATTTCAACAGTTTAATTTGTTTTCTCGACTTAGTGCATTAAAAAATATTGCTTTGCCAGCGCTATATTCAGGAGAAGCAAAAAATATCAGAGAGCAAAGAGCTATGGGTCTTATGAAAAGTGTTAATATGGAGGACAGAGCAAATCATAAACCGACGGAGCTTTCTGGCGGACAACAACAACGCGTTTCTATTTGCAGGTCTCTTATAAATAATCCTGATATAATTTTAGCAGACGAACCGACTGGCGCACTTGATTCTAAATCTGGTCTTGAAATAATGAAAATATTTATTGGTCTAAAAAAGAAAAATAAAACAATCATTATGGTTACTCATACTTCAGAAGTCGCAAAATATGCCGATAGAATAATTTACCTGCGAGATGGAAAAGTAGTGGACAACAATTATAAATTAACTTCAGATTACTAATATGAAATTAGAAATTATAAAAATGTCTTTTGAATCTTTACTTGCAAATAAAACAAGGACATTTCTTTCAATGCTTGGGATAATTATTGGGGTTTCTACTGTTATTGCTGTATTTGCAATTGGACAAGGCGCGCAAAAAGCAGTAGATGAACAATTTCAAGGATTGTCTGCCGATTCAATTATTGTCATGTCAGTGAAAGGAAAAATTGAAAGTTCTAAGCTGAAAACCACTGACTCTAAAGTTATTATAGAAAATTGTCCTCATATTCCAAAAGCTACGGCTGTGATACAAGGTGGTATGGCTGTTTCTTTTGAAGCTGAAAGTGGTTCTTTCAATATAATGGGAATTGAGAGTAATTATTTTGAAATGTCTAGTATAGATATTGGCGAAGGGAGATTGATAACCAATGAAGATGTGGAGGGCAATGAAAGAGTCGCGGTCCTTGGAAGCGAGATAGTAGAAACACTATTTTTTGAAAAGGATAAAATAATTGGTCAAACTATAAAAATAAATGGTAAAATGATTGAAGTCATTGGAATAGTTGAAGAAACTGGAAGAAGTATGGGTAAAAACTCTTTAGATGATGCTATTTATCTGCCAAATACTACAGCAGAAAAAAGTATTTTAGGAAGTAATGCTTCTGTAATGATATTTACAGTAGCTGATGGTGTAGAAAATATTGAGATTGCGTCAGAAGAACTTGTGTTAGCTTTGAGAGAAGAACATGGACTGAAAGATAGTCAAGAGGATGATTTTAAGATAATGGATGCCGGGGCTATGGTTGGAGCAGCTCAAGATTCAGCCGAACTTATGACGTTTCTTTTAACTTCTGTAGCAGCTATTGTTTTACTTGTGTCAGGCATTGGAATTATGAATGTTATGTTTGTTACGGTCGCGGAGAGAACAAAAGAAATAGGAATATCAAAAGCCATTGGAGGAAAGCAAGGAGACATCTTGGGGCAATTTTTGCTGGAATCCGTAACACTTTCAATGGTTGGCGGACTACTCGGGATTATTATTGGCTCATTGGCTATTTCAATACTTTCAAGATTAGACGTTATGGCATTGGCGTTTTCATGGACAGGTCCAATTATAGGTTTTTGTTTTTCTGTTGTTGTTGGAGTATTTTTCGGATTTTATCCAGCTTTAAAAGCAAGCCGTCTTGACCCCGTGGATGCGTTGAGAAGTGAATAATTATTTTTTGAATTCTTATAGAAAAAAATAAATTAGAATTCTGTACGCCTCACAAACATAAATCACAGCGAATCTTCACTGTGATTTTTTAGTATTTATTTATTTATTATTCGGATAGAAGGGGATATAAAAGAGTGGAAATTGCCGCGATAATAAAAGTGATAATAAATGGGAAAAAATCAATATAAAATATTATCATAATGATAGGTAAAATTATCACTCTACTCAAGTTGAAAATTATTTCTCTTGTAACAATGAAGCTGAAGTATCCTTCTTTGGCTGCAATGTCATATGATTTTGCTGACCAAGGTAGTTGAAGAATTTTTGAAGAAACATTTTTATATGAATCAACTAATAGTACTGTAAATTGATTATATACAAGCAATCTTCCGATCCAGCCGAAAAAACAAAAAAATGTTCCAATTTTTATTAGTTTCGTTTTGTTTTGTCTATCCGTTAGTTTCCCAATTAAATAGAAAACAAGAATTGAAGATAAGAGACTAAAGGAAACTACTGTTCCGACTTTTTCAACGGTTAACAATAAGATTATTAGAAATATCGGCCAGATAATTCTGTCTATAATCGATTCAATCGCATATCCTGTAAAGCTCATTGCGCGAGGAAGGCTTTTTTTATCAAAAATATAGCTTATAGTTTTTTTGGTATTGATATTAATTCTTTCGTAAGTATCCTTTGTTAAAAAAAGAGGAATCGTTCCAATTATTAATAATATGATTCCAACTAAAAACAACATGTCAAAACCAAATTTGATAATAATAATACTGGCGAGAATTGGAGCGGTAGCAGTCGAAAGTGTTGTCAAAATTCCAATGGTAGATAATTCCTTGCCTCTTTTTTCTTTGTCTGAATGCTTAATATAGTTTAAATGAAAACCAAAATTATAGAAAATCATTCGTATGGCGAGAAGTGCTGGCAAGGCAAAGAATATAAAATTTGAAAAAATAATATAATTTAAGGCAATGTAGTAGACAGCCAAAAAAGGTATTGAAATGAGAATTGAATGTTTTACTCCAATCTTAGAAACAATATTAGCACCATATAGAGAAAATATGATAAAAAATAAACTTACTAAGAAATAGAAAAATATAATTATGGGGATTGAATATCCTAATTGAAAAAGATAAATTGGTATAAAGATTTCAATCAGGCTTTCCGCAAAAGTCATAATAAAAACAGAAATATATATTTCATTAAATTCTTTTTTCTTAAAAAAATCATGCACTAAGTAATGAGTATAAGGTGACATTTTTAAATTTAATTTCTTATATCTCCATTATAGTGGTTGAGAATTATTTGTAAATCATAATTATAATTGACAGTTTTGCAAAGAGCATAATGCTCATTGAAAAATGAAATTAAACAATAGAAAGGATGAATGGAGGACGATAATTTGTCTGGACATATTACAGAAAAAATTGATAAGATGTTTGATCTTATAAACTTAGAAAAACATAAGACTATATTAGTTGCTATAATATTATTTAGTATTATAATAGGAATATATTTTTCTACGAATGCCATGGTATTTATGGAAGATTTATCTGATACTGTGCGTTATAGTGATGAGCTTATAATTCCAGAAGAAGAAAGTTTTTTGTTATTGCTGTTGACATTTTTCTTGTTTGTGATAGATTTTAGTTAAATGTAGATAAAATATTTAGAAAGGAGGAATTTGTTTGTATATTAACAATCTAAGAAAAGTAGCTATAATATGCATTTCTGATAGGACTGCCTATGCTATTATAATTTTAGGCGTTGTAATCGGAATGTTTATGATGCTCTATTATGTAGGGTTAGAAAATCTAACCATAGCATTCACTGCTTGGTTTTGGTGGAGCCTATTGGCTTCTATCGTCTTAATTATTATAGACATATTGCTATATATAATACTTGGTATGGTAATTTTTGTAGCAAAGTCTGGTAAGAAAGATAACAGTATTGAAGAGTAGAAATTACTCTTCATTTTTTTGAAAAACTAAAAAATTATGCTACAATGAGGCTATGCTAAATAAAGAAATAAAGGAAATTATAAATAAAGCAATAAAGGATTTATATCAGGATATAGAAATTCCTAATTTTGTGGTGGAGTGGCCAAAACAGAAGGGGCGCGGGGATTATGCTTCAAATGTGGCGATGGTTTCGGCGGGGAAGTTGAATCAAAATCCGATGGAAATTGCGGAGAAAATTAGAAATAAGATTGATACGATTGCAGAGTATAAAGAGATTTTCAGCGGAGTTACGATTGCAAATCCGGGTTTTATAAATTTTGAAATTTCCGACAAACGGCTTAGGCAAAACTTGTGCAAAGTTTTGAGAAAGAAAGATAGGTTTGGTTCATCAGAAATTGGGAAAGAAAAAGTTGTTGTCATTGACTATTCAGCTCCGAACATTGCCAAACCGATGCATATTGGACATTTGCGTTCAACTATAATTGGACAATCACTTTATAATATTTATAATTTTTTGGGTTATAAGGTTATCGGTGACAATCACATCGGAGATTGGGGGACTCAATTTGGAAAATTAATTTACGCGTATAAACATTGGGGAAACAAGAAAGAGATTGATAAAAATCCCATTGAAGAGATGACAAAACTCTATGTTAGATTTCACAAAGAAGTTGAGAAGAATAAGGACCTTGAGGAGTTTGCAAGACATGAGACAAAAAGGCTTCAAGAGAAAAACACCGAAAATATCAAGATTTGGAAATATCTAATTAAGGAAAGTCTGAAAGACTATAATAAGATATATAAAACTTTAGGTGTAAAATTTGATTATGTTTTAGGCGAGAGTTTTTATGACGGAATGCTTTCAAGAGTTGTGAATGATGCCTTGGAGAGAAAAATTGCGACAAAGAGCGAAGGGGCAATTGTTATCGCTCTTGATAAATATAATCTATCCGCATTTTTAATAAAAAAAACAGACGGAGCATATCTTTATACGACAACTGACATTGCGACGGCAAAGTATCGTGAAGAAAAACTTCGAGCTAAGAAGATCCTTTATGTAGTTGCCAATGAACAAGCATTGCACTTTCAGAAATTATTCGCCTCGCTTGAATTATTGGGTATTTGTAGAAATACTCAAATTGAGCATATCAAATTCGGTATGGTTTTAGGAGAAGAAGGAAAAAAGTTTTCAACCAGAAAAGGGGAGACGGTGAAACTTGACGAGCTTATCAAAAAATCAACTGAAATCGCAAAAAAAGTCGTGGAAGAAAAGAATCCCAAGCTAAGCAATAAGGAGAAAAAAAAGATTGCAAAAATTGTAGGACTTGGAGCTATAAAATATAATGATCTATCGCAGAATAGATTGACAGACATTGCTTTTAACTGGGATAAAATGCTTTCTTTTGAAGGGAATAGCGCACCGTATTTGCAATACACTTATGCGAGAATAAATTCATTGGTTGAAAAATATAATAGAGCTTACAGATTAAACAGAATCAATATTCTGGATAAGCCGGATTTTGGTTTGCTTAAAGAGGATATGGAAAAAGATATTTTAAGGCAATTAATTAAATTTCCGGAAGCTATTGAAAATGCTGCTCGTGAAAATTTACCGCATTTGATTGCTTTGTATATTTACGAACTTGCTTCTTTGTATAATAATTTCTATAGTTCTACACCTATTATAAAATCAGAGATGCAGGTTGCTAAAGCTAGAATTTATTTATCAAAATCGGTCGCGATTACGATAAAGAATGGATTAGATCTATTAGGGATAGATACATTGAAAAAAATGTAGAACATCTATGTTATTGATGTAATAATTAAGATTAGGTTTAACTATTATACCAACTTAGATGTTGTTTAATTGGAATTTAGGTTATAATTATTTTATAAATTAAATTTCAGATTTCAAAAGAGTATTTCTTTTAAGAAATACTCTAAAAAGAGGATATGGGTATGAATAGAAAAATGATTGTTTGTCTAGTGCTAATGTCATTGGTCTTGACTGCCATAGTTTCGGTTGATGCTGGCAAAGGTGATTCCAGAGGACCTGGACCTAGTGGTTCTGATGACACTGGAAACAGTGGCAGTAATGTTGAATCTGGCAAAGATGACGTTGGTAATCCTCATAATATGGAGAAGGATTGCCTAGATTGCCACATAGCGAGCCTTCACGAAGATTGTGATGATTGTCATGGAAGTAGAAAAAGCATTCATAGTGAATGTGAGGATTGTCACGGAGCGAACAGAAACATTCATAATGAATGTCAATACTGTCATGATGGAAAAGAGATTCATCATAATAAAGATATTCTTGATGAATACAGCTGTATAAATCCTTTTTGCCATAAAGGGAGTCCAGCTCCGACTGAAAGGAGTTGTATAGTTTGCCATAGTAGATATTCTGGAATACATCAGGAAAACTGTGGAGCTTGTCACGGAACAAGTCTTCATAAAAATTGTGATGATTGTCATGGATCTCATCATGATGACAATCCAGGAAAGGGACCTGGAGGAGAACATAGTGGTGAGTGTAGAATTTGCCACTAAACAAATGCAGTAGCCTAGCCAATATAGGCTCTGCTTCTTTTTTTATTTACTTAAATCAATAATGATCGTGATTATAAATGGATTGAGTTTATCAGGGATAGATACGTTGAAAAGATGTAGGCTGTGTGTTTTTCTTTGACTTTTTTTATATCTTTGTTATTATGTATATAGTTAATGAAAATGGCAAAAAATATGAGAATTAATTACTTAGATAATAATAATCAATAAAACTTCGCTCTTATTTAATGAGTTTGTTTTTCACTTATTAAATAAGAACGGAGTTTTTGTTATATGAACATTTTAGGAACTTAGCTCCGAAGCTTCGGAGCTAGGTTTCTAAAATGCGTGAAGTCTAATTTATTTTTTAATCAGAAAAATTATGCAACAATATAGAACTCATACTTGCGGAGTGTTATCAAAAAAAGAAGAAAATCAAGAAGTTATTTTATCGGGATGGGTGAATTCCAGAAGAGATCACGGTGGATTGATTTTTATCGATTTGCGTGACCGATATGGAATTACTCAAATTACATTTGATCCAGAGGTGTCAAAATCGGCGTGGGAAACTGCTGACAAAATTCGAACCGAATATGTGATCAGAATTACAGGAACGGTAATTTCAAGACCTAATGGTATGATCAATTCAAAACTTGGAACTGGCGAGATCGAAGTTGAGGCGGATGAAATTGAAGTCTTGTCGGAATCAGAGACTCCTCCTTTTGAAATTAATGATGAAAAAGGCCAGGAGGCGAATGAGTTAATTCGTTTGGAATATAGATTTCTTGATTTACGTAGAAAGAAAATGCAGGAAATGTTAAAGATTAAAGATCAATTATTTCAACATGTAAGAAATTATTTTCAAACGAGAGATTTTATTGAAGTTCAAACACCAATTTTGGCCAATTCTTCTCCAGAGGGAGCAAGAGACTTTTTGATTCCTTCTAGGATTCACCCAGGAAAGTTTTATGCTCTTCCTCAAGCTCCTCAACAATTCAAACAACTTCTGATGGTTGGAGGACTTGATAAATATTTTCAGATTGCACCTTGTTTTCGTGATGAAGATCCACGAATGGATAGGGCCTATGGAGAATTCTATCAGATTGATATGGAAATGAGTTTTGTGGAGCAAGATGATATTTTTGAGATTATGGAACCTTTGTTTGTTGAAATCACTGAAAAATTTAGTAAAAAGAAAATTGTTGCACTTAATGAGGATAAAAGCTTCCAAAGAATTCCATGGAGAGAAGCATTAGAAAGATATGGCTCGGACAAACCAGATTTACGTTTTGACTTGGAAATCAAACCAATTTCAGATTTGATAAAAGGTTGTGGGTTTAGTGTTTTTTCTGACACAGTCGAAAAGGGCGGCGCAGTTCATGCTTTGAAAATTGACGGAGGTGCAAAATTTTCTCGAAAAGAAATTGATGAGCTGACGGAAATTGCCAAGGAAAAAGGGGCAAAAGGATTGGCATATATTATTGTCAAAGAAGGTGGAGAATTTCAGTCTCCAATTGTGAAATTTCTTGGTGATGATTTAACGAAAGAGATTGCCAGCGAAGTTGAAGCAGTTTCTGGTGATATTATATTTTTCGGTGCAGATAAGTGGAAAACAGTTTGTTCGGCTTTGGGTTCTGTGCGAAATGAATGTGCCACAAGACTTGGGCTTAAGGATAATTCAAAGGCTGCTTGGTGCTGGATAGTTGATTTTCCAATGTTTGCCTATTCTGAGATTGAAGAGGGTCGAATTGATTTTGAACATAATCCATTTTCAATGCCCAGAGGTGGGATTGAGGAACTTGAATCAAAAGACCCACTTGAAATTATCAATAATCAATTTGATATATCTTTGAATGGATTTGAATGTTTGAGTGGCGGAATTAGAAATCATAAACCAAAAATTATGTATAAGGCTTTTGAAATTGCTGGATATACGAAAGAAGAAGTGGATGCTAAATTTGGCGGAATGATTAAGGCTTTGAAATTTGGTGCACCTCCTCATGGTGGTTGTGCTCCTGGAGTAGATCGAATTTTGATGACTCTTTGTGATTATGATTCGATTCGCGACATCTATGCCTTTCCAAAAGATGGGAAAGGAAGAGATTTGATGATGGATAGTCCAAGCGCAGTTAGAAAAGAGCAACTGGATGAACTGGGAGTTAAATTGAAGAAAATTTAGGCATAATTTTATTTTTGGAGCGAGGGTTTTGGCTCGAATTCGCATCAAGTCGCTTGGCATATTATCGCGCTGAAGCTCTTGCTCTAGTCTAGCGTTTTAATCGTGACTTTATCTGTAGTTTTTTATTTATTTTAGCTTTAAGGAATTTGAATGTTATGGAGTACTGATGAAAGTCAGCAAGAGATATCACAATATTTTTGAAATTCATTAATCTTGCAAAGCTTTTTCTGTAGCAGATAATTTATTTGACAGATTGTTATTTAACTTTATGATTATAATGGAGGTGATAGAAATGTTGGGCAATCTAGATAAAATATCTAGTATGATTTGCATTGGACTCAACGTGCACCACGTAGTGTACAGGCCTGAACAAATCAGAACTTAATCAGTTTCATTATGTGCGTCATAGCTGCGTACACTGGTTAGCAAATCTCAAAAAATCAAATTTTTGGTTAGGCTTTGCAATAGTTCTAACCCTTTTTTGTTATCTGAAAGCAATATGCTATAATGGAAATATAATATTAATCAATGATAAATCAATGGAAAAGTGTAATATTGAAGTCGAGGTAAGGAGTTTTATAACAGACGATCAATATAAAATATTATTGTCTATATTAAGATTTAACGGTGAATTTATTAGAGAATTGAACGAAGAAACAATATATTTCTCCGGAGACAAAGACTTAAGATTGCGCAGAAATAAGAAAGATGCATATATTATTTACAAGAAAGGAAATCTTCACGACAAATTCAGAGAGGAGATTGAAATCAAGTTTGAAACAGTAGATTTTGAAAAAATGCAGAATTTATTCGAAACGCTTGGATACGAACTTGAGATTAAATGGCTAAGAAAAAGATTGGAATTTCAACAAGATGATATGAAAATTTTATTGGACGACACAATGGGTTATGGAAAAATTATTGAGATTGAAAAGATGGTGTCAGCAGGAGAAGAGGATGTTACATATGCAAAGCTAGAAAAAAAATTGATGAAGATGGGAGTTAAGATTAGTACAAAGGAGGAATTTAATTATGCATTTGAATATTATAAAAATAATTGGAGAAGTTTAATAAAATAAATTTTGAATTTATGAAATATGAGGCAGTAATTGGCATGGAAGTCCATGTGGAATTGAAAACTAATTCAAAAATGTTTTGTTCGTGTGTGAATAATCCTGATGGAATTCAGCCAAATAAAAATGTGTGTCCAATTTGTATGGGTCAACCTGGGACATTGCCCGTGGCAAATAAAAAGTCTGTTGAATATGTTGTCAAAACTGGATTGGCAATGGATTGTCAGATTGCTGAATTTTCAAAGTTTGATCGAAAGAATTATTTTTATCCAGATTTACCAAAAGGTTATCAAATTTCACAATATGACAAACCACTTTGTGAAAATGGAAGTATCCTTGTGAATGATAAAAAAATTGGTATAACCAGAATTCATCTTGAGGAAGATACGGGGAAACTTTTGCATCCAGCGGGAGCTGATTATTCTTTGGTTGATTTGAATCGTGCGGGTACACCCTTGATGGAACTGGTAACGGAACCGGAAATCAGATCGTCAGCTGAAGCAAAAGAGTTTTGTAAACAATTTCAACTTATCGTGAGATGCCTTGGCGTTTCAGATGCTGATATGGAAAAAGGACATATGAGATGTGAAGTGAATATTAGTCTTAGACCACTTGGACGTGAGAAGTTCGGCACAAAGGTTGAGGTGAAAAATCTAAATTCTTTTCGGGCGGTTGAAAGGTCAATTGAATATGAAATTAAACGGCAGGCTGAAGTTTTGGATGAGGGTGGAGAAATTTCACAAGAGACAAGAGGTTGGAATGCAGATAAACAAGAAACATATTCACAAAGAAAAAAAGAAGAAGCGCACGATTATCGCTATTTTCCAGAACCAGATTTACCTCCTCTTGATTTAACCAAAGAGGCAGGAGTTTTTGATGTGGAGAAAATAAAAAATAGTATTCCAGAACTTCCACTTTCAAAGAAATATCGTTTTATTAACCAATATAAACTGGCCGAAGAAAATGCAAAAATATTTTCTGAAGACAAAGAATTGGCAAACTTTTTTGAGGATATTGTCTCGGAATTAAATGCTTGGGTTGATGCGAAGGGAATTGATGGGGGACTTATTGATCAGCTTACAAAACTTTCGGCAAATTATATATTAACCGAATTGCAAAGATTGCTATACGTCGAAAATCATTCAGTTCATTGTTGCAAAATTTCTGCGGAAAATTTCGCAGAGTTTATTACACTTATTCAGGAAGGTAAAATTTCAAGTAGTGGTGCTCAAACAATGCTAGCTGAAATGTATAAAACAGGAGGTGATCCGTCAAATATTCTTGACGAGAAAGGATTAGCTCAAATGAGCGATGAAGGTGAAATTGAAAAGATTGTGGAAGAAGTAGTTGAGGCTAATTTGAAATCTGTGGAAGATTATAAAGCTGGCAAAGAAAACGCTATTAAGTTTCTCGTTGGTCAAACAATGAAGCAAAGCAAAGGAAAAGCAAATCCACAAATGGCAGAGGAGATTTTAAAGAGGAAACTGAAGTAAGCTTGTTAATTAAAATGAATATATGAAAAAAGAAAATTTAGGAGAATCTCTCAAGAAGCTTGAAGGTATTGTTAATTGGTTTGAGTCTCAGGAAGAAGTTGATCTCGAGAAAGGACTTGAAAAGGTGAGAGAAGGCGTGAAACTTATCAAAGCAAGCAAAGGACAGCTGAAAGAAGTCGAGAATGAGTTTGAGGAGATTAAGAAGGAATTGAAAGATGAAGAGATTAAATAGAGATGAATCGTTCCGAATCAAACATAGCATAACTCTTTTGGAAGATTCTATCTTTTGATACTTGTAAGATTTGTATAATTGAAGTAAGTTCAGCATGGCAAATTTTCAGGAAATATAGGATGTTTTGTTTTGCTTGAAAAGTAATGATTATCAACTTTTTCTCGCATTTTTTTTATTTCAAATGTAGTGTATAATATAGATATTATAATTGTAATATTTTATGTCAAAAAAAGTTCTAAAATTTCCAAAAGATTTTTTGTGGGGTGCGGCTGTTTCTTCGTATCAGGTTGAGGGTGGAATTGAAAATTGTAATTGGTCAGAAAGATTTCCAGCCGGAAATGCCTGTGATTACTATAATCAATATGAAAAATATTTTGATTTAGCAAAAGAGTTGAATCATAATGTTCATCGACTTTCTTTGGAATGGTCACGCATTCAACCTAGTGAAGGGAAATTTGATCGAAAAGAAATTGAACATTATCGCAAAATATTACTAGCGCTCAGGAAAAGAAAAATAAAATCAATGGTAACTATCTGGCATTATACATTGCCACTGTGGTTGTCTGAAAGGGGTGGTTTACATAATAAAAAATTCCCCGAATATTTTGAAAATTTTACCAAGTTTGTCGTAGAAGAGCTTGATGATCTTGTGGATTTTTGGGTCACAGTAAATGAACCAATGGTCTATCTCTCCCTTGGCTATATTGAGGGCAGATTTCCACCACAAAAAAAGAAATCACTTCTCGCTTTAATAGTCTTTGTCAATTTCGTTAGAGTTCACAAAAAAGCTTATAATATGATACACAGTATTAATCCAAATGCAAAAGTAGGAACAGCACAGAACTATTGTTATTCAGATGCACATAATCCGAAATCTTTTATAAACAAGAGCTTAGTAAAAATTTCGGATTTCTTAACAAATCATATTTTTTCAAAACTTATAAATAAGCATTCTGATTTTATCGGAATTAATTATTATTTTCATAACAGAATCAGGATTACTCCTTTTTCTTTTCCTTTTATAAAAATAGATAATGAGAATAAAAAGGTTTCAGATATGAATTGGGAAATTTTTCCGAGAGGGTTATATTTTATCTTAAAAGATATGAAGAAATACAATAAGCCGATATATATTACTGAAAATGGAGTTGCTGATGCCAGCGACAAGAAGAGGCCTGAGTTTATCAGGGAACATTTGAAGTGGATGCACAAAGCAATTGGAGATGGTGTGGATGTGAAGGGATATATGTATTGGTCGCTACTTGATAATTTTGAATGGGATAGCGGTTTTGCAAAAAGATTTGGACTTATTGAAATTGATTGTGAGAATGGGTTTGAAGCAAAAATCCGTCAAAGTGCATATGATTATGCGGAGATTTGTAAGGAAAATAGTTTGTCATTATAAATTTATTTAAATATTAAAATAATAGTATGCTGTTTTGGGTCATAATCACAATTGTTGCTCATTTTTTAAATGCTATTGTAAGTATTATAGATAAACATATTGTTTCTAATACGGTTTTAAAACCTATAGCTTATACTTTTTATTCAGGTGTTTTTCAGATATTATTTATTGCACTCATTCCGATAGTGGGATTTACAATTCCAGAAACTAGATTTTTTATTCTTGGAGTTTTGAATGGGATATTATTTATTCTAGCATTGCTGATTTTTTATAAAGCTCTGAAATTAAGTGAAGCGTCAAGAGTTATTCCCGTTGTCGGCGCTACTGTTCCAATTTTTACAGTTCTTCTTTCCTATTTAATTTTGGGAGAACTTTTAGCTGCAAAGCAATTTCTTGCTTTTCTCTTTTTTGTCATTGGCGGATTCTTTCTATCTTCAAAATTAGATCACAGCCATTTTTCCATGATTAAAGGATTTTTACTGGCTGTTGTTGCTGGTTTTCTTTTCGCGTTGTATTATACTTTAATAAAATATTTATATTTGCACATTTCATTCTTTGATGGATTTATTCTTTTTCAAATTGGTGGATTTTTAGGAGCAATGCTTTTGCTTTTATCTAGGCAAAATAGAGAGAAAATATTTTCCACTCCGGAAAAAGTAGCAAAAAAAACTGCCTATCTTTTTATTCCTAATAAAATTTTGGCAGCCGTAGCTGCAATTTTGATTTTTTATGCGATTTCAATAGAAGAAAGTAATATTGTAATTATAAATTCCCTTCAATCTGTCCAATATGTTTTTCTTCTATTATTTGCCCTAATTCTTTCCAAAAAATTTCCAAAATTATATCACGAACAAGCTGGTGGAAATATAATTATGCAAAAAGTAGGAGCGATTATATTAATCGGAATTGGATTGGTTCTGCTAGGTGTATAAAAAAAGTAGGAATGTTAGGTCCTACTGTGAAGTTTCTTTTGCTCTTTTTTCAACATTCTCATTTTTAGAAAAAAAGCAAAAGTTGAACTTAAACTTATTAGAACAAATATTACATATATATCTGTCATTAATAAATTATATGGCAGTATATCACATGTTAACATATGATATATATAACTCATTGAGACAACGGTTGCGATTAACCCCATTAAAAAAGCAAGGTTTCTTGAGTAATCAAAGTCTGACAATTCGTAGAATGATAAAGTTGTAAAAAATCCTATTATTGCCCAAATCAATGCTATTACCAAAAAGTCGGAAGTGCTAATGGGAGGTAGAATATACCACATATTTATCATAAGAAGAGCAAGTATCGTTACAAGTGCTCCTTTTGATATGCCTGTTCTAAGTCCAAGTTTAAATTCACTATATATTTTTTTAATAATATTGTTCAAACTCATCTCTCCGTTTATTTAGACTTACAAAAAACATAACTTAAATTTAAACTTATGTCAATAATCAAAAAACATAAATAAATCAAAATTATGAAATTTAATTTATTCTCAAAGAATAAAAAAATTAAAAGGAAATTATTGACCAAGAAGAATATAATATTATTTATTATATTTTTTTCCATGGCTTTTACGATAGTTGTTCTTTTGATGCCAAGACAAAATATGAAAGTTGTCTATGGAGTAACTTTTAGCAAATCTTTCGCGCAACATCTTGGTCTTGATTGGAAAGAAACATATCTTGCACTTATGGATGATGCGGGAGCAAAAAAGGTAAGGTTGCCTTCATATTGGAATGAAATTGAAAATATAAGAGGAGAATATTTCTATCAAGATTTGGATTGGCAAATTGAAGAAGCAGAAAAAAGAGGAGTGGAAATTGTTTTATCTTTGGGTCAAAAACAACCAAGATGGCCAGAATGTCATATTCCGCAATGGGCTATGGAAATAGATGAAATAGAAAGGCAAAATGAATTAATAAATTATATTACTGAAGTTGTAAATCGTTATAAAGATAAAAAAAATATTACGAATTGGCAGGTTGAAAACGAACCATTTTTACCATATGGGAAATGTCCAAAATTGGATAAGAAATTTTTAGATAGAGAAATTGCTACGGTTCGTGAACTGGATAGTCGCCCGATTATAATTTCAGACAGTGGCGAGCTCGGCACTTGGTATAGTGCAGGAAAAAGAGCCGATATCCTAGGTACAACTCTTTATAGAATTGTTTGGAATGATAGCATTGGCTATATTCATTATCCAACTCCTTCTGTGATTTATAGGTTAAAAGCGGCGATTATTATGTTTTTAACTGGTGTCGATAAGATTGTTATAGTTGAACTACAAGGAGAACCATGGGGTCCGAAAATGATTATTGAAACATCTTTAGAAGATCAATATAAGTCAATGGACCCAGAACAGTTTCAGAAAAATATTGATTATGTGAAAGATATCGAGTTTTCCGAGGCTTATCTTTGGGGAGGCGAATGGTGGTATTGGTTAAAAACTGAAAAAAATGATGATCGGATTTGGAATATGGCCAAAAAGGCTTTTCATGATTCTCCAAATTTAAATAATTTTTAAGTGTTTAGTATTTAGTGGACTTATAGTAGTTTTATAATTTTAAACAATATTTATGATTGATATATATAAGAAAACGCTAAAGGATTTAAAATTAAAAAAAATTAAGACATTTGAAAAAGGAAGCTGGATATCGGTGATTGAGCCTGATATAGATGAAATAGAAAGATTAGGAAAAGAATTAAAATTGGATTTAACAATTATTGAAGATGCTTTGGACGAGAATGAGCTTTCCAGGGTAGAAAGTAAAAATGGAATTTTTTATATGATAATTCGTTTTCCTACTCAAAGTGATGTAGATATAATTACTTTGCCTCTGCTTGTGGTTATTACAAGAGATAATATAATTACTCTCTCAAATGGGCAAAATTGTGTTATTAATAATTTTGTAAAGAAATTTCCGTATTTTTCCACGACACATAAGACTAGTCTTTTATTAAAGATTATAACTGAAGTTTTCAATAGTTATGATAAATATCTTAACAGAATATTAAAGGATATTAAAATAAAGAAAATTAAAATTGATAATCTCAATAATAAAGATATTCTCTTCCTTGTTCAAGAAGAGGAAACTTTAAATGACTTCGAATCTTCGATTGTGCCGATTATCAGTAATCTTGAAAGAATATTGAGCGGGAGATATATAAAAATATATGATAAAGATAAAAATGAGATAGAAGATTTATTTATGGACAGCAAACAGACGATTGAGATATCGCGAGTTGCGCTTAAATCTATCAAGAACATTAGAGAAGCCTATTCAACAATTCTAACTAACGAACTTAATAGAGTAATCAAGATTTTGACAGTTGTGACAATCGTTCTGACGATTCCTACTATAATCTCTAGTATTTATGGAATGAATGTTTCTTTGCCACTTGGCAATAGTCCTTTTGCTTTTTTGTATGTCATACTATTAATTGTCTTTATGTCCGTGGCTTTTCTTTGGCTTCTGATAAAACGACGATGGATTTAATTTACTAATTTTTTTATTAACCTATTATATAGAAGTGATATTGTATATTTTTTGATGGAAATATTTTCAAAATAACAAAATATTGACTCAATTCATAGGCTATTGACTAAAATTTAATTTAATAGTATTATGAGCTTATATAATCTATAGTTTAAAAATCAATAATAGCCTTTAAGGGCTGTTTTAAAATCAAGAAAATGGATATACTTAAAAAGTTAAAAAAATACTTCGTTGAAGTTAAATCTGAGATAAAGAAAGTTAGTTGGCCTTCTCGGAAAGCTGCTATAAAAGATTCGACTATTGTTGTTATTATTAGTTTGGTAACTGCTTCATTTTTAGGAGGTATGGATTTTGCATTAGACAAGATAGTTAAAGGTTTATTTTAGGATAAACTTTCGTTGTAGTTTTATTAATCACTAAATATAAAGATATGCCAAAACAAACGGCAGATTTCGGAAGAAATTGGTATGTTCTGCACACATATTCCGGTTATGAAGATAATGTTTGTAGAAACTTAACACAAAGAATTGAATCAATGGGGATGGAAGAAAAGATATTTGATGTATTAGTACCAAAAGAGAAGAAAATAAAAATTAAGAATGGCAAGAGAAAAGTCTTGGAAGAAAGAATCTTTCCTGGATATGTTATGGTAGAGATGATTGTAAACGACGATTCTTGGTATGTTGTTCGAAACACTCCGAATGTAACTGGTTTCGTTGGATCAGGAACTACGCCGACTCCAATTTCAGAAGAGGAAATGATTGCCCTGAAAAGAAGAATGGGTGTCAAAGA
>JAGLID010000044.1 GCA_023143145.1 Minisyncoccota bacterium | reverse complement strand
AGATTTTGATGGAAAGGTTGAAGAAGTCGATGAAGAAAAGGGAAAAGTAAAAATTCTTGTTCAAATGTTTGGCAGAGAGACTCCTTTGGAATTAGATTTTTTACAGATTAAGAAAATATAATAGTAACTAGTGCTAAGTGACAATTACTAAATGTCTCGTATTTAATAATTGCATTCATATATATAAGGTTTCTTACTTAATGCTAAAATACTTGATATTAGATATTTAACAAGATTAATAAATACTAAATAATATACGATTATGGCAAAGAAAATTCAAAAACTAGTGAAGCTTCAAATACTAGCAGGTAAGGCTAATCCAGCTCCTCCGATTGGTCCAGCATTGGGTCAGGCTGGAATTAATATACAAGAATTTTGTACGAGATTTAACAATGACACAAAAGATATGGGTGGGGATATTATTCCTGTAGAAATTTCTGTGTATGAGGACAAGTCATACACATTTATAATGAAAACTCCTCCTGCATCAGCACTTATTAAAAAGTTTGCTGGTGTTCAGAAAGGTTCGAAAGAACCACAAAAAGATAAGGTTGGAAAGATTACAAGAGCTCAATTGAAAGAAATCGCAGAAATCAAAATGAAAGATTTGAATGCAAATGACATTGAAGGCGCAATGGAAATCATTGGTGGTACAGCCAAGAATATGGGAATAACAATCGAAGATTAAAGATTTTTGTTAAAGATTTTTTAATCTTAATTTAATTTTTTTCTATAAAAAATGAGTGAACAACTTATGAAGAAGAAAAGTTCCTGGAAATATAATTCAGTTTTGTTTGTTTTAGCTTTAATACTATTAATTTCGATTGTTTTTGCAATAAAAACAGAAACTGCTTCTAAAAGTGGAAAAGTAAACACTTTAACTGAGGAAACTGGTCAAGATTTAAGCACAGATATTTCCGTGTCTTTGAAGATTATCGTTGGTGAAAACGAAAAGACGTACGATTTGAACGATATTTCAAGTAAATCAACTGTGTTCGTTATTACAGATGAAAATACTGAATTGGAATATAATAATAGTTATGACTTTGGGGTTTTTATAGAAAGTATAAATGGAATTAAGAATGGAGACGAAGGAAAATATTGGCAGTATTATATCAATGAAAAATTAGGTGATTCCGCAGCTGATAAAAAAAATATAGAAGATGGAGATGAGGTTGAATGGAGATTTGAGGAAGTTCCCTTTGATTTATAAAGATAAAAATATGAGTCAAAAAGTAAAACCATTAATGGCACTAATATTAATTGTTTTGGGAGTTATTGGGAGATTTACTTTTATTGAATATGTTGGTATTCCAAATTTTGAAATTGTCACAACTATCGCAATAATTGCAGGTATTTATCTCGGGGGAATGTATATTGCGATTATTCCATTGTCAGTGATTTTTGTCAGTGATTTAATTATTGGAAATAATTTCATTTTATTGTTTACTTGGTCAGCATTTATATTTATATCGTTTGTGGGATATTTATTTCGAAATAAAATACGAAAAAATATAATCATTGGTTCGATATCAGTTTCGTTGATTAGTTCTATATTTTTTTATTTATACACAAATTTCGGTTGGTGGTTGATGTCAGGAATGTATGAGTATAGCCTATCTGGTCTTCTGAGATGCTATTATATGGCGATTCCATTTTTCAGAAACAGTCTTATAGGAAATTTGATTTTGGTACCAATGGGAGTTTATAGCTTTTCGAAAATGCTTGTTTTTTTAAAAAATAAATATTTTGTAATTGAAAAATATTATTGTAAAAATAGTAAATAGATATTATGAAAGATACATATAATTTGAGTTATATAGTAAATAGATATAAAGACAATCTGAGTGAATTGAAAAATGTTATTAAATTAAAGGAAATTAGTTCTCATAAGAGTAAGATAGCAGAAGAAGATAATATTTATAACTGTGATATTAATTTGCTCGTAGATGCATTGAGTATAGTGAAAGCAGATTATTACAGAAAATTATTGATTCATTCCATACCTATAATAATTAGTGTTTATTTTATACTCTCAGAGATATATTATCTTGATCGAAATCTGGCAAGTGTTCGAAGTGACACGTATCTGAATAATATTAATTCATCTATATACCTAGTCAAAACATCTATAATATTTTTTATTATACCAGCAATGTTAATTGAAAGATTAATAAATAACGCTTTAAGGTTAGATACTGAATTCTTTCCTTATAAATTATTTTATAATTTGTTATGTTTATTAATTACCATTCTTATTATAATAAAGTTTTACGAAATAGTTTAATGTAGAAATAATAAATAGATTTATTATATAATTTAACAACTAACCGTGGGAGCGTTAATAAAAAAAACGCGCTCGAACCACAGAAGGAAAAAACAATGAGTAGATCAAAACGATATCAAAGCGTAAAGAAGACAATTGACAGAACTAAGGCTTACAAGATTGATGAAGCTATGAAGATGTTGATTAAAGGTGCAAACGTTAAATTTGACGAGAGCGTTGAGGTTCACTTTAGGACCAATATTAATCCAAAGCAGGCTGATCAACAAATTAGAGGTTCAATAGTTTTGCCTCATGGAACTGGAAAAGAGAAAAAAATTGTAGTTTTTGCGGAAGGTGAACAAGCTCAAGAAGCAAGAGATGCTGGAGTTGATATTGTTGGAGGAGAGGAACTTGTGGCAGAAATTAAAAAAACAAAGTTAGTTGATTTTGATGTAGCAGTTGCTACTCCAGATATGATGAGAAAATTGGCAATTGTGGCAAAAATTCTTGGACCAAAAGGTTTGATGCCTTCTCCAAAAACAGAGACAGTTACAACTGACATTAAGAAAACAGTAGAACAACTCAAAAAAGGAAAATTTAACTACAAGAATGATGATACAGGGAATGTTCATCAGTTAGTTGGGAAAATTTCTTTTGGAGAAGATAAATTAAAAGAAAACGTTAGGACTTTTGTTCAAAATATGAGAGATTTTAAACCATCCGGCGCGAAGGGTGATTATATAAAAAATGTTGTAATAAGTTCTACTATGGGAATCGGGATTAAAATCGATTTATAATCTAAAAAAATAACCGATTCTTTCGGTTATTTTCTTGTGTGTTTTGGAATGGGATCCCTTGCTTTTTCGGTTGTTTATAATAATAGCTATTTTTGCAATTAATAAATTCTAAATTAATATATGAATTTAAATCTAAAAAACATATGGAAGTAAAAAATAAAATTATTGATGACTATGAAAAATTAGCAGAACTTATTAAAGCTCAACAAACTTTGGGAAACAGGGTAGTTTGCACAATAGGTTCTTGGGATATGCTTCATATTGGTCATCTTCGATATCTGAATACTGCAAAGCAACAAGGAGACATCCTTCTTGTTGGGGTTGATAGTGACAGAGCGATTAAGATTTATAAAAAAAATTCATTGCGTCCAGTAATACCTGAGGAAGAGCGAATGGAAATGTTGAGCTATCAATCTTTTGTTGATTATGTGACAATTATTGATGATGTTGATAAAAAAGGTGATTGGGAGATGAATATTCTCCGAAAAGTTAATCCTGATGTTTTTGTGGCAATCGAGGAAAGCTATCCCTTGGAACAAAGAATAGAAATTGAAAAATTATGCGGTGAAATGAAGCTTCTTGAAAGACAAGCTGAAAACACATCCACAAGCGACATCATCGAAAAAACTTTCAAAAAAAGATTAGAATATATTTTATCTAATATTAAATTATGAAAAAAGTAGTTGATAAAAGATATGCAAAATCTAGTGATTATAAGAAAACTCTTGAAACAATAGAAGAAACTGCTAAGTGTCCATTCTGTAAAGAAAATTTCAAGTATCACAAAAAGAAGATACTAAAAAAGGAAAAGGGATGGTTTATAACTGAAAGTAGTTGGCCCTATGAGAATTCAAAATTTCATTTTTTGATTATCTCGGAAGAGCATAAAGAAAACTTTATAGATTTAAAACAGACAGATTTTGCTGTAGTTTCTAAGCTAGTAAATTGGGCAATCAAAAAATACAAATTAAAAGGTGGGGCGTTATCTTTGAGATTTGGTGATACAAAATATACCGGAGCATCAGTCTGTCATTTACATTTCCATTTTATTGTTCCAAATCTTGATAGAAATAAAAAGACCAAAACAGTTAATTTCCCAATCGGGTAAAATATGACAAAAAAGAAAATATTAATTATTGGAGAATTCACGGTATTTCATAAGGGATACATTGAATTTTTACATAAAATGAAAAAAGGCGAGGAAAATCTTGTTTTTTCTGTAGGAATTTTAAGTGATGAACTTATTAAAGAATTAACGGCCCTAGAGACAGATATTAGAAAAATTCCGCCAGAAGATATAAAGCAGATATTGAATTCTTATATAAAAGTTGAAGAATATTTTTCCATAAAAAAAGACAATCTTTCTGCAATTATGGAAAACTTAAAGCCTGATAAGATATTTATTTTACAAGGCGATAAAAGTGAAGATTTTGCAAAAGAGTGTTTCGTAGATAATGACTATAAAAATATTATTGAATATCACGATATCAGATTGCGATGGTCCGATGACAAAGTCCAGGAATTTAAGAAAGAGGCGTCGGAATTGACGAAAGAAGAATTGCAGGAACATCAAAGATTTATGGATGAAGCATTACAAGAAGCAGAAAAATCAAAATGTTGGTGGCGACAAGTTGGAGCGGTTGCAGTTCAAAATGAAAAAATAATTTTTCGTGGATTTAATAAAATGCTCCCAACGGAAGATGAATGTTATAAAATCGGATGCATTCGTGATTCAATTAAGCCTGGTAAAAGTCCTGAGGTTTGCTCTGTCACTCATGCAGAAGCTTCAATCATTTCACTAGCTGCAAATGAAGGCATATCTCTAAAAGACACTGTTTTATACGTAACTCATTTTCCATGCCCAGCCTGCGCCAAACTGGTGGCTTTAGCTGGGTTTAAAAAAGTTGTCTACACTCGCGGTTCCTCCGTATTTGACGGAGAAAGGGTTATAGCTAGTAGAGGGGTTGACATAATAAAAATTTGAGATAGAATTAAGTATAAAAGTGAGAAGGAGGAATAAATACGCAATTTAAAGAACGTCTAGGTAGAATTTATCTCAAATTTACACAAGAGATATTAATATTATTAATGAGATGGTCGCCAGAATGGTATTATCGTTTCGCGAATGTAATTGTCATTGACCCAGAAACAAAAAATATCATACTATCTAAATCAGAAGATAGAGAAGAAGTCACGCCGTTCGGTGGTGAATCTAGTAAAGGTGAGTTAGAAAATGAAACAGCGGTAAGGGAAATAATTGAAGAAACTGGTGAGCTAGTTAATCCAAATGTCAACGATATATTGTTGATTGATTCAGTAATAGTTCTACCGAAAAAATACAAGAAAAAGGGCAGTCTAATTTCCAGAATCGTAAGTTTCCTCTATTATATATTTGATGATAGTAGAGATGGTATAACCCGAACAATAAAAACATTCGTCTATTTCCTAAAAGAAAATGACGAGATTCCAGACATTGAACATCAAGATTATGAAAAGGGCTGTGCAATTACAGAAGTTATTAACATCCCTATTCAAGATTTAAAACAAAAAATTAATAGTGGAGAGTTGAAAGTTTTCTCAAACTTTGCAGATAGTACGCTGCCGAAATTAGAAGAATATTTAAGAGAGGGAAATTAACCTCTTTCTTTTTTTATGTATTAATTACAGAAATTAAGAAAAGTATAAAATTACGAGTACTAAGATCACTTACTATTGACAAATTAATACGTAGATGTATACTAATTTGTTGATATCAAAAATGTATTAACAATAAATAGAGATTTTTAATTGAGGTGAATTAATTGAATGAAATATTTAGTCATCGTTTCTGGGCAGATTGTTTAATAAGGTGCGATGAAGAACTTAGCGAAAAAATTGCCGAATTAACAATAATCGGTGCAACTAATTTGAGGTATGATTCATTGGATGACTTTATGTTTTTGGGAAATATTCCAAGTAACAAAAGACGTCAATTGAGGAAATATCTTAAGAATATCGGATGTACTTCTATCAGAATAGAAGAACCAAATGATTTCTGGTATGAGCATGACGATTGCAGTAATAGACAATTAAGACCAAGAATAATAATTCTTGTACTGTCTCTTGCGTTGTTTATGATAATACTTGCTATTATAGCGGGTATTGCAAAAATATTATAATAAAAAAGGGAATTTACCGCCCTTCTTTTTTTATTTGAAACAATTCTAAAAATATGCTAAATTAAAGAAAGTAATCATTAATAGACATTTATGAATGATAAACAAGAAAATTTGGAATTTCCAGTGCAATCGGCATACTTTGTTGGTTCTTTGGTTTTGGTGAATGAAAAATACGAGATACTTCTTGTAAAAGAAAGGAATAATAACGATATTTGGACGGTCCCCGGAGGAGAAGTTGATTATGATGAAAAGGAACAATTCATTGATTCTGCAATTAGGGAAACAGAAGAAGAGGTAGGGATTAACCTTAATCAAAATGATGTCGAATTAATTGACACAAAGATATCTTATGCTCAAGGAGATAATCCATACAAAGATAACGGTATTTTTATTCCAGTAGTAACATACATTGCAAAATTTCCCGAAGAGCAAGAAATAAAACTAAAAAGATCAGAAGATGAGGTTGAAAGAAAATATGACGTTGAAGAATATATTTGGATTAAGCCAAATGAAATTAATGGGAAGAAGATAAAAATTCACGATAACTTCTTGAAAACAATTCCTATAATTGAAAAATTTATAAATAAAAATTATGTCTAAATGTAAAAATATAATTGATTGGCCTGTTTGTTCCAAGGAAAATGTAATTTTAGGAAATCCAAAAAGTGAAATTGCAATTGCAACTCTTTGGACGCCAACAAAAAAAATTACAGATGAATTAGGTCCTGATTCTTTTTGTGTGGCTGGACAGCTTTATTCAAAAGAAGGTATAAATTTTATATTTCGAAATATCCTAGCTAATCCTAAGATCAGGTATTTAATTATTTGCGGGACAGAACTTTCTGGAAGTGGACAGGTGCTAGTTGATTTTTTTGAAAAAGGAATAGACGATAATTACAATGTAATCGGGAACGATTTTGCAAAAGTTCATCAAGAGATCCCAAGAGAATCTTTGGACTTGATTCGAAAAAATGTTACTATTGAAAAAATAATTGGAGTTCAAGATGTCGCGGAAATAAAGAAAATCATTTCGAATTATAAGTCACAGGGCAAACCTTTTGCAGAGCCAATGATTTTTGCGGAAAAGAAAGAAGATGAAATTAAATATTTTCCTACAGATCAATCAGTTTTCAAAATTCGAGGAAAATATGCTGGGGAAGTTTGGCTTGAAATTTTGGAAAATATTTTGAAATTTGGAAGATTGAATCCAACTTGGTACGGAGGAAATGTAAAAGAACTTTTTAATATCGCAGCTGTTGTTACAGATGAAAATCCTGATGAGCCAAAAATGTTTCCGTATATGCAGATAAACAAAATAGATATTGAAAATTATTGTTCACATATCATGACTGGTGAAAAAGGCGATGAGGTTTATACATATGGCGAGAGGCTTTGGGATTACAAGGGAATTAATCAGGTTGAAGATGTTATTATTCCATATTTGAAAAAATATCCGACAGACCGAGCTGCACTGGCGATGATGTTTGATTTAACGAATGATCATAAAGCTGAAAGAGCTCCTTGTATGACTCAAGTTCAGGTGACCACTCTCGGAGATGAAGTGAATATGACTGCATATTTTCGCTCACATGCAATTTTTTCAGGTTGGGCACTGAATGCTTTTGGTCTTCGTAAAGTTCAGAAATATATAGCAGAACAACTTTCAAAAAAAGTGGGGACCTTAACAATATTTTCAAATTGTGCTCACATTTATGATAATGAATGGCAAACGGCAGAAGGTGTTGTTGCGAAATATGGAAATAAGATTAAATTTGAGGCTACTGACCCCAGGGGATATTTTATCATTAATATTGAAAACGAAAACATAGTCATTAAGCATTATTCGTCTGATGGAAAATATATTCAAGAATTTAGACAGAATGGAAAAGAAAAAAATGTAACTGTAGAACTTTATAGAAAATTATTATCAGCCAAGGCTATTTCAGAAATTTCACATGCGTTTTATATTGGTGCTGAAATTCAGAAAGCCGAAACAGCAGTCAAGCTTGGATTTACATATATACAAGACAAAGAAATAATTTCAAGATAAATGAAAAAAACAAATCAAAAAGGTAGATTTATTGTTATAGATGGGATTGATGGAAGTGGGAAGGCAACTCAAGTTGAACTGCTTGTAAAGCGTTTGAAAAAAGAAGGATATAATGTTGCGACGATTGATTTTCCACAATATTATAATAACTTTTTTGGAAAAATGACGGGTAGATTTCAGAATGGAGATTTTGGAAATGCACCTGAAACAAGTTCATATCTCGCTTCTGTTTTGTATGCGGCAGACAGATGGGAAACAAAAAGTAAAATTGAAAAATGGTTGAAAGAGGGTAAAGTCGTTATTTTAGATAGATATGTTTCTTCAAATCAAATTCATCAAGGTGGAAAAATTAAAAATGCAAAAGAAAGAAAATTGTTCTTAGAATGGCTTGAGGAAATGGAATTTGAGGTTTTTAAGATACCAAGGCCAGAATTGATTGTGTTTTTGAATGTTCCGTATAGTATTTCAAAAAAGTTGTTGGAAACAAAGAATGCAAGGGATTATCTAAAGAATGCAAAAAATGATCAAGTTGAAAAAAGTCGGAATTATCAAGAAGCTTCGCATAAACAATCGCTGAAACTAATAAAAGAACATAATAATTGGATAGAAATTAATTGTGTTGAAGATAATAAAATGTTAAATACTGAAGATATAAATGATTTAATTTGGGAGGAAGTCAAAGCCTTTATTAATAAAAAAAGGTAATTTGTTAAAATATTTTATATCAATGCTAAAAATTAAAATTTAAATAATTGATTATGCAAAACTAATAAGATATGTGTATAAAGGAAATTCTGGCTTCGATATTCACTCTATGAAAGAAGATTGTGTTTTGTAGCTAGGAAAAAAAAGGATTTAAGACTGACGTGAAAATGGAAATTTTAGAAGGATATGTTGTTTTTTAATATCACAAGTATTAATTCAAAAAGTTGAAGAAACTGAATTTGGGTGGGTTGAATCTTTGGAAGGTATAGAGCGGAATAAAAGTGAATTTGGAAGTTCGAGAAAATAGTAGTTATTATTCGAAGTTGTTTTGAAAAAAGAGTGTTTTAGAAATAAAACCTCTTTTTTTGACTAATTTCAAATAAAATAGTATATTTAAAGGAAGTTAAAGATTAATATATAATGAAATGATAGATAAGTTAAAACAAGCGAGACTTGATAAATTGAGTAATATTTCTAAATCTGGAATTGATCCATATCCTGCAAAATCAACCAGAACTCATAATATTAAGATGGCTTTGGAAAATTTTGATGTGCTATCGAAATCAGAAGAAAACGTCACAGTCGCCGGAAGAATCAGAACAATTAGGGTGCACGGTGCTCTTACATTTGCTGACCTTGAAGATCAAAGCGGACAGATGCAATTATTCTTTCGAAAAGATGATATTGATGATGAAAAATACGAAATGCTTGATAATTTAGATGTGGGAGATTTTCTGCAAGCTGAAGGAATTTTATTTACCACAAAAAGAGGCGAGCAGACACTAGGGATTAAGGACTATAAGATTTTAACTAAATCCTTATTGCCTTTGCCTGAAAAATGGCATGGACTTCAAGATGAAGAATTGAGATATAGAAAAAGATATTTGGATTTAATTATGAACAAGGATACAAAAGAGCTTTTCACGAAAAGGACAGAGTTTACAAATAATGTCAGAAAGTTTTTGAATGATAATGGATATTTGGAAGTCGAAACCCCAGTTCTCGAGGCAATTCCCGGAGGTGCTGATGCCGAGCCTTTTTTGACTCATCATAATAAGCTTGATATAGATTTATATCTTCGTATTTCTTTGGAATTGCATTTGAAAAGATTGCTAGTGGGTGGATTTGAAAAGATATATGAAATCGGAAAAGTTTTTCGAAATGAAGGAATGAGCACACAGCACTTGCAAGAATTCACTATGCTGGAGTTCTATTGGGCGTATGCTGATTATGAAGATTTAATGAAATTTGTGGAAAATTTTTATATGGATATTATCCAAAAAACATTCGGAACATTGGAAATTCCATATCAAGATACGGTTTTGAATTTCAAAGCTCCGTGGTCAAGAATTGATTATCGTGAAGTTGTTTTGCAGGAATCTGGAGTTGATATTGATTTATATCCGACAAAAGAGGATATGCAAAAAATCGTTGCAGAAAAAGGAATTAAAGTGGACCCGAAAGCTGGAAGAGGAAGATTGATTGATCAACTTTATAAAAAACTAGTTCGACCAAAATTAATTCAACCATTATTTCTCATAAATCAGCCTCTTGATATCTCACCTCTAGCCAAGAAAAAAGATGAGGATAAGACAAAAGTTCAAAGAATACAAGTTTTGATTGCTACAGCAGAAGTTGGAAATGGATTTTCCGAGCTTAATGATCCAATTGATCAAAGAGAAAGATTTGAGGCGCAAGATAAACTGCGAGAAGCAGGTGACGAAGAAGCTCAAATGTTGGACGAAGATTTCGTTGAAGCTTTGGAATATGGTATGCCACCAACGGCTGGATTTGGCGTGGGAATTGATCGATTATTTATGATTTTAACGAATCAAGAAAGTATTAGAGATGTTGTGTTTTTTCCAACAATGAGGCCGAAGCCAATCTATAGAATAAAGATAGAACCGGGGAAATTTGAATTAGATGGAAAAGATTTTCCTATAACACATAACAAAAAAAATAATCCTGAAGATTTAGATTTAGGCATTGATTCAAATCAGGCAGAAAATATTCTAAATAAATACATTAAAGACCCTATCACAAAAATGCATTGCATTGAAAGTAAGGCAATTATGGAGGGTGTTGCAAAAAATTTAAATCAAGATTCAGAAAAATGGGGGATTATAGGATTGCTTCATGATATTGATTGGGAATTAACGAAAGAAGATACAAGTCAGCATTGTATCAAGGCAAAAGAAATATTGAAAAGCGAAGGCGCAAGTGATTTTCTCATTGAGACAATAATTTCGCATGGTTATGGTTGTGTGGATAACGATGAATTTAAAGACAAAAAAAGAGAGACGGTAATTCAACACGCTTTGGCTTCTTCAGAAACTTTAACTGGTTTAATAATTTCATCTACACTTGTTCAACCTGACAAGAAATTAAAAAGCTTATCTTTACCATCTTTGAAAAAGAAATTTAAGAGTAAGGGATTCGCTGCCAACTGCAACAGAGAAATAATCAAAGAATGTGAAGAAATTGGAATTAATTTGGATGATTTTCTGAAAATTGGACTTGAATCATTGCAATCAATTTCTGATGATTTAAATTTGTGAAATACTTGAAATGAAAAAAAGTAATGGTATTTGGCACTTTTGATATATTTTACATTGGAATTGATAGACTATTTATAGCTTTAATGAATCAAGAAAGTATTAGAGATACGGTGTTGTTTCCAGCCATAAGTCCCAGATTATAATTTAAAAATTATGATATCTAAAAAAATAATTAATCAAATAGAAAAAGAGGCTAAGAAATATTTTATAAATGCAAGCGGGTGTCATGACTGGACACATATTGAAAGAGTAAGAAATCTTGCTTTGAAATTAGGAAAAAAAGAAGGAGCTAATTTACAAATTTTAGAAATTGCAGTTTTATTACACGATATCGGGAGGAAACAAGAAATGAAAAGTAAAGGTAAATTTTGTCACGCAGAGATAGGGGTAAAAGAATCTGAAAAGATTTTAAAAAAATATAAACTGAATAATGAAATCGTTGAAAATATTTTGCATTGTGTTTTAACTCATCGGTACAGAAATAATAACATTCCAGAAACGATTGAAGCTAGGGTTTTATTTGACGCTGATAAAATAGATTTAATTGGAGCTGTTGGAATTGCGCGCAATTTTTTGTTCGCTGGAAATTCCGGTTCTAATAGACTTTATACTGGGAATGAACAACATTTAGTAAAAAGTACGAAAAATTATTCTTATACAAAAGGAGATTCTTGCCTACTAGAATATGAGTTAATATTGAAGAATGTTAGAAATAAATTATTAACTAAGTCTGGGAAGGAAATTAGCAAAAGTAGGGATAAGTTTACGAAGGAGTTCTTTAGGAGATTTAAAAATGAAATTAACGCTATTGAATAATTAATCAAAATATTTATTTATATATAAATTTGTAAAAAAAAGATTCATGATATTTTAACTTATATAATTTTAGCTTATTTAAAGATGAAAAAAGTAATGGTTTTCGGAACATTTGATATATTTCATAAAGGTCATGAGGATTTTTTTAGGCAGGCGCGAGAATTCGGAGAATATTTGATTGTCGTTGTTGCGCGAGATGAAAATGTTTTGAAAATCAAAGGAAAGCTGCCGAGAGATAACGAAGATATGAGACAGGAAAAAATAGTTGAAAGCAAATTGGCAGACAAGGTTATTCTTGGAAACCTGGATGATAAATATAAAGTTATTCAAGAATATAAACCAGATGTGATTTGTTTGGGATATGACCAAGGAACATTTACAGAAAATTTGC
>JAGLID010000043.1 GCA_023143145.1 Minisyncoccota bacterium | reverse complement strand
TTCAATTAAAGCTATTATTATATCTGTTCTGATACTATGCGCAGTTATTGTTTTATTTCTTCTATATATGTTCATATTGCATGAAATAAAGTTAATTTTTTTGTTTTAGAACTTACCATGAAATTATAGTATTTTATGATTGATTGAGAAAATTTGACGAAAGAAAAATGGAGCATCGTTTGATTAACCCAAACTTATCTCCATCAAATTTTATTTATTCCATAAGACGATTTATTGCAATTAGCACTGCTTCAACCGAAGCATTTACAATATCTTCTCCTGATGCTTGTGCGTTTGTTGTTTTTTCTTCTCTACTAATCGTTACCTCAACTCTTACTAAGGCATCTGTACCTCCAGTAATTGAATCTACGTGATAGTTTTCAAATTTGATATTCGCGTTTCCATTTGAAAGCACATCTTTTATTGCTGAAACAGCAGCGTCTACGGGACCAGTTCCTGTAGCAGAATGAGTATATTCTTTACCATTAATTTCTACTTTAACAGAAGCTGTCGGAATTATATCTTTTCCAGACATAACTGAAAACTTTTTAAGCGTTATTGAAGGTATTGAAACAATGCCCATAACAGTTTCAGCAATGGCCTTAAAATCTGCATCCGTCACTCGCTTTCCTTTGTCCCCAAGATTTTTTATCCTTTCTACAATTTCAGAGATTTGTTGCTCATCAGGATATATATCCGAACCTTCTAAAGCCATGACAACTGAACTGCGTCCTGTATGTTTGCCAAAGATAATTCTACGCGTTCCACCAACCAATTTGGGATCGAATGGCTCATAGGTTGCCTTATTTGCAACAAGCCCATTAACATGAATTCCAGCTTCATGCGCAAAAGCAAAATTACCGACAACTGCTTTATTTTTTGCTATAGCAATACCACTTAATTCGCTCACTAATTCTGAAATATGTTTCACGTCTGCACATTTAATTCCTGTTTCATATTCATAAAGTACTTCGAGTATCATTATAATTTCTTCGAAAGACGCATTTCCTGCTCTTTCACCTATACCATTTATTGTAGAATGGACTTGTGTTGCGCCTGCTCTTAAAGCTGCAATTGTGTTCGCAACAGCCTGACCAAAATCATTGTGACAATGTACGGCAATTGGTACATTAAAGGAATTGTCGAGGTTCTTAAATATCTCATATGTTTTTTCGGGAACTAAATGACCGACGGTATCGCAAAAACAAATTCTGTCTGCTCCTGCTTCAATGCAAGCTTTATAAATTGATTTAAGATATTCAAAATCTGCCCTAGACGCGTCTTCACCACTTATCTCAACAATTAGTCCCAAGTCTTTGGCATATTTTGTCATGTCGACAGCCATCTTTAAAACTGTTGCTCGATCCATTTTTAATATATCATTTATGTGTAAATCTGAAGCTGGAACAACAAGGTGGATTGATGTAACACCACATTCAAATGCAAAATCAATGTCTTCTTTTCTTATTCTGCAATAGCTAGCAATCTCAATATCATCAAAACCTGCTTTTCTTAAAGTCTTAACAACAGCTTTAATCGCCATCCTTTCTCCTTCTGATGTAATTGCCGAACCTGCCTCAATTATATCAACTCCTAATCGAGCGAGAGCGAGAGCGATTATTTCTTTATCTTCAACTAAAAAAGAAACTCCAGGTGTTTGTTCTCCGTCACGAAGAGTAGTGTCTAGCCAGCTTATTTTTTTTATTTTTGTTAGTACCTTATTCATAATAATCCTCCATCATAATTTAAATAACATCAATTTATTCATTTTATATTTATTTTTGTTTTTAGACATCACTTAGACTTCATTATTTAATTATCAAATAACAAAAAATCCCGAACTTTTGGAAAAGCTCGGGATTTTGTTCTGTAGATTAAATTTGAAATATCAAACCAACCTACAGGACAAAATCCCGTGGCTAATAATAATGCTGATAATTATATTTTGCTGTTTATTGATTAAGTTCATATTTATTTTTTTTGAGTGTATATTTAAATTGGTTTGTTTGAAAAAAAAGAAATTTTAATTTTTATTAGGCAATAGCCTTATTTTTAAAAATCTCTTCTGTATCGGGTTGGATCATTTGATCCGACTCTTTCGCCAAAATGT